>NZ_JAAMPA010000002.1:704406-1056610 GCF_011758655.1 Modestobacter marinus
CTGGTCGGCGTACCAGTCGTGGCTGTTGAGCACGATGTCGTCCTCGTGCTCCTCCCCGGCCAGGACGTGGCTGAGCATGATCCGGTTGTAGTTGCCGTGCGGCTCCTCGCCGAACACGGTGATCGCGAACTGCTCGCCGCCGCCGCGCTCGAGCACCTCCTCGACCACCCGCGCCCCGGCCATGCCGTTGCCGACGACGACCAGCCGCTGCCGGGTGTCCACGCCGTCGGCGTCGTCCATGGCGAAGTGCAGCGTGCTCACGCCGGCCGGGCGCCCACCCAGGACGGCCGTCATCAGACCTCCACCAGGCCCAGGTCGAGCACCAGGTCGCCGGTGACGCCCACCGGTGCGGCCGCGTGCAGCTCGACCACGGTGCCGCCGTCGAGGTCCTCGACCACCCGCAGCGGCACGTGGCAGTCGCCCTTGGCGCCGATCGGGAACCAGCGCATCGGCTGGCCGTCGCGCACCAGCAGCACGTAGACGAGCTCGTCGGTGGAGTTGCCGCCACGGAAGTAGAGCGCCTGTGCGCTCTTGCCCTCGGGGACCTGGTAGCGCAGGGCGGGGTCCAGCGGGCCGGGCTTGCCCAGCCCCTCGCCGGTGATCGGGTAGACGCCGTTCAGGAAGCGCGGGGTGCTCTTCACGCTGGTGGTCCTCCTCCGTGACGGGGCGTGCGGGGTGTGGGCCGTCGGTCGGGTGTGCGGGCCGGGCTGGGGCTGGGTGGCCGGTTCCGGCGGCGGGAGCCGCTCCTCGGGCTCGCCGACCCGGGAGACGGCGACCGCGCAGACCTTGAAGGCCGGCATCCGGCTGGTGGGGTCCAGCGCCGGGTCGGTGAGCGCGTTGGCGCTGGAGCCGCCGCCCCAGTGGAACGGCGCGAAGACGACGTCCGGGCGGATCGCGTCGGTGATCAGTGCGTGGAAGCGGGCCCGGCCGCGCCGGGTGGCGAGCTCAACGACGTCGTGCTGGCCGATGCCGAGGGTGCGGGCCAGGTCGGGGTGCAGCTCCGCGCGCGGGGTGGGCGCGACCAGTTGCAGGCTGCGGGAGCGGCGGGTCTGGGTGCCCGACTGGTACTGGGCGAGCACCCGGCCCGTGGTGAGCACGTAGGGGTACTCGGCGTCGGGGCGCTCGTGGGCGTCGACCTGCTCCACCCGCCAGAACCGGGCCCGCCCGTCGGGGGTGGCGAACCGCTCGGTGAACAGCCGCGGGGTGCCGGGGTGCTCGGCGGCCGGGACGGGCCAGAACAGGCCCTGCTCCTCGTCGATCCGCCGGTAGGTGATGCCGGAGTAGTCGGCCGGCCCACCGGCGCTGGCCCGGCCGAGCTCGGTGAAGACGGTCTCGGCGTCCCCGCTGAAGCCCGCCACCCCCAGCCGGCCGGCCAGCTCGGCGAGCAGCTGCAGGTCGTCGCGGACGCCGGCGGGTGGGTCCATCGCCCGGCGGCGGCGGAGCACCCGGCCCTCCAGGTTGGTCATCGTCCCCTCCTCCTCCGCCCACATGGCGCTGGGCAGCACCACGTCGGCGAGCTCGGCGGTCTCGGAGAGGAAGAAGTCGCTGACGGCGAGGAAGTCCAGGTCGCGCAGCCGGCTGATCACCCGCCGGGCGTCCGGCGCGGAGACGGCGACGTTGGAGGCCATCACCAGCAGGGTGCGCACCCCGCCCTCGGTGCCGAGCGCGTCGAGCAGCTCGAAGGCGCTGCGGCCGGGGCCGGGTAGATCGTCGGGGTCGACGCCCCAGACGGCGGCGACGTGCGCGCGCGCCGCCGGGTCGGTGATCTTCCGGTAGCCGGGCAGCTGGTCGGCCTTCTGCCCGTGCTCCCGCCCGCCCTGCCCGTTGCCCTGCCCGGTCACGGTGCCCCAGCCGCTGCCCTCGCGGCCGGGGAGGCCGAGCGCCAGGGCCAGGTTGATCCAGGCCTGGGTGGTGTCGACGCCGCTGCGGTGCTGCTCGGCGCCCCGGGCGGTGAGGACGATCGACCGCCGTCCCCGGGCGAGGGCGAAGACGGTGCGGCGCTGCTGCTCGACCGGCACCCCGGTGAGCCGCTCCACCCGGTCCGGCCAGTACCCGGCGACCCCGGCCCGGACGGCGTCGAAGCCGGTGGTGCGCGCGGCCACGTAGGCCTCGTCGACCAGCCCCTCGGCGATCGCGATGTGCAGCAGCCCGTTGGCCAGGGCCAGGTCGGTGGCCGGCAGCGGCTGCAGGTGCAGCGTGGCGTTGCGGGCGGTGCTGGTGCGGCGCGGGTCGATCACGATGTGCTCGGCGCCGCGCGCCCGGCCGGCGTCGAACCACTGCATCGCCGGGGGCATCGTGTCGGCGGGGTTGCTGCCGACCAGGACGACGACGTCGGCCTCGGCGATGTCGGCCAGCGGGAAGGGCAGGCCGCGGTCCAGCCCGAACGCCCGGATCGCCGCACCGGCCGCCGAGGACATGCAGAACCGGCCGTTGTAGTCGATGGCGCTGGTGCGCAGCGCCACCCGGGCGAACTTGCCGAACTGGTAGGCCTGCTCGTTGGTCAGCCCGCCACCGCCGAAGCAGCCGACCGCGTCAAGACCGTGGTCGCGCTGGGTGGCCCGGATGGCGGCGACCACCCGGTCGAGGGCGACCTCCCAGCTGCTCTCCACCAGCGGGCTGGTGCGGTCGGTGGGGTCGGCGCGGACCAGCGGGCGGGTGAGCCGCTCGGGGTGGTCGAGCAGCTCGGGAGCCGACCAGCCCTTGGAGCACAGCCCGCCGCGGTTGGTCGGGAAGTCTGCGGGCACCAGGGTGGCCGGGCGGTCGCCGGCGGTCATCGTGACGCCGCACTGCAGCGAGCAGTACGGGCAGTGGGTGGCGGTGGTGCGCGTGCCCCCGCCCGGACCCCGGCCGGGGGTGGGCAACGAGACGACTGCGGACACATCTGCGAGCCTGCGGGGGCCCGGTTTCCCGGTGGCGGCGCTCAGGTCAAGGTCGCGTTCCGTCGGTCTCACACAGGAGCGCCGGGGACCGTGCACCGCTCCCCCGTCGCGGCCGGACACGCAGCGAGTGACGGCTCAGCGGGGTCTCCCCGGCCTCGTCGGCCCGCTGGGCTGCCACTCGGTGCGCCGTCCTGCTGGTGCGCCGTCCTGCTGATGCGCCGCCCAGCTGGTGCGCCGTCCTGGTGGTGCGCCGTCCTGGTGGTGCGCCGTCCTGCTGGTGCGCCGCCCTGGTGGTGCGCCGTCCTGCAGGTGCGCCGTCCTGGAGGTGCTGGCCTCCGGAACGGCTGACCACCTACCGTCGGGGGACGCGGTTCCGATCGACAGGCGGGCGGGGAGACGATGCGACGGTGCCTGGTGCTGGCCAACCAGACTCTCGGTGGACCTCGCCTGCTGGACGCGCTGCAGCAGCGGATGGCTGCGCGGGAGCACGAGTTCTACGTCGTCGTGCCCGCCACGCCGGTCGCCGAGCAGGAGCGGGAGCCCGGCGGCGAGGGTGAACCGGCCGACCGGGCCCGCGCCGTGGCCGCCCAGCGGCTGACCAGCGCCCTGGCGGAGATCCGCGGACTCGGGGCGGCCGCGGACGGCGAGGTGGGCGACCGCGACCCGGTGCAGGCGGTCCGCCTGGCACTGCGACGGTTCTCCGCCGACGAGATCGTCGTGTCCACCCTGCGCCGCGGGGCCTCGCGCTGGCTGCGCGCCGATCTGCCGAGCCGGGTGGAGCGGTCCTTCGGGCTGCCGGTCGAGCACGTGGTCGGCGGCTCCGAGGCTGCCTGACCACCCGGCGGCGATGTCCGGCGGCCTCAGCCGTGCCGGCCGGGTGGGCCGGAGCCGGCGGCCTCAGCCCTGCCGGCCGGGTGGGCCGGAGCCGGCCTGGTCACCCAGTGACGTCGGCGTCGGACAGCCGCACCGCCGCGGGCCGGCGGGGCTGGCGGCCGGGCCGGGACTCGGCCAGGCTCTCGGCCATGGAGCAGGAGACCGAGCAGCGACTGGTGCAGGTGGCGACCGACGAGATGCGGGTGCCCTTCTGGGTCGTGCTCGCCGGGGTCGGCGTCGGCTCCTTCTGGACGCTGATGGGCGTCCTCGTCGGCACCCGGGTGGCCCGACGCCGCTGAGCGCCACCCGGCCCCGCCGTCCGGGCTGGTGCGCGAGGACTGGAGTGGGCGCCTGCCCCTCCTGACCGCGGCGATCGGTGCCGGGATCGCCGGGCCCTTAGGCCGGCGGCTGCGCTGGAGCGGCGGATGCGGGAGGGCCGCACGCAGCTGTCCGCGCTCCCTAACCCCCGGCACGCCGCTGTCCCAGGTCGGCCGCTCAGTAGCGGGAGATCTCCACCAGGTTGGCGTCCGGGTCGCGGACGTAGACGCTGCGCATCTCCCCCAGCGCCCCCTGCTTGGTCACCGGCCCGACCTCGACGGGCACCCCGTGCGCCGCGAGCTCGGCCTGCACCTGGTCCAGCGGGTCCTCGGTGACCAGGCAGAAGTCGGCGGTGCCGGTGCCCGCGTGCGCTGCCCGGGGTTCGAACTCGGCTCCGCGCACGTGCAGGTTGACCTTCTGCCGGCCGAACCGCAGCGCGGTCCGCCCCTCACCGAAGGTCTCCACGGTCATCCCGAGCACCTGCGTGTAGAAGGCGACGGTCCGGTCGAGGTCGGCCACCGTGAGCACGAGGTGGTCGATCCGGTCGATGCGCATGCGCTGGTCCTACCCTCTCGGCCGGGCCGGCGCCCGGCTCAGTCCCACCGGCCGCGCAGGCGCTTGGTCTCTCCCCGCTGCTTCTTGGCCGTGATCCGGCGTTCCTGGGAGCCGCGGGTGGGCTTCGTCTTCCGCCGGGCTGCCGGCGGTGGCGCGATCGCCCCGCGCAGCACCGCGGCCATCCTCGCCCGGGCGGCCTCCCGGTTGCGCAGCTGCTGCCGGTGCTCGCTGGCGGCGATGGTCAGCACGCCGTCGACCAGCCGGTCGCCGAGCCGCTCGACCAGCCGCCGGCGCTGGGTCTCGGTGAGGCCGGGGAGCTGCAGCGGCGAGACCGCTAGCTCCACCCGGGAGTCGGCGGTGTTCACCCCCTGCCCGCCTGGCCCGGAGGACCGGGAGAACCGCCACGACATTGACCCGGCCGGGACGACCAGGCGGTCACTCACCGGCAGGTCACCGAACGCGTCGTCCCCGGCCATGTCGGACAGTCTCCCGGACGGCGTACGAGGCCACGACCGAGTTGCTGCGGCGGTGCCAGACTCGGGCGGTGCCGACCCGCCGCCTCGTGCTCGTCCGTCACGCCGAGGCGGGGTCCGCCGCCGTCGACGCCGACCGCCCCCTGACCGCCTCCGGGGCCCGCCGGGCCGTGGCGATCGGCGCCTGGCTGGCCGACCGCGACCTGGCACCGGACCGGGCGCTGGTCTCCCCCGCACTCCGGACGGTGCAGACCTGGGAGCAGGCCGGCGGGGTGTCGCCCGTCCTGCACCCGCTGGTCGCCGACAACACCGCGGAGGCGTTGCTGTCGGTGGTGCGGGAGGTCCCGGAGGACGTGGGCCTGCTGGCGATCATCGGCCACAACCCCTCGGTCAGCGTGCTCGTCGCACTCCTCGACGACGGGCAGGGGGACGACGAGGCCCGGCGGGGCTGCCAGCACGGCTTCCCGACCGGCGGCGTGGCCGTCCTCGACCTGCACACGCCGTTCTCCGCCGTCGGCCCCGGCACGGCGCGGTTGTCCGCCTTCGCGGTGCCGGGCAGCGACTGATCACCTCACCGGACCTGCTGCTGTCCGGCAGAGCCGGTGCCGGTGGCGGCCGGCGGGTCAGCACCGCGGAGCACGACCAGCGCCCCGGTCGGGTGAACGGGTGAGCCCCGCGAGCACCCGCACCGGCGACGCGCGGCCCGACTGTCGCCCGGTCGACTGAAGCCCGCCAGTTCACCTGGCCGGGTCCGTCACAGGGTGTGACGCTGGGCGGGTGACTCAGGACGCCTCCCCCCGGCTGCACCTGGTGACCGGCAACTCCGTGGCGGACCTGCCGACCGGGTCCGACCCGACCCGATCCCGGCCGCTCGACGCCGAGCCGACCGACACCCGGACGACCGGCACCCGGACGACCGCCGCCGGAGTGGCAGGGGCCGAGCCGGCGGGGACGCGGACCGAGAACGCGGTGATGGCCGACCTGCTGCGCCGCGCCGAGGCCCTGGACGCCCGGGTCGCCGCCGAGACCACCCCCCGCTCGCTGCACCCGGCGGTCCTGGTCGCGGCCGGGGCCGTGCTGACCGTCGTCCTCGCCCTGCTGGGCCGGCAGCCGTGGCAGCTGCCCACCCGGGCCGGCGGCGCGGTCGCCGACGTCCCGCAGTCACTGGTCACCTTCCTGCTGCTCAGCGCCGCGCTGTGCGTGTGGGCCGCCGGCCGGCTGGTGCGCCCGGCGGCCACGCTGCGCTCGGCCGCCGCCGTCCAGACCTGGTGGGTGCTGCTGGGCGGAACCGCCGTGGTCTCGCTGGCCGCCACCGTGTCGCTCGCCTCCTTCGCCGGCAGCGAGGGCCCCGGCGACCACCTGGCGCGCTGCGCGGTGGTCGTCGTGCCCGCCGTCCTCGCCGGGTTCGTCGCCCGGGACGACGGGCGGGCCGCCCGCATCCGGCTGGCCCTGGGCACCGGGCTGGTCACCGTCCCGCTGTGCGGCCTGGGCTGGGCGCTGGTCTCCTCCTCCGCCTGGTCGACCGCCGGCCTCGCCGACGTGCTGGCCGTGACGGGCATCGCCGCGGCCGCCCCGCTGGCCCTGGCCGTCGCCTTCGTGGCGGCCGACCGGCGGCGGCGCACCCCGAACTGACCCGGAGGACCTTCGCACGGTGACCACCCTCGCGGATGCGCTGCACACCGGGACCGTCGTCCTCGACGGCGGCCTGTCCACCGAGCTCGAGTCCCGCGGGCACGACGTCAGCTCGTCGCTGTGGTCGGCCCGGCTGCTGCGCGACGACCCGGCGGCCGTCACCGCCGCGCACGCCGCCTTCGCCGCAGCCGGCGCCCAGGTCGCCACCACCGCCAGTTACCAGGCGTCCTTCCCCGGCTTCGCCGCCGCGGGCATCGACGGGGCACAGGCCCGCACGCTGATGGCGCGGTCGGTGGCCCTGGCCCGCGACGGCCTGGCGCTGGCCGGCCGGGACGGCTGGGTGGCCGCCTCGGTGGGCCCCTACGGGGCCCTCCTCGCCGACGGCTCGGAGTACACCGGCGACTACGTGGAGAACCTCTCCGTGGCTGAGCTGCGCGCGTTCCACCGGCCACGGCTGGCCGTGCTCGCCGAGGCCGGGGCCGACGTGCTGGCCTGCGAGACGCTGCCCGCGGCCGCGGAGGTGGAGGCGTTGCTCGCCGAGCTGGCCGAGCTCGGCGTGCCCGCCTGGCTGTCCCTGACCTCGACGACCGACCGGGACGGCGTCGTGCGCACCCGCCGCGGCGAGCGGCTGGCCGAGGTCTGCGCGATGGCGCGGGACGTCGACGCGGTGATCGCGGTCGGGGTGAACTGCACCGATCCCGCGGGCGTGCCCGCCGCGGTGGCCGCCGCCGGGGCCAGCGGCAAGCCCGGAGTGGCCTACTCGAACAGCGGCGAGACGTGGGACGCGGCCGGCCGCCGGTGGACCGGGCGGCCCGGCGTCGGCGACGTGTCGGGGTGGCTGACCGCCGGCGCGCGGCTGGTCGGTGGCTGCTGCCGGGTCCGACCGGACGACGTCCGCACCCTCGCCGACGCCGTCCGGTAGCGGTCCGACTAGAGGATCGGCCGGCCCCCGGTCACGGCGATCCGGGCCCCGGAGACGTAGCTGGACTCGTCGCTGGCAAGCAGCACGTAGACCGGCGCCAGCTCGGCCGGCTGCGCGGCACGACCCAGGGGCGTGTCACCCCCGAACGCGGCGACCTTCTCCGGCGGCATCGTCGAGGGGATCAGCGGCGTCCACACCGGGCCGGGCGCCACGCTGTTGGCGCGGATCCCCTTCTCCCCCAGCAGCTGCGCCATGCTGGCGGTGAAGTTGGCGATGCCGGCCTTGGTCATCGCGTACGGCGCCAGGGTGGGGCTCGGGTTGTCCGAGTTCACCGACGAGGAGTTGATGATCGACGCGCCCGGCTGCATGTGCGGCACGGCGTCGCGGATCAGGGTGAACATCGCGGTCAGGTTCAGCGCGACGGTGTGGTCCCACTCGTCGTCGGTGATCTCGTCCAGCGACTCGTGGCTCATCTGGAAGGCCGCGTTGTTGACCAGCACGTCGATCCCGCCCAGTTCCTCGACGGCCTTGGGCACGATCGTCTTGGCGTGCGCCCGGTCGGCGAGGTCCCCCGCCACCAGGACGCACGTCCGTCCGGCGTCCTCGACGTACCGGGCGGTCTCCTGGGCGTCCTCGTGCTCGTCGAGGTAGGCGATCAGGACGTCGGCGCCCTCGCGCGCGAAGGCGATGGCGACAGCGCGACCGATGCCGCTGTCGCCACCGGTGATGACGGCGCGCTTCCCGGTGAGCTTCCCGGAGCCCCGGTAGCTCTCCTCGCCGTGGTCGGGCTTCGGGTCCATCTGGCCGAGCGTGCCGGGCGGGGTCTGCTGCTGCTCGGGCTGGGACTCGGGGCGGGGCGATGACACGGTGGTTCCTCCTGCAGGGTCGTCGACGGCGACACCCCAGCGCTCTGCTCGCGCAGCCCGTGTGAGGACTCACCACCGGCCCGGTGTCGCGACGTGCTCGCGCCTACCCCTGCGGCGCAGCGGCGAACCGGACCCCCGCGGACGTCAGGCGGCCCGGCTGGTCAGCCCGGTCCCCGAACTGGGGAACGCGACGACGGCGCTACCGGCGTGGTCCCACCGCATCTCCAGGTGGCGACGCCCCGCGCCGTCCACGACGGTCACCCAACGACACTCCGGGCAACGACTCTCACGCATGTCCGCTCCACCTTCCGTTCACCTGTTGTTCACCCAGTGACCAGGATCGTCCGGTTCCAGTCCGAGCTGGAGCTTTCGTGACCGGACCGTGACCTGGATCGCACGGAGGCGTCGGCCGACGGCGTCCGTGCGGGAACGTCCGGGGCGTCGGGCACGCTGTTCCCCACGATGACGCTCTCTCCTGCCGGCACCGACTCGACCCCGGCCGACTCCCCCGCCGCCGCACTGCCCTCGCCGGACGCGCCGGCGCTGATCGCCGACCCCGGCGACCTCTCGGAGCTGTTCGCCCTGGGCGACGACCCGGACGCCGTCTTCGCCCGGTTCGCCCAGTGGGCCGAGGCCTCCGGCACCACGCTGTACCCGGCGCAGGAGGAGGCGCTGATCGAGCTGGTCAGCGGCGCCAACGTCGTCCTGGCCACCCCGACCGGGTCGGGCAAGTCACTGGTGGCCACCGGCGCCCAGTACGCCGCGCTCGCCTCCGACCGGGTCAGCTTCTACACCGCGCCGATCAAGGCGCTGGTGAGCGAGAAGTTCTTCGCCCTGTGCGGCGTCTTCGGCGCGGAGAACGTCGGGATGCTGACCGGTGACGCGAGCGTCAACGCCGACGCCCCGATCATCGCCTGCACCGCCGAGGTGCTGGCCAACATCGCGCTGCGCGAGGGGCCGGACGCCGACATCGGCCTGGTCGTGATGGACGAGTTCCACTTCTACGGCGACCCCGACCGCGGCTGGGCCTGGCAGGTGCCGATCATCGAGCTGCCCAAGGCGCAGTTCCTGCTGATGAGCGCCACCCTCGGCGACGTCACCGCCCTGCGCGAGGACCTCACCCGCCGCACCGGCCGGCCCACCGCGCTGGTCGCGCACGCCGAGCGCCCGGTGCCGCTGCACCACTACTACGCGACGACGCCGATGCACGAGACGATCCAGGAGCTGCTCGACACCCGGCAGGCACCGGTCTACGTCGTCCACTTCACCCAGGCCTCCGCGCTGGAGCGGGCCCAGGCGCTGATGAGCGTCAACGTGTCCACGAAGGAGGAGAAGCAGGCGATCGCCGACATGATCGGCGGGTTCCGGTTCTCCTCCGCCTTCGGGACGACGCTGTCCCGGCTGGTGCGGCACGGCATCGGCGTCCACCACGCCGGCATGCTGCCCAAGTACCGGCGGCTGGTGGAGCAGCTGGCCCAGGCCGGGCTGCTCAAGGTCATCTGCGGCACGGACACCCTGGGCGTGGGGATCAACGTGCCGATCCGCACCGTGGTGTTCTCCGCGCTCAGCAAGTACGACGGCACCCGGATGCGACTGCTCAACGCCCGTGAGTTCCACCAGATCGCCGGGCGGGCGGGGCGGGCCGGCTACGACACCGCCGGCACCGTCGTCGTCCAGGCGCCGGAGCACGAGGTGGAGAACCTCAAGCAGTTCGCCAAGGTCGCCGACGACCCGAAGAAGCGCCGCAAGCTGGTGCGCCGCAAGGTGCCCGAGGGCATGGTGCCGTGGAGCGAGTCGACCCAGCAACGGCTGATCAACGCCGACCCCGAGCCGCTGACCAGCCACTTCCGGGTCTCGACCGGGATGGTGCTCAACGTGCTGGCCCGGCCGGGTGACCCGGTGGCGGCGATGCGGCACCTGCTCACCGACAACCACGAGCCGCGCTCCCGGCAGCTGCGGCACGTCCGCGAGGTCATCGGGATCGCCCGCTCGCTGGTCACCGCCGGCGTGATCGAGCGACTCGAGGTGCCCGAGCCGGACGGCCGGCGCTACCGGCTGACCCTGGACCTGCCACCGGACTTCCAGCTCAACCAGCCGCTGTCCACGTTCGCGCTCGCCGCGATCGACCTGCTCTCCCCCGGCCCGGACGCCGAGGGCAACGACACCTACGCCCTGGACGTCGTCTCGGTCATCGAGGCGACGCTGGATGACCCCCGCCAGATCATCTCCGCGCAGCTGAACAAGGCCAAGGGAGAGGCCGTGGCGCAGATGAAGGCCGAGGGCATCGAGTACGAGGAGCGGATGGAGCTGCTGGAGGAGATCACCTACCCCAAGCCGCTCGAGGAGCTGCTCGACCACGCCTTCGAGGTCTACTCCGCCGGCAACCCCTGGGCCGCGGACGCGCAGCTCTCCCCCAAGTCCGTCGTCCGGGACATGTGGGAGCAGGCGATGACCTTCCGCGAGCTGGTCAACCACTACGGCCTGACCCGCTCCGAGGGCGCGGTGCTCCGCTACCTCTCCGACGCCTTCAAGGCGCTGCGGTCCGGGGTGCCCGCCGACGCCCGCACCGAGGAGGTCACCGACCTCGTCGAGTGGCTCGGTGAGCTGGTGCGCCAGGTCGACTCGTCGCTGCTGGACGAGTGGGAGCAGCTGACCAGCGCCGACCAGCCGCTGGACGCGCCGGTGAGCGTGCCGGCCCGCCCGCGCCCGCTGACCGGCAACGAGCGGGCGTTCACCGCGATGATCCGCAACGCGCTCTTCCGCCGGGTCGACCTCATCGCCCGCCGCCGCTGGTACGACCTGGGCGAGCTCGACTCCACCGCCGGCTGGGACGCCGACCGGTGGGGCGAGGTCGTGCAGGCCTACTTCGCCGAGCACGCCGAGGTGGGCACCGGCGCCGACGCCCGCGGCCCCGCCCTGCTGATCGTGGACAAGACCGAGCCGCGGCTGTGGCGGGTGCGGCAGATCCTCGACGACCCGGCCGGCGACCACGACTGGGGCTTCGACGCCGAGGTCGACCTCGACGCCTCCGACGAGGAGGGCGTGCTGGTGATGCGCCTGGTGGACGCCGGCCGCCGGGACTGACGCAGGACGCCTCCCGGCCGTCGCCGCTCTCGCGTCGTGCGCCGGGGGCGAACAGAGCCTCGCGAGGGCGAGCGAAGCCGGCCGAGCAGAGCCGGCAAGGCGGAGCCGGCGAAGCCCGGCCGAACCGGGTCTGCCGAGCAGAGCCGGGCCCGGCCGAGCCGGTAGAGCCGGGGCCGGGCTGGGCTGGCAAAGCCGGGCTGAGCCAAGCCAAGCCGGCAAAGCCCGGCCGAGCCGGGCCTGGCCGAGCCGGGCCAAGCTGGGCCGAGCCTGCGAACCCAGGCGGGCTGAGCCGGGCCGGGCCAAGCCAAGCCGGGCCGAGCCGAGCCGAGCCGAGCCGAGCCGAGCCGAGCCGAGCCGAGCCGAGCCGAGCCTGCGAACCCAGGCGGGCTGAGCCGGGCCGAGCTGAGCCGGCCGAGCCCGGGTGGGCAGCGCCCGCTGAACCGGAGTGAGTCACGACCTCGCGACGAGAGGCGAGCCGACTCCGCTAAAACTGTCAGACCTCGAACGTATGTTCGATGCGTGACGACGACGGCGATCCCCTCAGGCCCGTGGCGGGGTCTGATCGACATCGTCTTCACCGGTGACTGGCACCGCCACAACGGTGCAGTGCCCGCCGACGAGCGGCTGGCCACCCGGTTGCGGGGCGTGCAGCGGCGGCGGGCGATGGCCGCCGCCGAGGAGGCCGAGCTGATCCTGGAGCTGGCCGGCCACCGGCCCGCCGCCCTGGACCCCGACGGCCCCGGAGCCCGACGGCCCGGGTGGGCCAATGAACCCGGTGGTGAGGAGATCAGTGAGTTCTTCCTCGCCGAACTCGCCACCGTCCTCAACCTCGGTCGGGGGACGGCGGCGGTCCGGCTGCGACGGGCGCTGACCTGGTCGAGGAAGCTACCGGCCACCTTCGCCGCCCTGGCCACCGGGGAACTGGACGAACGCCGCGCCCAGGTACTGGCCGATGTCCTGGAGCACACCCACGCCCAGCTCGCCGGCCAGGTGGAGGCCGCATTGTTGGACCAGGCGCGGGACCTGTCGGTCGCGCGGCTGGAGAAACGCGCCACCGAAGAACTGCTCCGCCTGGACGCCGCCGCCAGTGAGGAACGCCAGGCCGAAGCCGCGAAGTCCGCCGACGTACGCCTCTACCCCTCAGGGATCGACGGCCGGTCCACGTTGGCCGCGGACCTGCCCACCGACGAGGCCGCCGAATGCCACGACCTGCTCGACCAACTCGCCCGGATGCTCAAAGCCGACGGCGACCCCCGCCCGATCGGGGCGCTGCGGGCGCACGTGCTCTCGGCGCTGATCCGCCGCCCCGCCGACACCGGCCTGCCCGCGGTGGCCGCCCACCTCACCATCACCGCCGACCTGCACGCCCTCACCGGGACCAGCAGCACACCGGGTGAGGTCAACGGCCTGCCGATCACCGCCGCCCACCTGCGCGAACTCCTCGCCCGGGTCGGCGCCCTCGGCCTCACCACCCCCGAGGGCGGCACCCTGACCTACGCCCTCACCGGCCCGAACGGGCAGCTGCTGGCCACGCTCACCCCCACCGAACTCGCCCGCCTGGCCCGCCGCAGCTGCCCGACCCACACAGACCCATCCAGCTGCGAGTGCGCAGTGCTCGGACCGCCGCCACCGACCGACGCCTACACCCCGACCGACCGCCAACGCGCCTTCGTCCTCACCCGCGACCAACGCTGCCGGTTCCCCAACTGCGGCCAACGCGTCGGCTGGACCGACCTCGACCACGTCACCGCCCACGCCTGCGGCGGAGCCACCGACTGCACCAACCTCAGCCATACCCAGGACCACCCCTGACGGTCTGCCCGTGCCCTGGGGCGGCGGAGAGCGGCCGACTCGTCCGCTAGGTGACACCAGCACCGACCACCTTGGAGATCACCGAGGTTCGCGCGGCGCCAAGCTCACCTTGGGTGGGCTCAGCCGCTACCCACGACTAGCTTTCCAAGAGACCTCGGCCGCAGCGAGTAGCTGAGCCATGCCACCCGCGACCTGCCCGTCCACCCATCCGGCTACTTTCAGGCGCAGGGTGGCCGACACCGCAGGGACAATCTCCCTAAGAGCGACCTCCAGCACCTCGTCGTTCACATCGGAAGCGATAGCGAAGTCAGAAGATGCCTCAGGCGTATTCCTAACAAAGACAGCCAGACCGAGAAAGAGTTGGGCTCTCGCTGGCGGAGCACTGGACAAGACCAAGTGCGTATTCGCCTGACGCGCAGCCTGCCTATAAGAGGTTGGATTCTTCGGCATTGACGAGAGCCGTTGAACGCGGACGGTGATCATTTCGGAACGCGGAAGGGCCTCCACCTGCGCTTGAAGCTCGTCGTGCAAAAGTTTCGCCAGCCGCACTGCTGCTGTGTCGAACTCGGCTTCTGAGGTTGTGGACGCATAAAAGCGTTCCATGGCTGCCAGGCTCAGTGCGGCTGACTGAACATCTGGGTGAACGCTCGCGCAGACAACTCCCACGGTGTCCACCACGCACGACTCAATAAAATTGATGAACAGTCGGGAATTCCCTGCGTCAGCCGCCTCTAGTGCATCAAGATACTGGTCGCGCTGATCTGCGAAGACCACTAGCGGAACACCGGGGCGTCGGTACAGGAAGGCCGAAGATAGCGCACGAGCGACCCGCCCGTTGCCGTCTGCGAACGGGTGTATGCACACGTAGGCGTAGTGGGCATAGGCGGCTTGAGTCACCGGGTGTGCTTGCTGGAAGGCGTCTGACCGCAACTCATCCACAAGTCGTGCCATTTCAGCTCCCACATCTGAGACGGGCGCGTAGTGATGGATGCGCCCCGTGCTCGCGTTCGAGGGATTGTTAGGCATCGTCTTGTACGTACCCTTGGGGAGAGGGCGTTGCTGCGGCCCTACAGGCGTATAGACGGTATACGTCTCCTGGCTGGCGCAAATGGTGGCATGGAGCTGTCGAATCCACACCTCGCTCACTGGCGCACTTTCGGTGGCCGCGTCTAGCACAAACTCGTAGGCCCTCAGTGCGTCATCGATTGCGCGAACTACGTGCTCCCCGCGAGAAGCGACCGTAGCTTCCCAAGCTGCCGCCTGAGTGGCCACGGTTCGCGTAAATCCTCGATCTACCTGATACAGGCCCTCGATGGCTCCTGTATCCACGGCCGCCGACCTCGTGGCGGTGACCACTGCGGCGGTGAGAGCTGCCTCGCCCGCCACCTCCCGCCGCTGCTGCAACAATGCTTCATTGCGCGCGAATACGGAGTCTTCGAATTCGCCCGCATCCCATTCGGAGAAAGATGGAAACGGGCGATAACTTGTTGAGTGTTCCGTTGTGGGCGGCTCGCCATGCTGTCCGACGTTCTGATCCTGCTCACCCATTTCCATCGCTACAACCTAGACGGATGCGCCGCCGGCGGTCGCAGTCCGGGGCGCTTGCCCAATGAAGCAACCAACATTGAGCTGTCCTGGCGTCCACCCCCCCGGCCCCCCGGTAGTGAGTGCATTTGCCGCGGGGGTCGTCGTGGTGCACGGGTCTGCCCGAAGGGTCGCCCGGAGGGCGCCCGTGCGCTGCGTCGGCACCTGTGGCGCCCTCGACGGACGGGGGGACGGCCGCAGGTCGCGGCTGGAGGGTGCGCAGCGCCCGAGTCGCGGCCTGTGGCCGACCCCGCCCCGAGCGGGCGTTCTGGGCGGCGACCCCGAAGGGGTCGCCTCTTGACCCTCCTCCTGCACTAACTCAACACGCGTCTGGCCTGCGGCTGCTTCCGCTCGCGCCAGGGCTCGTGTCACTATGTCGACTGCACCCCGGGGTCCATCGAGGCAAACCCCGCCCGGGACAAGCCACTTACAGGGGATCGGCCCGCGAGACGACATCACAGATGCGTCCCCGACCGGCGGCCGACCGGCGGGCGACAACGCACATCTGTCGCGTCCCGTCGTCTCCCTGGAAGCCTCATGTTCGCTCGTTCCACGCGTGCCCGCGCTGTCTGCTGTGGCCGCCCCGTCTCCCTGACCGACGCTTCCGGCCGCGTCCGTGTCTGCGCCCGCTGAGCCGGCGCGCCGTCATGTCCAACCATCGGAAGAGAAGCCGGGGTGCGTCTGCCCGCCGGGCGTCCGAGGCCTGCGCGTGGTGGGCTACCTGCCTGCAGGCGGCGTCGATGGGTTGGACTGCACTTCGCCCCTGCTCGTCGTGTGTCGCGTCTGCGACCGTCGTCTCGTCTGGGCTTGCCGGGCACACCGGGCTTCCCGATGCGTGCCCTGCTCCGACCGATACCGACGGCTGCTCGTCCGGATAGCGGAGTCCCGTACCGCGACGGCGCACCGTGGCCACGGCAGCTTCCTGACGTTGACCGCGCCGGGTGAACGCGCGCACGCCCGGTGGGTCCCTGGTCGGCCTGGTGGCGGTGGTCCCTGTGGCTGCCGGGTCGGGGACTTGGCGGAGTGGAACGCGGCTGCCGGTCAGTCGTGGAACCGCTTGCGGTTGGGCCTCTCGCGGGTGAGCCGGTTCGAGTATTTCCGGGTGGTTGAGGTCCAGAAGCGCGGCGCGCTGCACCTGCACGTCCTGGTGTGGTCTGCCGAGCCGCTGCGACGCGACCAGGTCCAGCGGATCGCGCTAGCTGCTGGGTTCGGCTGTCAGGTAGACCTGACGCCCCTGTCGCCTCAGCAGCACGCCCGCTACGCGGCGAAGTACGCCACGAAAGCCACCGATCAGCGCGGAGACGCTCCCTGGGCGGTCGACGTGGTGAACACCCGCACCGGAGAGGTCACCCGAGGCAGCGCGCCTGCGCGGTATCGCACCTGGTCGTCCTCGCGGCAGTGGGGGCTCACGGTGCGGGACGTGCGAGCGGCCAACCGCGCCGCCATGGAGAACACGCGGCTCACCCGAGCCGCCGCCGCAGCGTCGACCGACCAACCGGCCCCGTCGGCGGCGATCGGACCGACCTCGCCAGCTGCCGAGTCCAGCCGGGATAGCAGGCCTACTGCGGTGAAGCTCGCATGGAGTTGAGTCGCGAGGCCGTCGCGGCCTGGCTGAGCGCATCGTGCGCCGAGCAGGGCGTTCCGGTGCTAGTCACCGACCCGCACGTGCTGGCGAAGGTGGCCGCACTGCTGTCCTCGCCCACGGCAGCCTCTGACACCACACGAAGTACGGTCCCAAGTCGATCGCGGGGCAGGTCACAGGCGCCAGATCGGCCGAACACGGGTCGGGTCCAGGGAACGGCTGCCCGGCTGACCGGGAGCGATGACGGCGTGGTCGAGAACCGCTGAGACGATGGCCGCCTGCCGCGTGAGGTTGAGTTCAGGCCATTGCTCGCGGAGTGGACCGCTGTTGCCGGGCAGACCGGCCAGCGCGTCGGTGCTCGTTGCCGCCGACAGCTGCCGCTGCCGGTCGGTCATGCGCCGCTCGATCGGTTCCCTGGCCGCTCGCCATTCGCGGGCGCTGATCTCCTGCTTGCCGAACATCACCGCCAACTCGTCCAGCTGCTCCTGGTCGGCGGCCAGGCCGTCGCTGAGCTCGAGCGCCACCACGTCACCGCTCCGACCGGTGAGAGTCTGGGCCAGGTGGGGGCTGTCGAGGCGCTGCAAGACCGCTTCGACCAGCAGCTGCTCGACCGGTTCAGCCACGACGGTCAATCGTCCGCACCCGCCGCCGTGATCCGGGCCGGACACGCACACGTAGCGGCGCGTGTCGCCTCGCGGGGAGGAGAACAACTTCCCTCCGCACCGCCCGCAGCGCAGTAAGCCCGACAGCAAATACCGACGCGGTGACCGGCGGCCGGTCACCGCCGCCTCCGCCATTCGAGCCAGCACCCGGTCCCGGTCGGCCGGGCTGATGATCGCGTCCCACACCGCCGGGCCGACCACCTCGCCCCGGTGCTCCCGCAGCCCAGCGATCCGGCCCGACTTCAGCACACCCCGCAGGGAAGGGCTGTGCCACTCCACCCCGGTCGTGGTCCTCACCCCGTTGGCCTCCAGCCAGCTGCACAGGGACCGCGAGCTCTCCCCGGCCAGGTAGCGGGCCACCAGCTGCCGGATCACCTCGGCCTCCTTCGGCCGAACCGTCACCCGGTCGTCTTCGTAGCCGAACGGCCGCCGATTGCCGCCGTGCGGGCGGCCTTCGGCAGCGATCTGCTCCAACTTCCGGAGCACTCGCCGGCTCTTCGCCGCTGACTCGTTCGCTGCCACCGCCGCCATGATCCTTCCGATCAGCAAGCCGTCCCCGGTGCCCAGGTCCATGTCCCCGGACACGAACCGGACCTGCCGCACGCCGGCGGCGTCCACGGTGGCCACGAACTGCTCCAACTCCACCGGTCGGCGGGTCAGCCGGTCCACGTGATAGCAGATCACCGCGTCCCGCAGCCCGTCTGCTACGTCGGCCAGCAGCTGCTCGTATGCCGGGCGGCGCTTACCCGAGTACGCCGACAGATCGTTGTCGACGTACTCCTGAGCCACCGACCAACCCAGACTCTCGGCCAGCCGCCGACAGTCCTCCAACTGTCGGGTCACCCCCAGCGCCCGACCCTCGGTGTCACTGCTGATCCGCGCGTACACCGCCGCCGCGCTCACCCGTGCTGACATGGGGGCAGACTAGCGATGGGTGGCCAACCTCTGCTGCCTGTGCCGCTCCCACCACCGACTCAAGACCTTCGCCCCCGGTTGGCACTTCGCCATCGACGACGACGGCACCTTGCACGTCACCACCCCCAGCGGCGTCACCCGCACCACCCGACCACCCGGGATGCGAGCACTGAGCCAACGCGCTGGAGCAGCCGATCCACCTCCTGGAGACGACTCGCCACCGGCGGCGGTCCGCTCACCCGTCGACGACCCCCCGCCCTTTTGACCGGTCCGCCGGCCAGGGACGTCCCGTGCCCGGACGTATCCGGTCGACATCTGGGAGCTGCGCCACGTCTGGAGGCTGCTCGACGCCCAGGAGCTGCTCGACGCCCGGAGACGAGCTCGGCGCCCGGGAGATGCTCAACGCCCGGAGAGAAATTTGCCGCCCGCAGGCGAACTTGCCGCCCGGGGGCGAACTTGCCGCCCGGGGGCGAACTCTGCGTGCGGGGGCAGCTCGGCGTCCGAGGGCAGCTCGGGGTCCGGGGCAGCTCGGCGTCCGGGGGCAGTTCGACGTCCGGGGGCAGTTCGACGTCCGGGGGCAGTTCGACGTCCGGGGGCAGTTCGACGTCCGGGGGCAGTTCGACGTCCGGGGGCAGTTCGACGTCCGGGGGTTACTCGGTGATCAGTCGGGCGCCGAAGCCGAGCAGTGCGACTCCCGTGACCGCGTCGAGGGACCGGCGCACGCGCCGGCGCATGAGCACGTGCCGGGCGCGATGCAGTCCGGCGACGACCAGCAGCAGGGACAGCAGGGTCAGCGCGGCGTGCGTCAGTGCCAGCGCACTCATCGCGACGAGACTCGGATCCGGGCCGAGGAACTGCGGCAGCAGCGCGAGGTAGAAGACCAGCACCTTCGGATTGGTGATGTTCGCGAGGAAGCCCTGCCGCCAGCCGGTGAGCGCGCCGCGAGCTGAAGGGGCACCGCCCGGGCCGAGCGGTGCATAGCGCCCAGCGACCGCGGAACGGAGTGCCTGCGCGGCCAGCAGGACGAGGTAGCCCGCCCCCACCCAGGTGATCACCCGGAAGACCGGCTGGGCGTGCGCGATCGCGGCTCCGAGACCGGCTGCCGCGGCGATGCCCTGCACGGCGGCTGCACTGGCGACTCCGAGCGAGCTCCACGCCCCACGGCGTCGGCCGCCGGCCAGCGCGTTCTTGGTGACCACCGCGAAGTCCGGTCCGGGGATCACGATGAGGACCACTGCGACCACGACGAACGACCCGTACGTCGACCAGCTCACGGCCGGATGCTCCCACGGCCATGCCGTCCGTTCATCGCTCCGGAACTCCCGCGACGGCCGCTCCGGCGGACAACCCCCCAGCCGCGGCTCGGACGTCCCTCAGAGCCGGGCGAGCTGATCCAGGACGGTCGGCCTCCAGGACATCGACGACGACGGCACCCTGCACGTCAGGACGTCCATCGGCGTCGCGGAGGCCATGCGACCACGTGACTCAGCGGGCGGAGCCGGCTCGCCGGAAGGTCGGCCCGGGCGGCCGGGGGACATCGGCGGCCGGGTCGCGCCGGCGGCGGAGCTCCAGCGCCAGGCTCTCCTCGCCACGGGCCATCGCCCACCGGTGGTTCGCCTCGAACGCCGGCCGCAGCAGCCAGCTGAGCCGAGCCAGCAACGGCTTGGCCGCGCGCACCTGCCAGTCGTAGGTGATCACCACCTCCGGCCCCTCCTGCACGAAGGTCCACCGGCCGGTGCCCACCAGGTCACCGACCGCGGCCAGAGCGAAGCCGGTGTCGGTCATCGTCTCGGTGATCCGCAGCGTCCAGCGCAGCGTGTAGGGCAGCCAGCCCGTCGTGAAGAGCTCGACCGTGCGCCCCAGCCCATCCGGCTCCCCGTCGGCGACCGGGACGACGTCGAGGTAGACGGCCGGCCACCAGCGGGGCAGCGCGGCGCTGTCGCTGAGCACCGCCTGCACCTCGGCGATCGTGCCCGGCACCCGCCAGACGGTGACGAAGCAGTACGCGGGCGGCGGCGAGGGCACGGTCGGCACTCTGCTCACCGGCGCGAAGGCTGTCCACCGCACCTCCCGGACGACGGCCGTAGCACCGCACCCGAGGACGAGGCTGCCCGCCGACGCCACGGGACGCTGCCCCCCGCATCACCGCAGAGCCGTCCACTGCGTCACCGCAGAGCCGCCCGCCGCCTCCCCACAGAGCCATCCACCGCCTACCCGTAGAGCCGTCCACCGCCTCCCCGCGAAGCCGTCCACCGCGTCACGGCCGTCGCCGTCACCGTCGCCGTCGCCGCCGCCGCCGCCCTCGCCGCCGCCGTCGCCGTCAGCTCGCGCCCCACTCGCCCCACCTCGTCCGTCCTGCGCCATGGGCTCCCGCCCTGGCAGGCAGCCCGCGGGGAGATCCGAGCCGCAGACGTCCGGATCGACCCGGACGGGTGATGGAGGCCGCGGCTGCGGATGCCGAAGACCTGGGTGAACGCGCCGGCGAGCGGAGCCGGGCACGACGACGAGGACCGCCATGACCCCACCACCCGTGACGTCGCCTGCGACACGCCGGTCGGTCTTCCGTCGCCCCACCGACCTGGTCGAACGCACCCGGTGGCTCTTCGGCGCCTGCGCCGTCGTGTCCCTGGTGCTCACCACGGGCGGCGCGGTCGCCGGCGCCGGCACCTGGCGGCTGCTCGCGATCGCGGTGGCCGTGGCGGCACTGCTCGGGTCCTGGCTGCACCGGTACACCGCTCGCCGCGGGTCGTTCGCCCTGGACCTCCTCGACGCCGTGGCCATCTGCCTGTTCGCCCTCGCCTCGCCGGTGCCGGCGGTCGCCCTGGGCGTCACCTTCTCCGCGCTGTGGTTCCGCGCCGTCTACGGCCGCGACCGGGACACCTGGGCCTACACGACCGCCCAGTGCGCCGGTCTGGTCGCCGCCCTGGCGCTGTGGGAGGTCTTCCCCGGTCACACCGCCCCGGCCCCGGCCGCCCCGCTGCTGGGCGCACTCCCCATCGCGCCGCTGCTCGCCGTCGTCGCCCGGCACCTGGCCCGGGTGCTGCAGGAGCACCAGGCGGCGCAGGCCTGGGACGCCACTCTCTCCCGGCTGACCACCCAGCTGCTCGGTGTCACCGACGTCGAGCAGATCAGGGAGCGCGGCTGGGAGGCCGCCGAGCACATCTGCCGGATCACCCCCGGCCTGTCCGTCGTCATCGTCGAGGACGACGGGGAGCGACTGCTGGTGCAGCGCTCCGTCGGCCCTGTCCACCAGCTGCCCGGCACCCTGGACCGGACGCCGTCCGCCGTGGGCCTGGCGGCTGCCGCCGGCTCGCAGGAGCCCCGGGACGTCACGGCTCCGCCGGAGCTCGTCGCGGCGGCCGGCGGAGCATCCTGCTGGGCGGCGATCCCACTGCCCGACGAACCCGGCAGGAACCTCCTGCTGGGCGGCAGCGTGCTCCACCCCGCGGGCGTGGCGCTGTTCCAGCAGCTGGTGAACCAGGCGGCCCTCGCCGTCCGGGCGACCAGCGCGCACCGGGAGCTCGAGGTCCAGGCGCGCACCGACGCCCTCACCGGCCTGGCCAACCGCGGCACCTTCTCCGCCGCACTGGCGGCAGCGACCCCCAGCGCCGCCGGGGACCCGTGGCTGCTGTTCGTCGACCTCGACGACTTCAAGCTGGTCAACGACCGGCTGGGGCACGCCGCGGGTGACGACCTGCTGCGCGCGGTGGGCGCGCGGCTGGCCGGCGTCGTCCGCGCACCGGACCTGTGTGCCCGGCTGGGCGGCGACGAGTTCGCCGTCCTGGTGCACGCCGCCGACGCCGCGGAGGCCGAGACGCTGGGACGGCGACTGGTCGAGGCGGTCTCCGCACCGGTCCCGCTGGCCGCCGGCACGGCCCGGGTGGGCGCCAGCATCGGCGCCGCGCGCGTGCTGCCCGGCGCCTCGTGGACCAGCACGCTGCAGCAGGCCGACCTGGCGATGTACGCGGCCAAGGCCGCCGGCAAGAACCGGGTGCACGTCTCCGGCGCCGCACCGCAGCTCACCAGCGGGGCGCTGATCCCGTCCTGACCGCCGTGCGCGGGCTCACACCTGACCGCTGTGACACCCTCGCCGCGATGGCGTCATGACCGGGTGGGAGATGCTCGCGGTCGCCGCCGCCGGATTCGCCGCGGGCGGCATCAACGCC
This sequence comes from Modestobacter marinus, assembly GCF_011758655.1. NCBI lineage: Bacteria > Bacillati > Actinomycetota > Actinomycetes > Geodermatophilales > Geodermatophilaceae > Modestobacter > Modestobacter marinus. The sequence goes on from NZ_JAAMPA010000002.1 coordinate 726,730, forward strand.
GTCGTCGGCTCCGGCACCCTGGTCACCTTCCCCGTGCTGCTGGCCGTCGGGCTGCCGCCGGTGACCGCGACGATCACCAACTCCCTCGGCCTGGTGCCCGGCAACCTGACCGGCGCGATCGGCTACCGCCGGGAGCTGCACGGTCAACGCCGACTGCTGCTGCGGCTGCTGCCGGCGTCGGTGCTGGGCGCGCTCACCGGCGCCTTCCTGCTGCTGCACCTGCCCGCCTCCGCGTTCGAGACGATCGTGCCGGCGCTCGTCGGGCTGGCCGTGGTGCTGGTCGCCGTCCAGCCGCTGCTGCAACGCCGGCTGGCCGCCCGCCGGGCCCGGGCGGGCACCGTCGAGCAGGAGCAGGTGCTCGGCCGCGGCCGGGTCGCCGCGCTCTTCGCCGGCGCCTACGCCACGGGCACCTACGGCGGCTACTTCGCCGCCAGTCAGGGCGTGCTGCAGATCGGCATCTTCGGCATGCTGCTCCGCGAGCCGCTGCAGCGGCTCAACGCGATCAAGAACGTGCTGACCCTGGCCGTCAACGCCGTGGCCGCGGTGGCCTACGTGGTGGTGGCGACGGAGCGGATCGACTGGCGCGCGGCCGCCCTGGTGGCCGGCGGCGCCGTGGTCGGCGGATACGTCGGGTCGACGCTGGGACGGCGACTGCCCGCCGCGCTGCTGCGGACCGCGATCGTGCTGCTCGGGCTGACCGCCATCTGGGTGCTGCTGCGCTGATGGACCCCCTGGAGTTCGGGCTGCTGGTGCTGGCCGGTCTCGGCGCCGGGCTGATCGGCAGCATCGCCGGCCTGGCGTCGCTGATCAGCTACCCCGCACTGCTGGCCACCGGCCTGTCGCCGGTCTCGGCCAACGTGACCAACACCGTGGCCCTGGTGCTCAGCGGGGTCGGCGCGGTCAGCGCGTCCCGGCCGGAGCTCACCGGGACGCGCCACCGGCTCGTCCGGCTGGGGGTGGCCGGGCTGCTCGGCGGCGTCGTCGGTGCGGCACTGCTCCTGCTGACCCCGACCGAGGCGTTCGAGAAGGTGGTGCCCTTCCTCATCGCCGGCGCGGCCGCCGCGATCCTGGTCCAGCGCCCGCCCCGGGAGCTGGCCGCCGAGGGCGCGGCGGCCGGGCAGCCGCGCCACGACTCCTGGGGGCTGGTGCTGGGCACCTTCGCCGTCTCCATCTACGCCGGGTACTTCGGGGCGGCCGCCGGGGTGGTGTTGCTGGCGATGTACCTGCTGGTCGGCGGGGAGGGCGTGCCCCGCAGCAACGCACTGAAGAACGTGGTCCTGCTGCTGGCCAACGGGGTGGCCGCGCTGGGCTACGCCCTCCTCGCCGACGTCGCGTGGCTGGCCGCCCTCCCCCTGGCGATCGGCTTCCTGCTCGGCGGCCGGCTCGGTCCGCGGGTGGTGCGCCGGGCGCCGCAGACGCTGCTGCGCCGGCTGATCGCCGTCGCCGGGCTCGCCCTCGCCGTGCGCCTGGGCCTCGACGCCTTCGGTTGACCCCCCGGGTGGTGCACGACCGTCCGTACAGGCATGGTGACCCGAGATGGTGCGACGCGCGTCGCCCTCGACAGGAGGCGTGATGAACGGGCCCGGTCCCTCGGCACAGCGGTTCGCCCACGAGCTGGACCAGCTGCCACCGGCGGAGCTCCGCGGGCCGGAGATGCTCGCCGTCCGGCTGGCCCGGGCCTGCGTGGCCGCCCTGCCGGTCGACGGTGCCGGGTTGAGCATCCACGACCCGGACGGGCTCCGGACGCCGATCGGCGCCAGCGACCCCCTGACCTCACGGGCCGAGCGGCTGCAGTTCACCCACGGCGCCGGCCCCTGCCTCCGCGCCCACGACGACGGCGTCCGGATCGCCTTCGACGAGGGCGAGATCACCCGGAACTGGCCCGAGCTGCACGACGCGCTGACCGCCGAGACGCCGTTCCGCGCCGTCCTGTCGGTGCCCTTGCTGCCGCCCCTGGGCCCCCTGGTGGTGCTCGACCTGTACGTGCACGAGCTCGCGGCGCTGCCGGCCACCGACCGCGAGGACGTCGACGACGTGGTCATCGCGCTCACCCGCGCCATGGTGGCCGCCGCCCTCGGTGCCCCCGTGACGGAGGGGCAGCGGGGCTGGTGGGACGGGCCGGACGCCCTGCGCCGCGCCCGCGTCTGGCAGGCGACCGGGATGGTGGACGTCGCCCTGGGCCTGGACACCGCCGACGCGCTGGCCGTGCTCAAGGCACACGCCTTCGCCACCGACCGGCTGGTCGACGACGTCGCCGAGGACCTCGTCAGCGGGCGGCTGTCCCTCACCGAACTCCGGACCGCCGTCTCCGACACCTGACGGGCAGCGCCCAGCGCACGCCCGCAGCGCCGGCCGGCTCGAGGACGCCGCCGCAGACGATCTCGTCAGCGGTCGGCTGCCCCTGCCCGAGCCGCGGACGGCGGGTCCGGTAGCCGAGCGGGCACCCGCGACGAGCACCGGTCCCCGCTCTTGCGGCACACGACGACGCACGGACAGCTTGTTCAACCAAGGGGTTGACAACGACCCGCCATGCGGCCCACCCTCTTCATCAACCAGTTGGTTGATCTGAGAGGAGGTCCCGTGGCGGCAGATTCCCTGTCCCGGGTGTTCTCGGCCCTGGCCGACCCCACCCGGCGCGACATGGTGGCCCGGCTCGCCGTCGGCGATGCCACGGTCAACGAACTCGCCGCCCCCTACGACGTGAGCCTGCAGGCGGTCTCCAAGCACCTGAAGGTGCTCGAGGACGCCGGCCTCGTCAGCCGCAGCCGGGAGGCCCAGCGCCGCCCGGTGCACCTGGAGGCACAGGTGTTCGACCTGATGACGAAGTGGATCGAGCGCTACCGGCGCCAGGCCGAGGAGCGCTACCGCCGGCTCGACGACGTCCTCGCCGCGATGCCGGACGACGTCTCTCCCATCCCACCCGCAGCGGAAGGCCCTCCGACATGACCACCACCGACGCCCCCGAGACCCAGATCGTCGCCGACCCCGACGTCCCCCTGGTCCGGATCACCCGCGAGTTCGACGCCCCCCGGGAGAAGGTCTTCCGGGCGCACACCGACCCTGAGCTGGTCGTCCAGTGGCAGGGACCCAGCGGCATGGAGGCCCGGGTCGAGCACTACGACTGCCGCACCGGCGGCTCCTACCGCTACGTGCACGCCCAGGACGGCGTCGAGTACGGGTTCCACGGCTGCTTCCACGAGGTCCGGCCGCCCGAGCTGATCGTGCAGACCTTCACCTTCGAGGGCATGCCCGACGGCGTGGCCCTGGAGAAGCTCGTGCTGGAGGAGCTGCCCGGTGGGCGCACCCGGCTGACCGCGACCTCGCTGGTCGACTCCTTCGCCGACCGGGACGCGTTCCTGGCCAGCGGTATGGACAGCGGGGTCCGCGAGGGCTACCAGCGCCTCGACGCCCTGCTCGCCCGCTGAGCCGGGCCGGACGGGAACCGATGATGACCACGACCGGGACCCGCCGACGGCCTCCGCCGACGCGCGGGAAGGTGGCCCACTGGGCCGCGCGGATCGGGCTCGCCGCCGTCTTCGCGGCGGCGGGTCTGGCCAAGCTCGGCGGCGACGCCGCGATGGTCGAGCTGTTCGACGACATCGGCGCCGGCCAGGGGCTGCGCCTGTTCGTCGGAGCGCTGGAACTGGCCGGCGCGGTGGGCCTGCTGGTGCGTCGCCTGCACCGGGCGGCCGCGGTCGGCCTGGCCCTACTGATGGTGGGCGCCACGGTCACGAACGTGGCGGTGCTGCACACCAGCCCGGTGCTCACGGTCGCGCTGGGGCTCGCCGCAGCCGGAGTGGCCTGGGCGCGGCCCGGTCAGCGGGGGCAGAGCTGACCGGCCGCGACCCGGCGAGTCCCCGGGTCAGACCCCGCCGTTGGTGACGTAGGCGCTGAGCAGCAGCACGAAGGCGCTCGCGGTGATCAGCAGCCGGGCCGGGGTCAGGCCGTTGAGCAGACCGGCGATCGCCCCCACGTTCGAGGCCCGCACCTCGGCGGCCTGGGCGCCGCGGCGGAGGAGCCGCACCTCGTCGGCCAGCAGGGTGCCCCCGGCGCCCAGCAGGGTCAGCCCGAGGACGACGAAGACCAGGGACAGCCGCTGGTCGAAGGTGTCCACCGCCGGCGCCAGGGAGAGCACCACGACCAGGCCCAGGAGCAGGCCGATCCCGGCGCCGGCCACCGGCGCCCAGGGCCCCATCCGCACCATCGGTTCCCCGCGCCGGGGCAGCCGAGGCCGTGGCCGGGCGCCGACCGGCGCCGTCGGGTGCGGAGGGGGCGGCGGTTCGGGAGCCGGCTCCTGCTGTGGGTCGGGCCGGGCCTCCGCACCGGCCGCCGCAGCCGCCTCGGCCGGTGCGACCTGGGGCGGCCCGTCCGGCCGCTCCCCCGCCGGCGGCACCGCCGGGGTCGACGGGACCTCCGGTTCACCTTGTGTCCGCTGGTCGGGCACGACCACGGCCGCCGTCGACCCGGTCGCCGTCCGTCCACCCCGGTCGGCCGGTCCGGCCGCCAGTACGTCCTGCTCGTCGCTCATCTGTGTGATCACCTCGGGTGCGGACGGTAGGTGGGCCCTCCGACGAACCGGCGCAGCACCCCGGGTGTGGCGAGTGGGACCGGCGGGACCACGGCGGGGAGTGACCCACCGTGGTCCCGCGAGATCACAGCGTCAGCTGAGCCCCAGCGTCAGCTGAGCCACAGCGTCGGCTGAGCCACCGCGTCAGCTGAGCCACTTCGCCGGCCGAGCCGCAGCGCCGGCTGTCCGCTGCGGCAACGGGTCGCTGCCCTGGCCGGCGACCGCCTCGGCCGGCCACCGCATCACCTGCACCCTCGGCCCGCGACCACCCCGGCTAGAGGATGCGGCGGCTGTCCTCGGCGACCACCCGCAGCCAGCGGAACCCGTAGCCCTCCAGCGCCAGCTCGACCGAGCCGTCGTCGGCCAGCTGCGCGCCGCCCGCGGTGAGCAGGTCCTCCAGCCGGTGGGTGGCCCCGCAGCCGGGCACGGTGAGCGGGACCGTCAGCGGCTCGGCGCCCAGGTTGTGCACGGCGACCAGCGCGCCGTCGTCCCAGGTGCACAGGTGCGCCAGGACGGCGGCGTGCGGCTGCTCCAGCAGCTGGAAGCCACCCCACCCGAGCTCCGGGGACTCCCGGTAGCGGCGGATCAGCAGCTTCATGAACGACAGCAGCGAGTCCGGGTCACGGCGCTGGTCGGCGACGTTGACGAACTCGGGGGCGAAGCCGCCGTCGACCACCGGGCGGGTCAGCTGCTTCGCCGGGGCGTCGGAGAAGCCGCCGTTGTCGCCGCTGGTCCACTGCATCGGGGTGCGCACCGAGAGCCGGCTGCCGGCCGAGAGGTCCTCCCCCATGCCGATCTCCTCGCCGTAGAACAGCACCGGGGTGCCGGGCAGGGAGAACAGCAGGCTGTAGACCATCCGCACCCGCCGCGGGTCACCGGCCAGCATCGGCGGCAGCCGGCGGATCAGGCCGCGGTCGTAGACCTGCATCTCCTCCTCCGGCCCGAAGGCGGCGAAGACCTCGGCCCGCTCGTCGTCGCCGAGCTTGTCCAGGGTGAGCTCGTCGTGGTTGCGCACGAACGTGCCCCACTGGCTGTCCGGGGAGATCTCCGGGCGGGCGGCCAGCGAGGCGGCCAGCGGCCCGGCGTCCCCGCGGGCCAGCGAGAGGTACATCTGCTGCATCGTGTTGAAGTCGAACTGCATGGTGAGCTCGTCGCCGTCCTGACCGCCGAAGAACTCCGCCTGCTGCTCGAACGGCAGGTTCACCTCCCCCAGCAGCACCCCCGAGCCGGTGCGCCGGCCCAGGAACGCGCGCAGCGCGCGCAGGTAGGCGTGCGGGTCGGGGAAGTGCGCGGCGGACTCCTCGTCCACCCCGGCGGTCTCCAGCAGGAACGGGACGGCGTCGACCCGGAAGCCGGACAGGCCCAGCTCCAGCCAGAAGCCCATGATCTTGGCGATCTCGTCGCGGACCCGGGGGTTGGTGACGTCGAGGTCGGGCTGCTCGGCGTAGAAGCGGTGCAGGTACCAGGTGCCGGTCTCCGGGCTGTGCGTCCAGATCCCGTCCTCGGCGTCGGGGAAGACCACCTGGTCGCTGGTGTCCGGCGGCTCGTCCTCCCGCCACACGTAGAAGTCCCGGTACGGGGAGTCGGTGCTGGCCTTGGCCGACTGGAACCACGGGTGCTGGTCGGAGGTGTGGTTGACGACCAGGTCGGCGATGACCCGCATGCCGCGGTCCTTCGCCGTCCGGATCATCTCCACCAGGTCACCGAGCGTGCCCAGCCGGGGGTCGACCGCGTAGTAGTCGGTGATGTCGTAGCCGTCGTCCCGGCCGGCGGTCGGGTAGAAGGGCATCAACCACAGGCAGGTGACGCCGAGGTCGGCGAGGTGGTCCAGGCGCTGGGCCAGGCCCTCCAGGTCGCCGACCCCGTCGCTGTTCCAGTCCATGTACGTCTCGACGTCCAGGCAGTAGACGACGGCGTTCTTCCACCACAGGTCGGACGTGTCGGTGATGCGCATGTCGCTCCTCTTCTCGGGGCGGGTGGAGCGAGGTCAGGGCAGGACGGCGGGCTGCGGCTGCTGCCGCGGGCGCAGCGGCTCGGCCGGCCCGGGCGGGTCGATGGCGACGGCCGGGGCGGGCACGGTGACGTCGAGCTGCGGCAGCACGTGCTCGCCGAACGCGTCGAGGAAGGGCAGCTGGTCCTTGGGCACGTGGTGCAGGTACACCTGGTCGAAACCCAGGTCGACGTACTCGGCGATCCAGGCGGCGTGCTGGCCGAGGTCGCTGGAGACCCGGACCGAGGCGTGCATGTCCTCGGGCCGGACGTGCGTGCTGGCCTGGTCGAAGGCGCGCGTGGTGTCCAGGTCCCAGCACAGCGGCGGCGGGAAGACGTTGCTGCGCCACTGGTCATGGGCGAGGGCGAGCGCCCGGTCGGGATCCGGGTCCCAGGACACGTGCACCTGGATGGTGAGCGAGCCCTTGCCTCCGGCGTCGCGGTAGGCGGCGATCACCTCGCGGAGCACGTCGTGCGGCTGGTTGATCGTGACCAGCCCGTCGGCCCACTCCGCGTGCCGGGCGGCGGTCTTCGCGCTGACGGCCGGGGCGATCAGCGCCGGCTGCTGCTCGGGCAGCGTCCAGATCCGGGCGCGGTCGACGGTGACCAGGCCCTCGTGGCTGACCTCCTCGCCGGCCAGCAGCGCGCGGATCACGTCGACGCACTCGCGCAGCCGGGCGTCGCGCAGGTCCTTGTTCGGCCAGACGTGCCCGGTGACGTGCTCGTTCATCGCCTCACCGGAGCCCAGCGCCACCCAGAACCGGCCCGGGAACATCGACCCGAGGGTGGCGATCGCCTGGGCGATGATCACCGGGTGGTACCGCTGGCCGGGGGCGTTGACCGCACCGAACGGCAGCCCGGTGGTGGCCAGTGCCGCGCCCAGCCAGGACCAGGCGAAGCCGGAGTGGCCCTGCCGCTCGTTCCAGGGCTCGAGGTGGTCGGAGCACATGGCCGCGGTGAAGCCGACCTGCTCGGCGTGCTGCACCGCGCGGAGCAGGTCGGCGGGGTGCACCTGCTCGTGGGAGTTGTGGAAGCCGATCACCGTCATGGCGCATGCCTACCTGGCCGGGTGATCATCCGCACGACGGGTGCAGGCGGCAACGACCTCGCACGAGGAGATCATCTCGGCCGCACCGCGGTCTCCCGCACCGTGCGACCCCGCCCGGGCCGAGCTGATCCACGCGGCCACGTCCGCAGGACGGGCGGCGACGATCAGGTGCCGGCCACCCGGCGGTAGATCCGCCGGCCGGGCGCGGAGGTGATCCCGTGCGCGACCGTGCTGGCCACGACCACCAGGGTGCCGGCCGCCCACAGCCGGGGATCGGTCACCCCCTCCTCCTCGCTGAAGCTCAGGTAGAACAGCGCGCTCACCCCGATCGGCCCGAACCAGCCGAGGAACACCGCGTCCCGCAGCTGCAGGCCCAGCGGCCTCATCAGCGCGAGCAGCACGGGGGGCCGCCGCAGCAGCAGCACGGCGACTGGGAAGACCAGCGCCGCCCAGCCCAGGTCGGCCCACTCCGACCAGGGCAGCAGGATGCCCAGCAGCAGGAACAGCGGCAGCACCAGGTACCGGTTGATCCCCTCGTCGATGGTGTTCTGCGGGCCGACCTCGTCCTGGCCGACGGCGAAGTTGTAGGCCAGCCCGGCGACGAAGACCGCGAGGATGCCGTCGGCGTTGGCGATCCGGGCGAGGCCGAGGACGGCGATGGCCAGCACCAGCGTGAACACCAGCGAGGCGCCCTCGGAGACGTCGTTGCGGCTGATGGCGAAGCTCACCGCACGCCCGGCGACCAGCCCGGCCACGATGCCGACGACCACGGCGACGACCACCTGGTAGACCCCGTCGAGGGCGGCGTGCCCGAGGGAGTCACCGAGCACCAGGGCGATCGCCAGCAGCACGAGCGGCAGCGCCAGCCCGTCGTTGGTGCCCGACTCCGCCGACAGCAGCTGGCGGGTGCGGGCCGGCAGGTGCTCCTCGGCCGGCTTCCCGGTGACCACGCTGGAGGCGAGCACCGGGTCGGTCGGCGCGATGCAGGCGCCGATCAGCGCGGCCAGGGCCACCGGGACGCCGAGCACCAGCCAGGCCAGGCCGGCCGAGAGCACCGCCATCCCGACCATCCCCAGGGTCACCAGCAGCGCGGTCGGGGTGACGATCGGGCGCAGCCGGCGCACCGGGTAGCGCAGCGCCACGCCGATCAGCGACACGGCGAGCAGCACCCGGGCGGTCTCCTCGACCAGCGTCGAGCGGCTCGCCTCGGCCACCTCGATCAGCCCCAGGACCTGCGGGCCCACGACCACGCCGAGCAGAAGCGCCAGCAGCGGCTCGCTGAAGGGCAGCTCGCGCATCTTGCTGGACAGCGCGGCCAGCGCCACCGCCAGGGTGCCGACCAGCGCGTACCCCAGGTGCAGGTCCTCCACGGTCCCCTCCTCGCCCGGCTGGGCTGCTGCGGGGCGACGCGCCGGTCCCGTGCCCCGGCGGCCCGTGCCCGCCGACCGGTCGGCGGCAAACACCCTCCCGGCTCGACCGCGGGCCGGGGCCGGGCCGGTGGCGACCGGGGAGCCGCCGATGCGGCTGTGGAGGGACTCGGCGACCCGCACCGTCCGCGGCGGCCGCCATCAGGCGGTGGCGCCTCAGAAGGTGATGCCCAGGGCGACCCCGCCGAGCAGGTAGACCGCGGCGGTGATCAGCACGATGCCGATCACGTTGAGGACGGCGCCCGCGCGGATCATCTGCCCGATGGTGACGTAGCCCGACCCGAACACGATCGCGTTGGGCGGGGTGGCCACGGGGAGCATGAAGGCGCAGGTGGCGGCCAGTGCGGCGGGCACCAGCAGCACCAGCGGGAAGAGGTCGAGCCCGAGGGCGACCCCGCCGAGGACCGGCAGGAAGGCCGCCGCCGTCGCCGTGTTGCTGGTGACCTCGGTGAGCAGCAGGACCACCCCGGCGGTGACCACGACCAGGACGATGGCCGGCAGCGTCCCCACCGCGCCCACCTGGTTCCCCACGTACTCGTCCAGCCCGCTCGCCTGCACCGCGGCGGCCAGGGCCAGGCCACCACCGAAGAGCAGCAGCACGCCCCAGGGCAGCTTCTGCGCCTGCTGCCAGTCCAGCGCGGACACGCCCTCCCGCGCCTTGACCGGGATGAGGAACAGGGCCACGGCCGCCGCGATGGCGATGACGGCGTCGTCCATGTTCGCCACGAACGGCAGGACGTCGGTGAGCGCCGTCCAGCCGGTCAGGGGCTGGCGGAACACCCACAGCAGGGCGGTGGTCACGAAGACCACGAGCACGGTCCACTCGCCCCGCGACATCGAGCCGAGCTTGTCGATCTCCTCCTGGATCACCCGCCGGCCGCCCGGGATCTCCCGCAGCTCGGAACGGAACACCAGCTTCGTGAGCACCAGCCAGGCGAGGGTCAGGAAGACCACGGCGAGCGGCAGGCCCATCAGCATCCACTCGCCGAAGCCCAGCTCGATGTCGTAGTTCTGCTCGACGAAGGCGGCGAGGATGAGGTTGGGCGGGGTGCCGATCAGGGTGGCCAGCGAGCCGATGCTGGCCGCGTAGGCGATGCCCAGCATCAGCGCGACGGCGAAGTTGCGGGTGTCGGCGTCCTGGATGAGCTCGGTGACCGCCGGACCGCCGTCACCGGGGGTGTCCGTGTCGGCGGCCGCCTCGACGGCCTCGGCGTCGACGTTGCCCGCGGCCACCCGGTCCAGCACCAGCATGAGCACGCTGAGCCCGATGGGGAGCATCAGCACCGTGGTCGCGGTGTTGCTCACCCACATGCTCAGGAAGGCGGTGGCGATCATGAAGCCGGCGATCAGCCGCGGCGGCTTCGTGCCGACCGCCCGCACGGTGAGCAGCGCGATCCGCCGGTGCAGCTCCCACTTCTGCATGGCCAGGGCGATCATGAAGCCGCCCATGAACAGGAAGATGTTCGGGTTGGCGTAGGGCGCGGTCGCCTCCTCCACCGACAGCACGCCCAGCAGCGGGAAGGCGACGATCGGCACCAGCGCCGTCGCCGGCAGCGGAAGCGCCTCGGTCATCCACCAGACGGCCAGCAGGACGCCGACCGCCGCCGTCGTCCGGCCGGCCGTGCTCAGCGCGTCGTCCTGCCGGAGCAGGAAGTAGACGACCAACGCGGCGACCGGCCCGCCGATCCGGCCCGCCCACTGCCGCCCGGGCGGGACCGACGTGTCGGAGACGTCCGCCTGCTCCCCACCCCGGCCGGTGGCGGGCCTGCTGCGATCGGTCACCTCTGCTGCGGGTGCCTGCTGCTCTGCCCGTCGGGCCACGGTGGGTCCTCTCCTCGACGCTCGACCGGTGCCGCCGGCCCGGGTCAGGCCGGTTGCAGGTCGGCGACGACGGCGGCCGGGGCCGGTTCGTGGCCCAGCCGGCGGCGGGTGAACCGGCCGGTGCCGTGCGACACCGACCGCAGGGCCCGCGGGTACTCGATGAGCTCCCGCTCCGGCACCTCGGCGTGCACCGTCGTCTCCTCGCGCGCAGGGTCCGCGACGCTCCCGGTGACCCGCGCCCGCCGGCCGGCCAGGTCGCCCAGCACCGGGCCGACGTGCTCGGCCGGGACCGTCACCTCCACGGCGCACCAGGGCTCCAGCACCCGGGTGCCGGCCGCGGCGGCGAGCTCCCGCAGGGCCAGCGCACCGGCGGCGGAGAAGGCCGCGTCGGAGGAGTCGACCGAGTGCGCCTTGCCGTCGACCAGGACGACCTCCACGTCGACCAGCGGCCGGCCCCGGCTCACCCCGCGGGCGGCCTGGGCGCGCACCCCCTTCTCCACGCTGCCGTGGAACTGGCTGGGCACGGCCCCGCCCACCACCCGCTGGCTGAAGGTCACCCCGGACCCGGCCGGACCCGGCCGGCCCTCCAGGACGACGACCGCGTACTGCCCGTGCCCGCCGGACTGCTTGACGTGCCGCCCGGTCACGGTGGCCGGGCCGGCGAGCGTCTCGACCATCGGCACCTGCACCGGCGGGGTCTGCACGGCGACGCCGTACCGGCCGCGCAGCCGGTCCAGCAGCACCTCGGCGTGCGCGTCGCCCACGCACCACAGCAGCAGCTGCCCGGTGTCCGGCCGCCGCTCCACCCGCACGGCCGGGTCCTCGACGACCAGCCGGGCGAGCGCCCCGGCGAGCCGGTCCTCGTCGCTGCGCGAGGCCGCCTCCACCGCCACCGGCAGCTGCGGGTCGGGCAGCGGCCAGGGTGGCACCACCAGCGGGTCCCCCGGGTCGGAGAGGGTGTCCCCGGTCTCCGCGCTGGCCAGCCGGGCCACCGCGCACAGGTCGCCGGCCGGGCACTCGGCGACCGGCCGCAGCACGCTGCCGAGCACGCTGGCCAGGCCGCCGACCCGCTCGTCGGCGTCGTGGTCGGGGTGCTGCTCGCCCCAGCCGTGCCCCGATCCCGCGCCGCAGACGTGCACCGGGACGTCGGGGCGCAGGGTGCCGGAGAAGACCCGCACGAGGGAGATCCGGCCGAGGTAGGGGTCGGTCGTCGTCCGCACCACCTCGGCCACGAGCGGCCCCGCCGGGTCGCAGGCCAGGTGCCCGGCCGGTCGCCCGTCCGGCCGGGTGACGGCGGGGCACGGGCGCTCCAGCGGAGAGGGGAAGGCGCTCACCAGCAGGTCCAGCAGCTCCGCCACCCCGAGCCCGGTGGGCGGCGCCGTGACCAGCACCGGGTGGAAGTCGCCGCGCGCGACCGCCGTCTCCAGGTCGGCGACCAGGTCGGCGACCTGGATCGGTTCACCGGCGAGGTAGCGGTCCATCAGCGTCTCGTCCTCGCTCTCGGCGATCACCCCCTCGATCAGCTCGGCACGCAACCGGTCGCGCTCCGGGTCACCGGGCAGCGGTTCCAGCAGCGAGCTCAGCTCCCCGTCGGCCCCCAGTACGTGCAGCGGGTGCACACCTGCGCCGAGCCGTTCCCGGCAGCTGCGCACGACGGCCGGGACGTCGGCCCGCGGCCGGTCGACCTGGGTGACCACCACCGCCCGCGGCAGCCCGGCGGCGACGCACTCGTCCCACAGCTGCACGGTCGCGGCGTCCACGCCGGCCACCGCGGAGACGACGACCAGCGCGGCGTCGGCGGCCCGCAGCGCGGCCCGCAGCTCGCCGATGAAGTCCAGGGCGCCCGGGGTGTCCAGCAGGGTGACCCGGTGACCGGCGTGCTCGACCGTCGCGGCGTGCAGCGAGACCGAGTGCTGGAGCCGGACCTCCACCTCCTCGGTGTCCAGGCAGGTGGTGCCCTCCTCCACCCGGCCACCGCGGGGCAGCGCGCCGGCGGCGACCAGCAGCGCCTCGGCCAGGGTGGTCTTCCCGGCTCCGGCGCGGCCCACGAGCGCCACGTTGCGCACCTTCTCGGGCGGGCGGGGCGCCGGTGCACCGCCGCCGGCTCGGTTGCTGCCGCTGTGAGTCGCCACGCAGACCTCCGGACGTCGTCGTCCCAGGTGCCCACCCTGGCCCGGCAACCCGGCGCGGACAAGAGCTGGGCGTGTGCCGACCGGGTCCGGAGGCGTGTCGGCTGGGTGCACGGGCGAGACTGGCCGTCGTGCTGCCGCCGCCGGGGACGCCCGGGACCGACCTGCCGGTCCGCTCGGTGCTGCCCGCCCTCGACGCCGCCCTGAGCGGGGCCGGGGCTGCGGTGCTGGTCGCCCCGCCGGGCACGGGCAAGACCACGCTGGTGCCGCTGGCGCTCGCCGATCGGGTGCCCGGCCGGGTGCTGGTGGCCGAGCCCCGGCGGGTGGCCGCCCGGGCCGCGGCCCGCCGGATGGCGTCGCTGCTGCGCGAGCCGGTGGGCCGTTCGGTGGGCTACAGCGTCCGCGGGGACAGCCGGCGCAGCGACGCGACCCGCGTCGAGGTGGTCACCACCGGCCTGCTGGTCCGCCGGCTGCAGGCCGACCCCGAGCTGGCCGGGGTGTCGGCCGTGGTGCTCGACGAGTGCCACGAGCGGCAGCTGGACACCGACCTCGCGCTGGCCTTCACCCTCGACGTCCGCGCCGCGCTGCGCCCGGAGCTGCAGCTGCTGGCCATGTCGGCGACCGCGCAGGCCGGCCGGCTGGCCGAGCTGATGGGGCGGGCGCCGGTCGTCGAGGCGACCGGCTCGCTGCACGACGTCGAGCCGGTGTGGTGCCCGCCGACCCCGCCGGTAGCCCCACCGCACGGCACCTCGGTCGACCCGCGGCTGCTCAGCGCGGTCGCCGACACCGTCCGCCGCGCGCTGGCCGAGACCTCCGGCGACGTCCTGGTGTTCCTGCCCGGCGCGTTCGAGATCGGCCGGGTCGCCGGCCTGCTGTCCGGGGTGGACGCCGACGTCCGGCCGCTGCACGGCCGGTTGCCGCCCGACCAGCAGGATGCCGCGCTCACCCCCGGCCCGCGGCGCCGGGTGGTGCTGTCGACCGACGTGGCCGAGACCAGCCTCACCGTGCCCGGGGTGCGCACGGTGGTCGACGCCGGCCTGGCCCGGGTGCCCCGGTTCGACGTGGCCCGCGGCATGGGCGCGCTGGTCACCGTCCGGGTCTCCCGCGCCTCGGCGGTGCAGCGGGCCGGCCGCGCCGGGCGGGAGGCGCCCGGGCGGGTGTACCGGTTGTGGTCGTCCGCCGAGCACGACCGGCTGCCGGCCGCGGCCGAACCGGAGGTCGCCCTCGCGGACCTGACCGGGCTGGCCCTGGAGCTGGCCGTCTGGGGCGCCCCGGACGGCGCCGGCCTGGCACTGCCGGACGCCCCGCCGGAGGCCGCGTTCACCGTCGCCCGGACGACGCTGCGCCGGCTGGGCGCGGTGGACGACGACGGCCGGGTCACCCCCCGCGGCCGGGCACTGACCGCGGTCGGGGCACACCCCCGGCTGGCCCGCGCCCTGCTGGACGGGGCTCCGGTGGTCGGCCGGCGGCGGGCCGCGGAGGTGGTGGCCCTGCTGTCGGCCGACGTCCCGACCCGCTCCGACGACCTGGTCGCCGAGTGGCGGTCGCTGCGCTCGCGCTCCGACGGCCCGGCCGCGCGCTGGCGGGAGGAGGCCGCCCGGCTGTCCCGTGCGGCGCCGGCCGCCCCGGACACCGGGGTGCCCGACGACGTGAGCGCCGGGCTGGTCGTCGGCCTCGCCCACCCCGAGTGGCTGGCGCGGCGGCGTCCGGGCACCGGGCGCACCTACCTGCTGGCCGCCGGCACGGGCGCGGAACTGGCCCCGGGCACCGCCCTGGCCGGGGCGCCGTGGCTCGCGGTCGCGGCCGCCGACCGGGCACCGGGCCGCCGGGACGCCCGGGTGCGCGCCGCGGTCGCGGTCGACGAGGCGACCGCGCTGGAGGCCGGCGCGGCGGCACACACCGAGGGGCCGGAGGTCACCTGGCGGGACGGCGACGTGGTGGCCGCCCGGGTGACCCGGCTGGGTGCGATCGTGCTGGCCGAGCGGCCGCTGCCCGACCCCGACCCGACCGCGGTGACCGCCGCCCTGGCCCAGGGCCTGCGCCGGGAGGGCCTGGCCCTGCTCACCTGGTCGCCCGCCGCCCGGGCGCTGCGCGAGCGGCTGGCCGCCGCGCACGCCGGCCTGGGCGAGCCGTGGCCGGCCGTGGACGACGAGTCGCTGCTCGCCGCCCTGGCCGCGGGCCCGGCGCTGTCGGGTGCCCGCAGTCGCCGGGACCTGGTGCGCATCGACCTCGTCGCCGCGCTCCGCGGACTGCTGCCCTGGCAGCTGGCCGGCCGGCTGGAGGACCTGGTGCCCGAGCGGGTGCAGGTGCCGACCGGCTCGAACGTGCGCGTCGACTACGGCGACCCCGAGGTGCCGACGCTGTCGGTGCGGGTGCAGGAGGTGTTCGGCTGGGCGGCGGCCCCGGTGGTCGCCGGCCGCCCGTTGCGGCTGCAGCTGCTCTCCCCCGCCGCCCGGGTGGTCGCCACGACCGCGGACCTGGCCGGCTTCTGGGTCACCGGGTACCCGGCGGTGCGCAGCGAGCTGCGCGGCCGCTACCCCCGCCACCCGTGGCCGGAGGACCCGGCCACCGCCGCCCCCACCCGCCGCGCCAAGCCCCGCGGCACCTGACCCCCGGGACCCGCCCGCCCGGCACCCGCGTTCGGTGCGGCGGCATCGAGACTCGGCCTGCCGCGGCATCCTCGACTCGGGTCACCGCAGCCCGCCGCGTCTCGCCGTCCGGCCGTGTCCACCGACCCCGCCGCGAGCCCTGCGTACAGGTGTACGCATCGGTGTGTACGGTCGTACACATGACCAGCGACACGCACTCGATGTACGAGCGGATGACGGCGGGCGACCCCTACATCGCCGACGACCCGGAGATCGCCGCCGCCAGCACCCGCGCCCAGGCGCTGTCGCACCGGTACAACACCATGGACCCGACCGACGGCGCCGTCCGCCGCGCGGTGCTGGAGGAGCTGCTGGGCGCGTTCGGCCCCGGCAGCGAGATCCGTCCGCCGTTCCACTGCGACTACGGGCGGCACACCACGGTGGGCGCCCGCACCTTCGCCAACTTCGGCCTGGTCTGCCTGGACGTCGCCCCGATCACCATCGGCGACGACGTGCAGCTGGGGCCCAACGTCCAGCTGCTCACCGCCACCCACCCCCTGGAGCCCGGCCCGCGGCGGGACAAGTGGGAGTCGGCCGAGCCCATCGTGATCGAGGACAACGTCTGGCTCGGCGGCGGCGTCATCGTCTGCCCCGGCGTCCGGATCGGCGCGAACACGGTGGTCGGCGCGGGCTCGGTGGTCACCCGCGACCTGCCGCGGGACGTCGTCGCGGTCGGCAGCCCGGCGCGGGTCGTCAGACCGCTGCCGTGAACGGCATCGTCAGGCCACTGCCGTGACCAGCATCGTCCGGCCGCTGCCGTGAGGGCCGGCCCCGCGGCCGAGGCGGGCGACCGGCCGGTGCGGCGGCACGACCCCGACCGGCGGCAGCGGATCGTCGAGGCCACCGTGGACGTGATCGCCGAGCACGGCGTCGCCGGCACCACCCACCGGCTGATCGCCGCGGCCGCCGACGTCCCGCTGGGCTCGCTCACCTACCACTTCACCGGCCTGGACGACCTGCGCGCGCAGGCCTTCGCGCTGCACGCCGAGCGGATGGCGGTGAAGTACGAGGCGCACTTCGCGCAGGTCAGCAGCATCGAGGACGTCGTCGACGCCGTCACCGCGCTGGTCCACGCCGACGCCGACGCCGACGACCGCGACTGGGCGGTCGCCTACGAGCTCTTCCTGGCCGCGCTGCGCGACCCGGCGCTGCGCAGCGTCACCGAGTCGTGGATGCGCCGCAGCCGCAGTGTGCTCGAGCGGTTCGTCGACCCGACCACCTCGCGCGGCGTCGATGCGCTGATCGAGGGACTGGTCATGCACAAGGTCCTCTCCACCCGCCCCGTCTCCCGCGCCGAGACCCGGGAGATCATCGCCCGGGCCGTCCGCCCCACGAACTCCCAGGAGCCCCCTCGGTGACCAGCACCGACGTCCGCCGGTCCCCCGACCCGGCCCAGGTCACGACCGCCATGCGGGCGGTCTACGTCGCCTTCATCGGCGCGGGGTTCGCCTTCGCCAGCTGGGCCAGCCGCATCCCGCAGGTGCGCGACCGGCTCGACCTCGACCCGGCCGCCCTGGGCCTGGTGCTGCTGGCCATCGCCGCCGGGTCGGTGATCGCCCTGCCGCTGGCCGGCACGCTGATCGGCCGGATCGGCTCGCGCGCGACGGTGATCGTCATGGCGCTGGTGCTCGCCGCGGCGATGGGCGTCATCGCGGTCGGCTCGGTCACCTCGGTGGCGGTGCTGACCGCCGGGTTGTTCGTGATGGGCCTGTCCAACGGCGCCTGGGACGTCGGGATGAACGTCCAGGGCGCGGTCGTCGAGCGGCACCTGCGCCGGGTGGTCATGTCCCGCTTCCACGCCGGCTTCAGCCTGGGCACCGTCGCCGGGGCGCTGCTGGGGACGGCGATGGTCGCCCTCGACGTGCCGGTGCCGGCCCACCTGGCCGGGGTGGCGGTGCTGGTCACGGTGGTCGTCCCGCTGACCACCCGCGGGTTCGTCCCCGACGTCGACACCGACCCCGACGGCGTCCCGGTCGAGCGGGTCAGCGCACTGGCCTCCTGGCGCGAGCCGCGCACGCTGGTGATCGGGGTGGTCGTGCTGGCCTTCTCCTTCGCCGAGGGCACCGCCAACGACTGGCTGGCGGTGGCGCTGATCGACGACCACGGGACGTCGGCGACGGCGGGCACGCTCGGCTTCGCGCTGTTCCTCACCGCGATGACCCTGGCCCGCTGGTTCGGCGGCTCGCTGCTGGACCGGTACGGCCGGGTGCCGGTGATCCGGCTGCTGGCCGGCCTCGCCGTCGTCGGCCTGCTGCTGTTCGTGTTCGGCCCGACCCCGGTCGCGTTCCTCGGTGCGCTGCTCTGGGGCGCCGGGGCCTCGCTCGGGTTCCCGACCGGCATGAGCGCCGCCGCCGACGACCCGGCGAAGGCCGCCGCCCGGGTCAGCGTCGTCGCCTCGATCGGCTACTGCGCGTTCCTGGCCGGGCCGCCGCTGATCGGGCTGCTCGGCCAGCAGGTCACCGTGCTGCGGGCACTGACCGTGGTCGCCGTCCTGCTGGGGGTCGCCGTCCTGGTGGCCGACTCGCTGCGGCCCCCGGCGGGCACCCCGGACGAGCAGGTGTGACCGCCTCCGCAGCCACCCCACTCGGCGGGGCCGAGCCGGACCGGTGAGGATCGGGGGGTGACGAGCACCGCCCCGAACCCCGTGACCGGCGCCCCGACGACGGACGCATGGGGCATCGACGCCAGCTGGCTCGACGCCCTCGACGAGGAACACACGGTCGCGCAGGCGACGATCGACCGGCTGCGGGAGGTGATCGGCACCCCGCCCGAGGACCTCCTCGACCGCGCGCCGATCGTCGCCCGCCCCGGGGACGCCCTGGAGGTGGACCTCGCCGACGTCGAGTGCGAGGACGGCCGGACCCGCCAGGTCGACGGCGAGCTGCCCGAGGACTTCCCGCTCGGCTACCACCGGCTGCGCACCCCCGACGGCCGCTCCCGGCGGCTGATCGTCTCCCCGGGCCGCTGCTGGCTGCCCGAGGGCTGGCGCGCCTGGGGCTGGGCGGTGCAGCTGTACGCCACCCGCGGCCGGGAGAGCTGGGGCATCGGCGACCTCGGCGACCTGCGGACCGTGCGGGAGTTCGCCCAGGCGCAGGGCGCGGGGTTCGTGCTGGTGAACCCGCTGCACGCGGTCGCCCCGACGCCGGCCCAGGAGGACAGCCCCTACCTGCCGGCCACCCGCCGGTTCCGCAACCCGGTCTACCTGCGGATCGCCGAGGTGCCCGGCGCCGACGCGGTGGACGTCGAGGCCGACGCCGGCCGGGCGCTCAACGACGGCGAGCTCATCGACCGCGACGCCGTCTGGGCGCTCAAGCGCCGGGTGCTCCAGCGGGTCTTCGACGCCGGGGTCGACGAGGGTCCCTTCCGCGACTGGTGGTGGCACGAGGGCCAGCCGCTGATGGACTGGGCGACCTGGTGCGCGATCGCCGACGAGCACGGCCCCGACTGGCACACCTGGCCCGAGCCGCTCCGCGACCCCCGGGGCTCGGGCGTGGCCGACTTCGTGACCGGCCACGACCGGGAGATCGCCTTCCACGCCTGGCTGCAGTGGCTGCTCGACGTCCAGCTGAAGGCGGCCACCGAGGGCACCACCGTGATCCAGGACCTGCCCATCGGGGTGGCCGGCGGCGGCGCGGACGCCTGGGCGTGGCAGGACGTGCTGGCCCAGGGCGTGAGCGTCGGCGCCCCGCCGGACGCGTTCAACAGCCAGGGCCAGGACTGGGGCTCCCCGCCGCTGGTGCCCTGGCGGCTGCAGGCAGCGGACTACGAGCCGTTCATCCAGTCGATCCGGGCCACCATGGCCGGCGCCGGCGGGCTGCGGGTCGACCACGTGATGGGCCTGTTCCGGCTGTGGTGGGTCCCGGCCGAGGGCGGTGCGGCCGAGGGCGCCTACGTCCGCTACCCGCACGAGGACCTGCTCGACATCGTCGCCCTGGAGAGCCACCGGGCGCAGGCCATCGTCGTCGGCGAGGACCTGGGCACGGTCGAGGACGGCGTCCGGGAGGCGATGGCCGAGCACGGGATCCTGTCCTACCGGCTGCTGTGGTTCGAGGACGACGAGCCCGCGCAGTGGCCCGCCGAGGCGATGGCCGCGATCACCACCCACGACCTGCCGACGGTGGCCGGGCTGTGGACCGGCTCCGACCTGGCCGAGCAGCGCGAGCGCGGGCTGGGCACCGAGGAGGAGCTGGAGCGCGGGCGCACGTCGCTGCTGGCGCACCTGGGCTCCGTCCCGGAGGGCGCGTCGCCGGCCGAGGCGGTGGAGGTCGCGCACCGCGAGCTGGCGACCGCGCCGTCCACCCTGCTGTCGGCGACGCTGGACGACGCGCTCGCCGAGGAGCGCCGGCCCAACATGCCCGGCGCGAACGAGCGGCCCAACTGGTGCCTGCCGCTGCCGGTGCCCACCGAGGAGCTGGCCGCGCACCCCGGCGTCCAGGCCGTCGCGGGCGTGCTGAGCGCGGGGCTGCACCCGGTCACCACCAAGGGCAAGGTCAAGAGCGGGAAGCGCAGCAAGAGCACCGGCCGGAGCACCCGCACCAAGCCCCGCTGAGCCCCGCGGCCCGGCGGCCCGGTGGCCCGGCGGACGTCGAGATCGGGCTGGTGGCTGCCTCGTGAAGGTCGAGGCAGCCACCAGCCCGTCGTCGGCGCCGGCGCGCGCGGTCAGCTCTGCAGGAACTCGAGCAGGTCGGCGTTGATCGTCTCTGCCTGGGTGGTCGGCATGCCGTGCGGGAAGCTCGCGTAGGTCTTCAGCGTGCCGTTCGGCAGCAGCTCGGCCGACAGCGGACCCGAGTCCGCGTACGGCACCACCTGGTCGTCGTCCCCGTGCATGACCAGCACCGGGACCGTGATCTTCCGCAGGTCGTCGGTGAAGTCGGTCTGGGAGAAGGCGACGACGCCGTCGTGGTGGGCCTTGGCCCCGCCCATCATCCCCTGGCGCCACCAGTTCTGGATGACGGCCTCCTGGGGCTCCACGCCCGGTCGGTTGAAGCCGTAGAAGGCCGTCGCGGGCAGGTCGCGGTAGAAGTTCGACCGGTTGGTGGCCACCTGCTCCTGGATGCCGTCGAAGACGCTCTTGGGCAGGCCGCCCGGGTTGGCCTCGGTCTGCACCATGATCGGCGGCACCGCGCTGATCAGCACCGCCTTGGCGACCCGGTCCTCGCCGTGCCGGGCCAGGTAGCGGACGACCTCGCCACCCCCGGTCGAGTGGCCCACGTGCACGGCGTCGTGCAGGTCCAGGTGCGCGGTGAGCGCGGCCAGGTCGTCGGCGTAGTGGTCCATGTCGTGCCCGTCGGCCACCTGGGTCGAGCGGCCGTGCCCCCGCCGGTCGTGGGCGATGACCCGGTATCCGTGCGCCAGGAAGAACATCAGCTGGGCGTCCCAGTCGTCCGAGGACAGCGGCCAGCCGTGGCTGAACACGATCGGCTGTCCGCTGCCCCAGTCCTTGTAGAAGATCTCGACGCCGTCGGTGGTGGGCAGGACGGGCATGGCAGTGCTCCTCTTCTCGGGTCGGCTCTCCGTGCCGGCGGGCGGCGCTGCCGTGCCGGTGCTCTGCGGGGTGGGACGGCGGTGCCCGCACCCGGCGCACCGGACGCTAGGTGGGGCGCGGCCACGTCGGGTGTGCTCTGCCTGCCGGGTGCTGGCCCCTGCCTGCCGGGACCACCAGCTCGCCGCGCGGGACGGTCACCTCCGTGGCACTTCCCAGCGCGCGCCGGCGCGGCCACCATCAGGGCGGTCAGCGCGGGGTCCGGCAGCCTGGGGAGCGTTCGTGGTCACGTTGGTCGACACCGCGACGCTCCCTCCCTCGATGCGTCGCCCCGAGCAGGTGGCGGACCAGCTGACGGCGGCGATGGTGTCGCGGGTGCAGTTCAGCGACCCCGCGGCGCCGGTGCACGCCCGGCTGGACTCCTGGGACGTCGGCGGCGTGACGGTGCTGCGCGCCGCGCTGTCCGGCGACCTGACGCTGGCGCGTTCGGCCCGGCAGGCCCGGGCGGACCCCGCACCCGCCGTGTCCTTCGCCGTCCAGGAGAGCGGGACGGCGCGGCACGAGCAGTTCCAGGCGCAGCGGCTGGTGCCCAGCGGCGCGCTCGCCCTGACCGAGGTCGGGTCGCCGTATGAGTTCCAGTGGACCGGCGGCGGTGCGTGCCGGGCGCTGCAGGTGCCGGTGAGCCGGCTCGGCCTGTCGGTCGACGCCGTCCGCCGCGCCGTCCCGGTGGCCCACCGGAGCCCGCTCTACGCCTTGGTGCACGGTCACCTCGCGCAGGTGACCCGCGACGCGGCGCAGCTGTCCCGGGACCCGATGGCGCACGCGGTGGCCGCGGCGACGATCGACCTCACCCGGGCGCTCCTCGCCTCCGCGCTCTCCCCCGGGCCCGACCGCGACGACGCCCTGGCCCAGACCCTGGCGAGCCAGGTGCGCAGCTACGTCCGTCAGCACCTGACCGACCCGGGGCTGGACGTCGAGACGATCGCCCGGGCGCACGCGGTCTCGGTACGGCAGCTCTACCGGTCGTGCGCGGCAGCGGGGTTCAGCCTCGAGCAGTGGGTCATCGGCCAGCGGCTGGAGGGTGCCCGCACCGAGCTGGCCGGTCCCGGCGGCTGTGACCGGTCGATCGCCGGGGTGGCCCGCCGGTGGGGCTTTCCCGACCCCTCGCACTTCAGCCGCCGCTTCCGGGCCGCCTTCGGCACCACCCCTCGCGAGTGGCGAGACGCGGGGCGTGGCAAAGCGCGCGTCGAGTGACAGCTGAGCGGCCCGTCCCCACCCGCGACAGCCCGCTCAGCTGTCACTCGACACACGCCAGGGCGCACGACGTCGAACGTGTGTTCGACCGGCGTGCGACGATCGTCGGCATGGCCGGGGGCATGCAACGGGGGCGGCACGGCGGCTCCCTCGCCGACCGCGCCGCCCGGTCCGGGGTGCCGGCCTCACCCCCACCGGCCTCACCCCCACCGGCCTCACCCCCACCGGCCTCACCCCCACCGGCCTCACCCCCACCGGCCTCACCCCCACCGGCCTCGTCGGCATCGGCCGAACCAGCACCGCCCGCACCGGCGCCGGTTGCCCCCTCACCGACTGCTCAGGCAGCCGGGACGGCGGAGGTGCGACGACCTGCCGGGGCGGGGCACGGCCGGCACTGCTGGGTGCACGACCCGCCCGACGCCCCGGGCACCTGGCCGGGGCTGCTCGTCGAGTGGCGGCAGCGGGCGGACGGCTGGCACGGCCGGGTCGCCTACACGGTGACCGGCACGCACGGCCCGGTGCTCGTCGAGGCCTGGTTGCCCGCCGGGCAGCTGCAGCAGGGCTGAGGACCCACCGCCGTCGCTCCCCCGCCACCGCAGCCGCGGGGCCAGCGCCGGTTTGAGGAGACGCCGCCGCGGGATACCGGGGAGGGGACCCAGCACTGAGGACCAGGCCCGGAGCGACCGGGCCGACGAGAGCGGAGGACGCGATGACCAGCCCGCACGACGAGCCGACGCTCGACGACGTGATGACCCCCGAGGAGCCGGCCCCCCGGGACCGGACCGAGCACGCCAAGGACCCGCACCTGTCCGACGAGGTCCTCGAGCACCGCACCGAGCTGGAGCGCCAGGCGGTGCAGTCCGACGACGCTGACCCGGCCGGCGCCTACGAGCACGACGCCACCGAGGCCTGAGCCGACCAGCTCTGACGAGGGCGGCGCACCGGGGATCCCCGGTGCGCCGCCCTCGTCACGCCCGTCAGGGCTGCAGCGAGCGGGTGCGGCCGAGTGCGACGGTGAGCAGCAGGGCGGCGGTCGCGCACCCGCCGGCGAGCAGGGCGACCCCGGGCCAGCCGGCGTCCTGCCAGGCCCGGCCGGCCAGCGTGCCGCCCACGGACGAGCCGACGTAGTACCAGAACGAGTAGAGCGAGGCCGCCTGCCCGACCGGCCGCCCGCCGAGCTGCGCCCGCGCCGCCACCCAGCCACTGGCCACGCCGTGGGCGGCGAAGAACCCGACGGTCAGCACGCACAGCCCCAGGACGACGCACCACAGCGGCGTCGGCAGGGTCAGCGCGATCCCCACCGCCATCAGCGCCACCGCCCCGGGGACCACCACCCGCCGGCCCATCCGGTCGGCCAGCCAGCCGGCGGTCGGGGAGCTCGCCGAGCCCAGCAGGTAGGCCAGGAACACCAGCCCGGCCACCGCGGGCGTCAGCGAGTAGGGCGCGGACTCCAGCCGGAACGTGCCGGCGTTGTAGACGGCGACGAACCCGCCCATCAGCAGCGCGGCCAGCCCGTACAGCGCCAGCAGCGCCGGGTCGGTGAACGCCGAGCCGAGCTGGCGCAGCAGCCGGCCCTGCCGGGAGAGCGGGGTGAACCGGCGGGCCGGGGGCAGCAGCAGCCGGACGGCGACCGCGCAGGCGACGGCGACCACCGCCGCCCCGCCCAGCGCCGTCCGCCAGCCGCCCAGTTCGGTCAGCACGCCGGTGAGCAGCCGGCCGGACAGGCCACCGAGCGCGGTGCCGCTGACGTAGAGCCCGATGGCCCGCGAGCTCATCGCCGGGTGCAGCTCCTCCCGCAGGTAGGCCACCGCCACGGCGGGCAGCCCGGCCAGCGCGAACCCCTGCAGGCCGCGGAGCACCAGCAGCGCCTCCCATCCCGGCGACAGTGCGATCAGCACGGCGAGCAGCGCGGCCGCGGCGAGGCTGGCGTGCAGGATGCCGGTGCGGCCGCGGCGGTCCGACAGCGGCCCGAGCACCAGCAGGCCGACGGCGAGCGCGGCGGTGCTGACCGAGATGACCAGCGTGGAGGCCGCCGGGGTCACCCCGAAGGAGCGACTGAACTCCGGCAGCAGGGCCTGCGGTGCGTAGAGGCTGACGAACACGGCGATGCCGGCGAGGAAGACGGCGGTCACCGCCCGGCGGAAGCCGGCCTCACCGGCCCGGTGGCCCGGCCACTCCCCCGTCGTCACGCCCGGGAGCCTGCCCCTGTGGGGCGCGACACCTGAGGCGGGGTGTCAGCAGGCCTCCTCGCCCACCAGGTCGTCGGCCCCGGCCTCGAGCGCCTCCTGCGCCACCTCGGCGTCGTCGAACGGCAGCGGGGCACCGTCGTCGGTCAGCGTCGTCTCGTGACCGCGGCCGACGACGAGCACCACGTCCCGGCTGCCGGCGGCCTGCACCGCGCCGGTGATCGCCTCCCGGCGGTCCAGCACGGTGTGCACGAGGGCGCTGCTGCCGATCAGCCCGACCCGCAGCTCCGCCACGATCGCCTCGGGCCGCTCGCCGTGGCTGCCCTCGTTGGTCAGCCACACGGTGTCGGCATCCCGGGCGGAGACGCCGAGCCCCTGGCGCTTGTACCGGTCACGGCGGCCGCGGGCGCCCAGCACCAGGTGCACCTCCCCGCCGGGGCCGGTGAGGTCGCGGGCGGTCTGCACGGCGGCCGCCAGCGCGCGCGGGGTGTGGGCGTAGTCGACGACGACGAGGGGCCCACCCGGCTCGCGCAGCAGGGTGTTGCGCCCCGCCGGCGGGGCCGTGGCGGCGAGGCCGGCGGCGATGGTCTCCGGCGCCAGCCCGAGGGAGCGGCCGGTCGCCCAGGCGGCGGCGATGTTGCCCACGTGCACCCGGCCGACCAGCGGCGAGCAGATCCAGTGACGACCGCCGTCGTCCTCGACGACCACGCTGGTGCCGTCGACGCCGGTGCGCCAGCCCACCACCCGGACGTCGGCCGGCTCACCCGGCGTGGTACTGACCCGGGTCACCGGCACCCGCGCCTGGTCGGCCAGCCGGCGCCCCCACGCGTCGTCCACGACGACGACGGCGCTGTCGGCCCGCTCGGGGGTGAACAGCAGCGCCTTGCTCGCCCAGTACTGCTCGATCGTGCCGTGGTGGTCGAGGTGGTCCTCCTCGAAGCCGGTGAAGACGGCCACCTCGACGTGCACGGCGTCGACCCGGCCGACGTCCAGCGCGATGGAGGAGGCCTCCACCACCGCGCTGGTGGCGCCCCCGTCGAGCATCCAGCGCAGCAACCCGTGCAGCTCCGGGGCCTCGGGGGTGGTCAGCCGGGTGCCCCGGGTCTGCCCGGCGACCCGGGCGCCCAGCGTGGTGACGACGCCGGCGCACTCACCGGCGGCCTCGAGCACCCCGCGCACCAGCGTGCTGGTCGTCGTCTTGCCGTTGCTGCCGGTCACACCGACCAGGCGCAGCTGCTCGGCGGGGTCGCCGGCCAGCAGCGCGCCGAGCGGGCCGAGCAGGGCACGGACCGACGACACCTGCAGCTGGGGCACCGCCAGGGGCAGCGGCCGGTCGACCAGCAGCGCCGCGGCCCCGGCGGCCACGGCCGCCGCGGCGAACCGGTGGCCGTCGCTGCTCGCCCCGCGGACGCAGGCGAAGAGGCAGCCGGGGGTCACCGCCCGCGAGTCGGTGACCAGGTCCTGCACCAGGAGCTGGTCGGCGCCACCGGTACGGACGACGGGGCCGGCGGCCACGCTGCGGGCACGGGACTCGACGGCGGCCCAGGTCACGGCGGGGAGCGACACCCGGCCGACGGTAGGCCAGCGCAGCGCACCCGGCAGCACGAGACCGGGTGGCACACGACCGACCCGTCGCCGACACGCCGGGCGACTGGTTGGCTCGGGGCCGTGCCGCCGCTGACCGCCGACGACGTCGCCTGCTGGGTGCTGAAGAGCAACCGGCCGCCCGGGGCGCTGCTCCCCCGGTGGCAGCCGGGCGAGACGGCGGTGCTCGACCGGTGCCTGCGGCCCTCCTACCGGCTGACGCTGATGACCCCGGGCCAGCCGTGCCTGCTGTGGGTCAGCGGCCGCGACCGGCCCGGCGTGCACGCCCTGGGCCGGCTGGCCGGGCCGGTGGACCACGCCTTCCCGGGCGGGCCGGTGGTCGCCGTCCGGTGGAGCCGGCTGGCAGCGCCGGTCGACCGATCCGAGCTGCTGGCCGACCCGGCGACCCGGTCGGCCGAGGTGCTGCGGATGCCCGCCGGGAGCAACCCGTCGTGGCTGTCACCCGGCCAGTACGCGGCCGTGCTCGGCCACGCCGGGATCACCGCCTGAGGGCGCCGAGCCGCTCAGCCACCCCGGGGCGCGTACATGATCAGTGCGACGCCGACCAGGCAGACCAGGGCACCGCCGACGTCCCACCGGTCCGGCCGGAAGCCGTCGGCGGCCATCCCCCACAGCAGTGACCCGGCGACGAAGACCCCGCCGTAGGCCGCCAGCACCCGACCGAAGGCGGCCTCCGGCTGCAGCGTGGCGACCATGCCGTAGAGCGCGAGCGAGGCCATGCCGATGCCGACCCAGAGCCAGCCGCGGTGCTCCCGGAGCCCCTGCCAGACCAGCCATGCGCCACCGATCTCCAGCAGCGCGGCGAGCACGAAGAGGGCGATGGAGCGGACCGTCACACCGGCAGTCTGCCGTTCGCACAGCGGGGCCTGGGACCATGGCTCCCCGTGACGGACAGCCGGTACCGCTGGGGCGGGCTCGCGTGGGTGCTGACCCTGCAGTTCTTCGTCGTCGAGGCGATCGCTGCGCTGCAGTACGAGGGCTACTCGTACTCCGCGGACGTGATCAGCGACCTCGGGACGGCCGCCTCGCCGGCCCGGTTGCTGATGAACGCCTCCTTCGTCCTGCAGGGGCTGCTGATCATCGCCGGGGCACTGCTGCTGCGCCCCGGGCTGTCCGGCACCGGTGGCCGCCTGGCCGGCCCGCTGCTCGGGGTGGCCGGGGCCGGGGTGCTCCTGGTCGGGCTCTTCCCCTCCGACGGCAACACGACGGTCCACACGGTCGCGGCGGGGGCGCACTTCGTCGCCGGGGCGATCGGGCTGATCGCCCTGGCCTACGGGGTCCGGCCCCGCTCGGAGGCGCTGGGCACCACGCTGGCCCTGCTGGGGCTCGCCGGGCTGATCGGCACGATCTTCTTCGCCTCGGCGGTGTTCCTCTTCCTCGGCGAGGGGGGCATGGAGCGGGTGGCCGGCTACGTCGTGCCGCTGGGTCTGGCCCTGGCCGGCGCCGCGCTCTGGCGGCAGAAGGACGACTGGCTGGCCTTCACCAACGCCGACGGGACGCCGAGCCGCCGGCAGCTGCGGGAGGACGCCCGGCTGGAGCGCGCACAGCGGGCCGCGGAACGGGACGCCGCCCTCGAGGCAGCCAGCCGCCGCCCGGCCACGGGTGCGACCAGCGCGAGCACGGACTCCGACGATCCCGACGACTTCGACCCCGACGACCCCTGGGCGCCCCGGCGGCGCTGAGACCGACGGCCACCGCCGGTCGAGGCTGACGCGCCGGACGGATCAGGGCCGGCGGGCGCGGCCGGTCAGGAGCAGCAGGCGTCGGCGCCCTCGGGGGTCAGCGCCGCCAGGGTCGCGAGCGCCTTCACCGGCCCAGCGAGGGCCTCGCAGCACAGCGCGTAGACGTTGCTGCGCCCCTTCGGCGTGCTCGTGACCAGCCCCTGCTCGCGCAGCGGCGCCAGGTGGTGGCTGACCAGCGTCTGGCTCATGCCCGCGGCGTCGGTCAGCTCGCGGACGGTGCGCGGCCCCTCGGCCAGCAGCAGGAGCAGGTGCAGGCGGTTGGGATCGCCGAGCGCCTTCAGCTGCGGGGCGAGCAGGCGGGCACGGTCGGCGGGAGAGGTCAGCTCGGCGACGTCCAGCAGTCGCACGTCCAGGTCCTGGCGCATGCCCGGAGTCTGCCACACGGTGGTTGTTGTCAACAGTGTTCGCTGTTAACGTGCGTCGGCATTGGTACCGCCGAGTGAGGACGTGAGACCGCATGAGCGCGAGGACGACGGACGACCTGCCGGTCGTGGTGATCGGTGCCGGACCGGTCGGGCTGGCCGCCGCGGCCCACCTGCTGGAGCGAGGCCTGGAGCCCCTGGTACTGGAGGCCGGCGACCAGCCGGCGGCGGCCGTGCGGGCCTGGGGGCACGTGCGGCTCTTCTCCCCCTGGGAGCACGACGTCGACGACGCCGCCGTCCGGCTGCTCGAGCAGACCGGCTGGGAGTCCCCCGACCGCACCGCGCTGCCCACCGGCGCCGAGCTCGCCGACCGGTACCTGGCGCCGCTCGCCGCGACGCCGCGGCTGGCCGGCCGGATCCGCACCGGCACCCGGGTGGTCGCGGTGAGCCGCGCCGGCGTGGACAAGACGCGCACCCTCGGCCGGGCAGGCCGGGCCTACCTGGTGCGCACTGTCGTCGACGGCCGGGTGCGGGACCTGTCCGCTCGCGCGGTCATCGACGCGTCGGGCACCTGGGGCCATCGCAACCCCCTGGGCACTGCCGGTCTGCCCGTGATCGGTGAGGAGCAGGCCGGCGACTGGCTGGTCGGTCCGCTGCCCGACGTGCTCGGGCGGGACCGGGCGCGCTTCGCCGGGAAGCACACCCTGGTGGTCGGCATGGGGCACTCGGCGGCGAACACGCTGCTGGCGCTGGTCGAGCTGCAGCCCAGCGAGCCCGGCACGCAGATCAGCTGGGCCATCCGCGGCCGCTCCCCCGCCCGGCTCTACGGCGGCGGGGACGCCGACGGGCTGCCCGCCCGCGGTCTGCTCGGCGCCACCTTGAAGGCCGCCGTCCGGGCGGGGCAGGTGGAGCTGCACCGCGAGGTCACGCTGACCGAGGTGGCACCGACCGGCGACGGCCGGCTCCAGGTGACCGGCACCGGCCGGGACGGCGCCGAGGTCGACCTGCAGGTCGACGCGCTGGCCGCCGCCACCGGCTTCCGCCCCGACCTGGACGTGCTGCGGGAGGTGCGGCTCGCCCTGGACCCGGGCGTGGAGGCGCCGACCCGGCTGGCTCCGCTGATCGATCCCGACCTCCACTCCTGCGGCACCGTCCCGCCGCACGGGCACCGCGAGCTCACCCACCCCGACGAGGGCTTCTACGTGGTCGGCATGAAGTCCTACGGCCGCGCCCCGACCTTCCTGCTGGCCACCGGCTACGAGCAGGTGCGCTCGATCGCCGCCGCGCTCGCCGGGGACCTCGAGGCGGCCGACCGGGTGCAGCTGCGGCTGCCCTCGACCGGGGTGTGCAGCACCGACCTCGGCGCCCGGGAGGCCGCCGAGGCCGGCGGCGTCGGCTTCGCCACCGGCAGCGCGCACGGCCGGTCGGGTGGGGCACCGGAGCCGGCGAGCTGATGCGGCACAGCGCCGCAGCCGGTGGGCACCGGGGCCTCCACCGCAGGCTGATGCGTGCTCCCCCGGTCCCCGCGCCCGACCGGGGTGGACGGGGTCACCGGCTCGTCAGTCGCAGCCGGGCGGCCCGGTAGGCGATGCCCACGGCGAAGACGGCGGTGCCGCCGACCACGGACTGCCACGGCAGCGTGGCGACGAGCACGAGGCAGCCCACCAGGCCGAGGACCTGCAGCGCACGGGGGAACCGGCGGTGCGCGCCGTCCTGGGTGAACGCCGCGGCGTTGGCGACGGCGTAGTAGAGCAGCACGCCGAAGGAGGAGAAGCCGATCGCGCCGCGCAGGTCGACGGTCAGCACCAGCAGGCAGACGACGAGCCCGACGGTGACCTCGGCGCGGTGCGGCACGGAGAAGCGGGGGTGCACCGCGGCCAGGTACCGCGGCAGGTCGCCCTGCCGGCCCATCGCCAGGCTGGTCCGGCCGATGCCGGCGATCAGCGCGAGCAGTGCACCGAGCGCCGCCGTGGCCGCACCGATCCGCACGACCGGCCCGGCCCAGTCCCAGCTGCCCGCGGCCACGGCCGCGGCGAGCGGTTCCGGGGTCGCGGCGACGCCCCCCGGGCCCAGCGCGGTGAGCAGCGCCAGCGCCACCACGAGGTAGACCGCGACGGCCAGGCCGAGCGCCAGCAGGACGGCGCGCGGGATGGTCCGGGCCGGGTCGCGGACCTCCTCGCCCATCGTGGCGATGCGCGCGTAGCCGGCGAAGGCGAAGAAGAGCAGCCCGGCCGACTGGAGCACCCCGAGCACGCCTCCCTCGACCGCCCAGCTCCCCGGTCCGTCGCCACCGGCCCCATCGCCGACGAGCATCGCGGCCACCGCGACGGCCAGGGCGGCCAGCACGATGGTCACGATGACCCGGGTGAGCCCGGCGGTGCGGGTGACGCCGCGGTAGTTCGTCGCGGTGAGGGCCAGGACGGCGGCCACGGCCACCGGGCGCTGCCAGCCCTCCGGTGCGGCGTAGGCGGCGAAGGTGAGCGCCATCGCCGCGCAGCTGGCCGTCTTGCCGATCACGAAGCCCCAGCCGGCGAGGAAGCCCCACCAGTCCCCGAGCCGCTCCCGGCCGTAGACGTAGGTGCCGCCGGAGGCGGGGTACTGGGCGGCGAGCTGGGCCGAGGCGGTCGCGTTGCACCAGGCGACGACGGCGGCGATCCCCAACCCGATCAGCAGACCGGCGCCGGCGGCCTGCGCGGCCGGGGCGAACGCGGCGAACACGCCCGCCCCGATCATCGACCCCAGGCCGATGACGACGGCGTCCCCGGTGCCCAGCCGGCGGGCCAGCTCCGGCGACCCGCTCACCGCCGTCCCCCACCGGACGGCGCCGGGCGGACGCCGGCCAGCACTGGCGTCCGGGTGTGCGTCAGGTCACCATGGCGGGGTCTGCAGGTCACCGACCGGACCGGAGCACCCGGATGCGTCACTGCCTGATCGTCGCCAACCAGACCCTCACCACCGAGACGCTCAGCGAGGCCGTGCAGCAGCGGATGGCCGCCGAGCCGCACGAGTTCCACGTCGTGGCGCCGGCCACCCCGCTGCACGACCAGACCGACGGCCCCGAGGCCTTCGCGGGCCTGGGACCCTCGACCACCGACCGCGCGTACGCCCTCGCCTGTCAACGCCTCGAGCACGCGCTGGAGCACCTCCGTGGGCTGGGCGCGACGGTGGACGGCGAGGTCGGTGACGCGGACGCGCTGGAGGCGGTCCGGGTCGCCCTCGGTCACCTGCCGGCGGACGAGATCATCGTCTCCACCCTGCCACGGGGGTTGTCCCAGTGGCTGCGCCGCGACCTGCCGGCCCGGCTGCGGAAGGTCACCGACGTCCCGGTGACCCACCTGGTGACCGACCGGCACACGGTCCGCACCTGATCCACCGCGGGTCATGCCGGGTGCCGGCCGGCGCCGAGCTCGTCGGCCAGCGCCCGCACCCGCGCCGCGATGTCGTCCCGGACCAGCCGCATCCGGTCCATGCCCTCGATGCCGCGCGCGGAGGGCTCGTCGACCTCCCAGGTCAGCACCCGGGTGCCGGGCGCCAGGTCGAGCCGCGCCTCCCGGCCGAGGACCACCACGACGTCGGCGTCCCCGACCAGCTGCTCGGTGACCGGCTTCGGCCGTTGGCCGCCGATGTCGATGCCGAGCTCGGCGAGGGACCGCACCGCCTGCTCGTCGAGCCCGTCGCCCGGCGCGGTCCCGGCCGACGAGACCGCCACCGCGTCGCCGGCCAGGTGCCTCATCAGCCCGGCCGCCAGCTGCGACGTGCCGGCGTTCCGCACGCAGACGAACAGGACCCTCGGTCGGTCGCTCACGGGGAGGCCGGCACCTGCAGCTCGGCGAGCAGCCCGCGGATGCGGGTCTCGATCTCGTCCCGGATGGGGCGGACGGACTCCACGCCCTTCCCGGCCGGGTCCTCCAACGCCCAGTCCAGGTAGCGCTTGCCCGGGAACACCGGGCAGGCGTCCCCGCAGCCCATGGTGATGACGACGTCGGAGGCCTCGACCGCGTCGGTGGTCAGCACCTTCGGCCGCTGGTCGGAGATGTCGATGCCGACCTCGGCCATCGCGGCCACCGCCGAGGGGTTGACCTGGTCACCGGGCACGGAGCCCGCGGAGCGCACCTCGACGGCGTCGCCGGCCAGGTGCCGCAGCCAGCCGGCGGCCATCTGGGAGCGGCCGGCGTTGTGCACGCAGACGAACAGCACGCTGGGGGTGGTGGTCATGCGTTCCTCCGGGAGGGAGCGGGGACGGTGGGGTCGCCGGGGAACCAGCGGCGGGCGGCCCAGAGCGAGACGTAGACGAGGCCGACGAGCACCGGGACCTCGATGAGCGGGCCCACCACGCCGGCCAGCGCCTGGCCGGAGGTGACCCCGAAGGTGCCGATCGCCACGGCGATGGCCAGCTCGAAGTTGTTGCCCGCGGCGGTGAAGGCCAGCGTCGCGGTCTTGGCGTAGCCCAGCCGCAGCCGCATCCCGAGCAGGAACGACCCGCCGAACATCAGCGCGAAGTAGGCCAGCAGCGGCAGCGCGATGCGGGCGACGTCCCAGGGATTCGAGGTGATCGCGTCCCCCTGCAGCGCGAAGAGCATGACGATGGTGAACAGCAGCCCGTAGAGGGCGACCGGGCCGATCCTGGGCAGGAACCGGTCCTCGTACCAGTCCCGTCCCTTGACCCGCTCACCGATCGTGCGGGTGAGGAAGCCCGCGACCAGCGGGATGCCGAGGAAGACCAGCACCGAGAGCACGATGGTCCACACGCTGAACTCTGCCGAGGTGGTCGACAGCCCCAGCCAGCCGGGCAGCACCTGCAGGTAGAACCAGCCCAGCGCCGCGAAGGCGAGGATTTGGAACACCGAGTTGATCGCCACCAGGACGGCGCCGGCCTCCCGGTCACCGCAGGACAGGTCGTTCCAGATCAGCACCATGGCGATGCAGCGGGCCAGGCCCACGATGACCAGACCGGTGCGGTACTCGGGCAGGTCGGGCAGCAGCAGCCAGGCCAGGGCGAACATCAGCGCCGGGCCGACCAGCCAGTTCAGCGCCAGGGAGGCCCCGAGCAGCCTGCGGTCGCCGGTGACCCGGTCGAGCTCGGAGTACCGCACCTTGGCCAGCACCGGGTACATCATCAGCAGCAGCCCGATCGCGATCGGCAGGCTCACCTCGCCGATCCGGACGGCGTCCAGGGCGTCGTCCAGCCCGGGGACGAACCGGCCCAGCAGGAGCCCGAGGGCCATCGCGGCGACGATCCACACCGGCAGGAAGCGGTCCAGGGTCGACAACCGGGCCAGCACCGGGGTCTCGAGGTCGGTGCCGGGGCGGTGGGTCTCCGCGGCGAGATCGCTCATCGGGGTGGGCTGCTCCTCCGCCCCCGCGACGGGGGCGCACATCGACGGACGTCCATCTCCGAGAGGATGCCCGGACGTATCGACACTCGTCAATGTCCGACCGATACTGGCCGGGTGAACAGCAGTCGAACGCTGTCCGGGCCGGGCATGGAACTGGCCGACGTCCGGACGCCCGGTTGCACCCCTGCCGAGCTCGCCGGCGCGATGAGCGCCGAGCAGGCCGCCGACCTGGCCCGCACGCTCAAGGCACTGGCCGACCCGGCGCGGCTCCGGGTGCTCGCCCTGGTGGCCGGCAACGAGGGCCGGGAGGTGTGCGTCTGCGACCTCACCGGACCGCTGGGCCTCTCCCAGCCGACCGTGTCCCACCACCTCAAGGTGCTGGTCGACGCCGGCTTCCTCACCCGCGACAAGCGCGGGGTCTGGGCCTACTTCGCGCTGGTGCCCGGCGCCCTCGACGCGGTCGCGACCGCGCTGCCCGGTGTCGGTGAGCACAGCGGCTCCCGGCCGTCCCCGGGAGGCTGAGCGCGGACGGCGGGTCGTCGCAGCGGGACGGCCTCGAGCGGCCACCGGCATCTCACTCGAGGAGAGGCCGCAGGTTCTCCGTCCAGACGTCCCAGCCGAGCCGGCCGATCAGCGCGGTCACGACGAGCAGGAAGACGACCCGGATGAAGCGGCTGCCCCGCGCGGTCGCCGTCCGGGCACCCAGGTAGGCGCCGCACGTGTTGGCCACGCCGAGGAGGAGCCCCAGCCCCCAGAAGACCGCGCCGTAGGGCACGAAGAAGAGCAGCGCCCCCAGGTTGGTGGCGACGTTGACGATCTTGGCCTTGGCGCTGGCGTTGAGGAAGTCGTACCCCAGCAGCGACACCATGGCGAACACGAGGAACGACCCGGTGCCCGGCCCGAGGACGCCGTCGTAGAAGCCGATCCCCGCGCCCGTCGCCGCGGCCACGCCGTGGTGACGACGCCCGCTGTGGCGCAACGCGGTCACCTCCCCGAGGGAGGGACGCAGCACGGTGAAGACGGCGATCGCGACGAGCGCGACGACGATGACCGGCTTGAACACGCTGGCCGGGAGCGCCGCGGCCACCGACGCCCCCGCGAAGCTGCAAGCCAGAGCGACCCCGGCCATCGGGAGGGCGGTCCGCAGGTCGGGGTGCACGCGCCGGTAGTAGGTGACGGCGCTGGTCGTGGTGCCGGCGATCGAGGCCAGCTTGTTGGTCGCGAGGGCCTGCACCGGGCTCATCCCCGGGACCAGCAGCAACGCGGGCAGCTGCAGGAGGCCACCGCCGCCGACGACGGCGTCGACCCACCCGGCGGCCAGTGCGGCGACCAGCACCAGCACGAGCACCCCAGGGGTGAGCCCCTCGGGGAGCAGGCCGCCCGGGAACACGTCCGTCATCCCGGCACGAACCCCTCTCCTCGGCCCGGCCGTCTCCCCGTCAGCAGGACGGGACGGCACGGGCGCTCCCCGAGAGTCTGCGGCCCACCCTCCCCCGGCCCGTGCGGCGACCCGTGAGACGTCGGCGACTCCCCGCCGGACGGGGCGCGCTCAGACGGTGGAGGTCCCGGCCTCCTGCGGCACCGGCACCGGCCGGCGCACCCGGGTGCGCCGGCGGGAGAGGGCCACGCCCAGCAGGCAGACGCCGCCACCGACGACGGCGAGCGCCGGGGGCACCTCGTCCAGCAGCACCCAGCCCAGGAGCACGACGATCGGGGGCACCAGGTAGGTCGTCGCCCCCAGCCGGCCGGCGTCCATCCGGCGCAGCGCGTACGCCCAGGTGCTGAAGGCCAGCGCGGTCGGCACCGCGCCGAGGTAGACGGTGCCGGCGATCGAAGACGCCGGCGCGGAGCCCAGCTCGTCGACGAGCACGCCGGCCCAGGGCAGGCAGCAGACCGCCCCCATGGCGCAGGCGGTGAACGTCACCTGCAGCGCGGGCAGCCGGCGCAGCAGCGGCTTCTGCGCCACCACGCCCGCGGCGTAGGTGACCGCCGCGACCACGCACAGCGCGACACCCAGCAGGTCGGCCCCGGCGCTGCGGGTGGCGAAGCCGATCAGCAGCACCCCGCAGAAGGCGACGGCCAGGCCGATAACCAGCCAGCGCGGGAAGCCCTCACCCAGCAGGAGGCCGGCGAAGACCGCGATCAGCACCGGGCCGATGTTGACCAGCATGGCCGTCGTCCCGGCGTCCAGGTGCTGCTCGGCGGCGTTCAGCGCCAGGTTGTAGACGCCGAACCAGCCGACCCCGCACACGGCGAGCAGCCGCCACTCCCCCGCCGTCGGCGCCACCCAGCCACGCCGGGCCAGCAGCGCCCCGAGGACGGCGGTGCCGACGGCCAGCCGGCCCAGCGCCAGGGCGCCGGGTGAGAGGTCCTCGCCCACCGCGCGGATGCCGATGAACGCCGACGCCAGGCCAGGACGGTGACGCTGACCGCGAGGAGGGTGAGCGGATCGCGCGGGGCGGGGCTGGGCACGCACCGGACGTTAGGGGGCACCGCCGACGGGATCCGGCGGTTTCCGGACACGGCAGCCGAGCTGGCCGTCGCCCTGCGGAACCGGGCCGGAACGACGCGGTCAGTCCCGGGATCCAGAGTCCGGGTGGTCGACGAGGAACCGTTCCGCCTGCCGGGCCTCCCGGTGCATCAGCGCGGCCGCGATCAGGAGCACCACCGTCGCGACGGCCGTGAGCACCAAGGCGGACCTCGTCGGTGCGCCGATCGCGCGCCCCACCTGCTGCACGACGATGCCGACGAACAGCAGGAGCTGGTGGTGCTGCAGCACCAGCCGTCGCCCCACGTCCCGGGCCAGCGGCAGGCCTGCGGGGTCGACCTCCGCCCGCCCGCGGATCTGGGCGATCAGGCTGCGTCGCTGCGCCCGGCTCAGCTCGGCGGCCGGCCGCGACCACGCCGCTCGGAACAGCCCGGACCGCCACGCCACGAGTCCGTAGCCGAACATCACCGCCAGGCCGGCGCCCTGCACGACGAGGCCGGCCGCTTCCCAGCCGCCGGACGGTCCGGGGTCGGGCACCAGCGCATCGGTGGACAGCACCGCCAGGAGCAGCGCACCGGCCAGCGCCAGCACCGTCAGGGCCAGCACCCACGACCAGGTGAGCAGCCGGGACGAGCGGAGCAGACGTGTGCTGTCGCTCGACGTCCGCCCGAGCGCAGCGAGCGCGTGGGCCCAGCGACGGTCGTCGTCCGTCTCCGCTCGTCCGGTGCGCGCCGAGGTGGGGTCCATCGTGGCCACGATGCCGTAAGCGATCTTGGACCGCCAGCACGTCGCCTGCGGCAGCATGCGGGCATGCCCTCCGAGACCCGCCACCTGAGCGTCTCCATCGACCGGCCGGCCGCCACCGTCTACGCCTGGGTCCGCGACCCCGCCCACCTGCCGCAGTGGGCCGCCGGGCTGGCCAGCGGGATCCGGCGGGAGCGCGGCGAGTGGGTGGCCGACTCCCCGATGGGCCGGGTGCTCGTGCGGTTCGTGCCGGTCAACGAGTACGGCGTCTTAGACCACGACGTCGTCCTGCCCGACGGCACGACCACCACCAACCCGGTGCGGGTGCTGGCCGACGGCGCGGGCAGCGAGGTGGTGTTCACGCTCCGCCGGGCGGCGGGCGCGACGGCGGCGGAGTTCGACGCCGACACCGCGGCGGTGGCCGCCGACCTCGAGACCCTCAAGCGGGTGCTCGAGGCCGGCTGACGGCCCGGCCTCAGCGCTCCTGGTCGGTCGGGCGCACCAGCACCTCGTTGACCGCGACGTGCTGCGGCTGGCTGACCACGTAGAGCACCGCCCGGGCGATGTCCTCGGCCTGCAGCCGGGTCATCCCCGCCGCCATCTCCTGGGACGCCCGCTTGGCCTCGGGCTGGGTGATGTGGTCGGTCAGCTCGGTGGCCACCGCACCCGGCTCGACCAGGCTGATCCGCACGCCGCGGCCGGTGACCTCCTGGCGCAGCGACTCGCTGAAGGCGTTCACCGCCCACTTGCTGGCGTTGTAGACCCCGGCGCCCTTGCGCGCGGTCCGGCCGGCGACGCTGGACATGTTGACCACGTCGCCCGACCCCTGCTCGACCATGCCCTCGATCGCGGCGTGGGTCATGTACATCACGCCCATCACGTTGGTCTGCACCATCCGGCGCCAGTCCTCCGGGTCCGCGCCCACGATGGTGCCCAGCAGCATCACCCCGGCGTTGTTGACCAGGACGTCGAGCCCGCCCAGCTCCTCGCGGGTGCGGGTGACCGCCGCGGTGCAGGCCTGCTCGTCGGTGACGTCCAGGTCCAGCTGCAGCACCCGGGCACCACCGTCGCGCAGCTTCGCGGCCAGCGCGTCGAGCCGGTCCTTGCGCCGGGCGCCGATGGCGACCGCCGCCCCGGCCTCGGCCAGCGCGACAGCCGTCGCCTCGCCGATCCCCGAGGACGCCCCGGTGACCAGGGCGACCCTCCCCTGCAGCGGCCGGCTGTTCTCGGTCATGCGGTCCCTCTCTCCCGGGCCGACCGGTGCGGCCCCGGAGCGCCAGTGCCCCGATCGCCGCCGCGCCACGCACGCGGGCGCGGCTGCCCGGCGGGGAGCCGGCCGCCCACGGGACGGCACCGTGCCGACCTCGCGGCGGTCCAGGACGTGCACCGGCCCGGCTCCCCGCGGGGAGCCGGGCCGGTGATGACCTCAGCGGGTCCGGTTGATCCGGTCGACGTCGGAGGGGTCGGGGCCGCCCGGGTCGGTGGCTCCACCGCCGGGTGCACGACCGTCGGCGGCATGGCTGCCGGTCGCCCCCAGTGCGGGGCCGGTGCCGGCGGCGAAGCCACCCTCCTGGTACAGCGCCGCCTTCATGTCCGCCGGGGCGAGCGCCCGGGCCACGTGCCAGCCGACCACGGCGACGATCGTGCCCAGCGCGATGCCGCCGATGGAGTACTCGCTGCTGAACCGCAGCTGCACGTCGCCGATGCCGATGATGATCCCGGCGGCCAGCGGCACCAGGTTGATCGGATTGGCGAAGTCGACCCGGTTCTCCTTCCAGATCTTGGCGCCGAGCAGGCCGATCATCCCGTAGAGCACGACGGTGATCCCGCCGAGCACCGCACCGGGGGTGGCGTTGACGATGGCGCCGAACTTCGGCACCAGCCCCAGCAGGATCGCCACCAGGGCGGCGACGTAGTAGGCCGCGGTCGAGTAGACCCGGGTGGCGGCCATGACGCCGATGTTCTCCGCGTAGGTGGTGGTCGGGGAGCCACCCACCGAGGTCGCGACCACGGTGGCGGCGCCGTCGGCGAACACCGCCCGGCCGAGGACCGGGTCCAGGTCGCGCTTGGTCATCTCACCGACCGCCTTGACGTGGCCGGCGTTCTCCGCGACGAGCGCGATGACCGCGGGCAGCACCAGCAGCGCGAAGTTGACCGAGAAGGAGGGCGCGGTGAGGTCGGGGAGCCCGAACCAGGACGCGTCGGCGACGCCGCTGAGGTCGACGCGGTCGTGCGCCGTCCCCACGCCCGCGGCGTCGTAGGTGACCGCCTGGGAGAAGGTGTCGAGCAGCAGCGAGAGCAGGTAGCCGAAGACCAGGCCGAGCAGGATCGAGATGCGGGCCCAGAAGCCGCGCAGCGCCAGCGAGACGACGATGACGAACGCCATGGTGGCCAGGGCGACCCACTGGTCCTGCGGCCAGTACAGGCCCGCGGCGACCGGGGCCAGGTTGAAGCCGATGAGCAGGACCACCGCGCCGGTCACCGCCGGGGGCAGCACCCGGTTGACCACGTGCACGCCGGCGGCCTGGATGAGCAGGCCGACCAACGCCAGCACGACGCCGGAGACGAGGATCGCGCCGACCACGTCGGAGCTGTCCCCGCCCTGGGCCCGGACCGCCGCGACGCCGCCGACGAACGCGGCGCTGGTGCCCAGGTAGGAGGGCACCTTCCCCTGCACGATGAGCAGGAAGATGATCGTCGCGATCCCGCTCATCATGATCGCCAGGTTGGCGTCCAGCCCCATGATCAACGGGAAGACGAACGTGGCGCCGAACATCGCCACCACGTGCTGCGCGCCGACGCCGACGGTCAGCGGCCAGGACAGCCGTTCGTCGGGTGCCACCGCCTCACCCAGCGGCGGGGTCTTCCCGTCCCCGTAGAGCTTCCAGCCGAACGCCATCAGTCCTCCTCGCACCTCCGCCGAGCAAGTAGCTCAGCGCTGAGGTACCGGACAGTGGCAGACGTGCGCGGATCACACCAGGGGGACGAGGACACGTTCCCGTCACGGAACACCGGGTGA
This sequence comes from Modestobacter marinus, assembly GCF_011758655.1. Taxonomy (NCBI): domain Bacteria; kingdom Bacillati; phylum Actinomycetota; class Actinomycetes; order Geodermatophilales; family Geodermatophilaceae; genus Modestobacter; species Modestobacter marinus. The sequence continues at coordinate 766,577 of NZ_JAAMPA010000002.1, forward strand.
ACACAGCCGTGACAAGGGCGTCACACCCCGCTCCGGACGACGTCCCGCGGCCCCCTCCTAGGGGCCCGCCCACGAGCTCGCGAGTGGGTCCTTCCTCAGACCAGCGACTCGAGCCCGTCGTCCAGGACGGCGGCGACCACGCTCTCCACCGGCGGCCGGTGCGGCTGGTCCAGCCCGCGGATGCGCGCGGCGTGCAGGGCGAGCAGCAGGTTCAGCCGCAGCGTGGGGTCGGTGGTGAACGGGCCCAACAGCCGCTCGAGCTTCCCGATCCGGTAGCGCATCGTGTTGTAGTGGAAGTGCAGCCGGCGGGCGGACTCCGCGACGTTGAGGTTGGTCTCCAGCAGCACCCGCAGCGTCTCCCGCAGGTCGACCGAGTCCGGGTCCGAGGAGTCGGCCAGCGTGCCGAGCACCTCGTCGACGTAGGAGCGCAGCTCGTTGCTGTCCGGGATCAGCGACAGCAGCCGGAAGACGCCGAGCTGGTCGAAGTGGGTGACCGCGTGCCCGCCGTGGATCTCCTGACCGACCACCAGGGCGCGCTGCGACTGCTGGTAGGCCTCCCCCAGCGCGGACAGCGACTCGGCCGGCCGGCCGATCCCGGTGCCCAGCAGGCGGCCCACCCGGCGCAGCCGGGCGTTGACCCGGGCGGTCACCGAGGCGACCAGGCTGGACAGCTCCTCGGGTGTGCGCCCGTCCAACGGCAGCACCGTGACGATCTCCGTGGCGAGCCCCGCGACGGCGGCACCGGCGACCTCGCTGTCCACCGCCGCCCGCCAGCCGTCGGCCAGCCGGTCCAGCACGTCCAGGGCCCGGGTCGGGTCGGCCCCGGCGTCGGCCACCGTCTCGGTGGCGGTCACCAGGACGACGACCGGGCCGTCGAGCCGCCAGCCGAAGGACCGGGCGTACGCCAGCGCCCGCTCGGTGTGGGCGAACGTCCCGCCGACCAGCCGGCGCACCATGTCGCCCTGGAACCGCAGCTCCACCGAGTGGACCGCCTGCGATCGGATCTCCGACAGCGCGGCGATGACCGCTGCCTGCTCGAGCACCGCGCCGGCGCCGAGCAACATCGGGCCGTGCCGGTTCACCGCGACCAGCCAGCCGTGCCGCTGGTCACCGGCCATGATCGGCGCGACCGCGTACTCCCCGATCCCGCCGGGCAGCTCGTGGTGCCCGGGCACCAGCAGGATGCCGTCGGCCGGGGACAGGTCGGCGTCGGCGAGCACGTCGGCCGGGGTGACCACGCTCTGGTCGGCGCGGTTGCCCGACAGCCGGCGCGACGGGGTGAGGTCGGCGAACGCGTCGTCGGCGGCGGCGTCGAGCAGCCAGAGCCAGTCGCGGATCTCGGCGACCTCCTCCGGTGGGCCGGCATGGGTGGCCACCTCGCGGTCCGGGCCCAGCCCGAGGACGGCCGCTCCGGCGAGGAAGGTCGACACCTGCCCGGTGACCTCGGACAGCCCACCGCCGGACAGCGCCACGTCGATGAACTGGTTGTGCATCCGGTTGGCGAGGCTGAGTGCCTGGGTCTGCTTGTCGATGATCGCGCCGAGCACCTCGGCGACCACCTCGTCCAGCCGGGCCCGGGCGGGCAGCGCGAGCACCGGGAAGCCCCGGCGGTCGGCCTCGGCCAGCAGCTCGGCGGGGACGTCGCCGGCCGGGTTGCCCGAGCCGGCCTCCGAGCGGTAGGCGAGCGCGCCGCTGCCGGCCCGGTGCAGCCGCTCGATCAGGGCGCGGCTCTGCGCCGGGTCGCCGCTGGGCAGCCGGGCGCCCAGGACGACCAGCAGGTCGGGGCCCGCACCGGCGAGCGGGTCGGCCGGGCCGTCGACGGCGACGTGCCGGACGATGCGGCGGGTGCCGGTGGCCCCGCCGACGACGAGGGTGCCGGCCAGCCCGGGCAGCTGGAGGAGCTGGTCGACGGTCAGGCCCATGCTGTCCTGCAGCGCGGTCCGGTCGGACGGCGGGAGCTGGGAGAGCACCGGCTCCGCGGAGGCGGGCATGGTGCTGAAAGTAGCCATCCGGTCGCTGTGTGCAGCGTATGTCACGGACGAATCACGTTCAGTCACTGTACGTACCCCCAAAACGCCGTGCACGAGCTTGCTGCGCGAGATTCTGTCAGACGTCTCTGGACGGCAGAAGGCACGCTTGGCGACAATCGCCATACAGGCACGGGGGACGCGCCACTTAGGTTCGGGCCCCGGTCCTGTCCCGGCTCGGATGGTAGGCGGCTTCGTCGATCGACGGGCGGCTCGGCGTCCCGGCCGGGAGAGCCAGACCGGGACGGGCGCCGCCGCAGACGTCGCCCGTCGACCGCACGGGTGGAGGGCACATGCGCACCGTCGACGAGAGCACTGACGGCCACGGCCGGGACACGATCCCCGACGACACCGCCACCGGGCGGGCCGCCCGGGCCGGCGTCCCGACCATCCCGCTGCCCCGCGCGTCCGCCGCGCCCGGCGCCCGGGCGGCCGGCACCTCGGTGCCCGCCCAGGCCAGCACCGGGATCGCCGACCTGCTGCGCGGGCCGGTCCGGTCGGCCCGGGTCCTGCTGTCGGTGCCGGCGGCGGTGTACCTGGCGGTGCCGACCCCGCAGGGTCCGGACGTGGTGGGCGTGCTGACCTCCGACGCCGCCCGGCTCCCGCTGGGCCTGGTGCTCTTCCGGCCGTCGAACGGCCGGCCGGTGGTCTCCGTCCCCAGCGGCGCCCCCGCCCGGCTGGGTGGCGGCCGGCTGACCGTCGGGGACCTGACCGTGAGCGCCGCCGCCTGGTGGGACCCCCGGCCCAAGCTGCCCACCGCACGCCCGGCACTGCTCCCCGAGGGGGTCCGTCAGCTGCGTTCGGCGCTGTACGGCGAGGGCGTGCCGCACAGCGCGTTCGTCCTCCCCGGCCTGCCCGGTGGGCCCAGTGGCCCGCTGGCCGCGCTGCGCGGCGCCGTCCGCCGGGCCGACGTCGACGCGGCCCTGCGCACCGCCACCCGGCTGATCGGCCTGGGCCCCGGTCTGACCCCCGCCGGCGACGACGTCCTCGCCGGCGTCACCGCCGGGCTGGTGCTGCTGGGGCACCCCGCCGCCGAGCGGTTCGGTGCCGGCGTGACCGGGCTGGCCAACGGGCGCACCACCGAGCTGTCCCGGGCGCTGCTGCGGCACGCCGCCGCCGGGCGGGTCAGCGGCGAGTTCGCCGCCGTGCTGCGGGGCCTGGTCGGCGACGGTGCGCTGGCACCGGCCATCGCCACGTTGCTGGCCACCGGCTCGACCAGCGGGCGAGCGATGGCGTTGGGGTTGTGCACCGCGATCGACCTCGTCGACCGCACCAGCCGCCCGCGCTGATCCCGGGCCCGGGCTCGACCGGTCAGCGGGCCGGGCCCGGGAGGAGTGGCCCCAGCCGGTCCCACTGTGCGATCCGGCAGCCATCGGTGCGGGAGAGCTGCAGGTCGACCGGCTCCCCGCGCCACTGGCCGGTGACGTGCGCGGTCTGGGGTCCCCCGAACAGCTGGGTGCAGACCACGTCGTCGGGCACCGGGGCGAAGGGGTCCTCGAGCCCGGCCAGGTGCTGGCAGGCCGCCTCGGCGTCGGGGAGGTCGCCTTCGACCGAGTCCCCGCAGGCGAGGGTGTACTGCTCCACCGGCGCCCCCTCCCCCGGGTCGTACTCGACGACCAGGGTGGAGTCGGCGCCCGCGGTGTCCTCCGGAGCGGTGCTGGTGGCCGGGTCCGACGCCGTCGGCCCGGTCGCGGAGGTCGTCGCCGGTGGGGTCGTGGAGCCGACCGCCGACCCGGCGTCGTCCCCGGAGCCGCAGGCGGCCAGCACCATCAGCGGGAGGGCAAGGGTCAGCAGGACGGCGCGGCGCATGCCGCCAGTGTGCTCCGGTCAGATGCGGGAAGCGGCGATGCTGGTGACCAGGATCGCCCGCGCGCCGAGCTCCCAGAGCTCGTCCATCACCCGGTTGGTGTCGTCCTTGAGCACCATCGCCCGCACGGCCGACCAGCCCGGCGTCTGCAGCGGGCTGACCGTCGGCCCCTCGAGCCCCGGGGTGCGCGCGGTGGCCTGGCCGAGCAGGTCGTTGGGGCAGTCGTAGTCGAGCATCACGTAGCGCCGGGCGACCAGGACACCCTGCAGCCGGCGGCGCAGCTGGGCGACGGCCGGCACCTCGTCGGCCCCGGCCCGGCCGACCAGCACGGCCTCGCTGGCCAGCACCGGGTCGCCGATGATCCGCAGCCCGGCGGCACGCAGCGTGGTGCCGGTCTCCACCACGTCGCAGACGGCGTCGGCGACGCCGAGCCGGCAGGCGGTCTCCACGGCACCGTCGAGCTTGACCACGGCGGCCTTCATGCCGGTCTCGTCGAGGAAGCGCTGCAGCAGCCCGGGGTAGGCGGTGGCGATCCGCTTGCCCTCGAGCTTCGCGACCTCGTCGACCGGGGACTCCGCCGGGCTGGCGAAGCGGAACGAGGACCGGCCGAAGCCCAGCGGCATCACCTCGGCCGCCACGTCGCCGCCCTCCGGCGGGGTGGTCTCCAGCAGCATGTCCCGGCCGGTGATGCCGACGTCCAGCGTGCCGGCCGCGACGTAGATCGCGATGTCCCGCGGGCGGAGGTAGAAGAACTCGGTGTCGTTCTCGGGGTCGTAGACCGCCAGCTCACTGCTGGTGCGCCGCTGCCGGTACCCGCTCTCGGCGAGCATCGCCGCCGCGGGCTCGCTCAGGACACCCTTGTTCGGGACGGCGACGCGCAGCACTGAGGGGGCTCCTTCGAGGACGACGGTGTGTGACCCGGCCCTCCTGCAGGGGCCCGCGCCGAGCTTGCGAGGCGTGGGGGGCAGGAGGGTCCTTCTAGAGGTGAGCGTAGACGTCGTCCAGGTCGAGCCCGCGGGCCAGCATGAGCACCTGCACGCGGTAGAGGAGCTGGCTGATCTCCTCCGCCGTCCGCTCCGCGCCCTCGTGCTCGGCGGCCATCCAGGACTCCGCCGCCTCCTCCACGACCTTCTTGCCGGCGGCGTGCACGCCGTCCCGGACGGCGGTGACGGTGCCCGAGGCCGGGTCGCCGGCCTGCACCTTGTCGCTCAGCTCGGCGAACAGCTGGTCGAACGTCTTCATGCCGGGCCGACCCCGAAGCCGGTGCTCTGCCTGGGGCTGCGCAGCTCGCGCAGCACCAGGGCGGTCTGCAGCGCCGCGGCGGTGGCCTCCCAGCCCTTGTCCTCGCCAGAGTCGTCCATGCCGGCGCGGTCGCGGGCCTGCTGCTCGCCCTCGGTGGTCAGGACGCCGTTGCCGACGGGCTTGCCCGAGTCCAGCGACACCCGGGTGAGGCCGGCGGTGAAGGAGTCGCAGACGTACTCGAAGTGCGGTGTGCCGCCGCGGACGACGACGCCGAGCGCCACGACGGCGTCGTGGGTGGCGGCCAGCGCCTGGGCGACCACGGGCAGCTCGATGGCGCCGGGCACCCGGACGACGGTCGGCTCCGGGATGCCCGCGGCCTCGGCGCAGGCGATCGACCGCTTCAGCAGCGACTCGGTGATGTCGCGGTGCCAGGTGGTCGCCACGATGCCCAGGGTCAGCCCCGCGGCGTCGATCGGCTCCTGCCCCGGCGCTCCGGACCCGCTCATTGGTTCTCCTCGGTGCTGCTCGTCGTCGGGAGGGACGTCGTCGGGAGGGACGGCGTCGGAAGGGATGGTGCAGTGTGCCGTGGGAGGGGTCGCGACCCGGTCACAGCGGCTGCTCGTCGGCGCGCCGCTCCGGTGCGGGCGGCTGCCCGCCGGTGTCGGCGGCGTCGGGCTCGATGATCTCCAGCAGGTGCCCCATCCGGTCCCGCTTGGTGCGCAGGTAGCCGACGTTGTCGGCGGTGACGCTGCTGGGCAGCGCGACCCGGCCGGTGATCTTCAGGCCGTAGCCCTCCAGCCCGGCGCGCTTGGCCGGGTTGTTGGTGAGCAGCCGCATCGTGTGGATGCCCAGGTCGACGAGGATCTGCGCGCCGGTGCCGTAGTCGCGGGCATCCGCGGGCAGGCCGAGGTCGAGGTTGGCGTCGACGGTGTCCACGCCGGTGTCCTGCAGCTGGTAGGCCTGCAGCTTGTGCAGCAGGCCGATGCCCCGGCCCTCGTGCCCGCGGATGTAGAGGACGACGCCGCGGCCCTCCTGGGCGACGGCGGCCAGCGCGGCGTCCAGCTGGGGGCCGCAGTCACAGCGCAGCGAGCCGAACACGTCGCCGGTCAGGCACTCGGAGTGCACCCGGACCAGCACGTCGTCCCCGGGGGCCACCCCGTCCGATCCGCCCAAGTCGCCGTAGACGAAGGCGACGTGCTCGCGCTCGTCGTAGGAGCTGCGGTAGCCGACCGCGGTGAACTCCCCGGCGCGCAGCGGGACGCGGGCCTCGGCGACCCGCTCGACCAGCTTGTCGAAGCGCTTGCGGTAGGCGATCAGGTCGGCGATGGAGACCATCACCAGGTCGTGCTCGTCGGCGAAGACGCGCAGCTCCTCACCGCGCGCCATGCCGGTCGGGTCCTTCTCGCTGACGACCTCGCACAGCGTGCCCGAGGGCCGCAGGCCGGCCAGGACGGCGAGGTCGACGGCGGCCTCGGTGTGGCCGGGACGGCGCAGCACGCCGCCGTCCTTGGCGCGCAGCGGCACCACGTGCCCGGGCCGGGCGAGGTCGGCGGAGCCGGTGTCCGCGGCGGCCAGGGTGCGGATGGTGTGCGCCCGGTCGGCGGCGGAGATGCCGGTGGTGACGCCCTCCCGGGCGTCGACGGTGACGGTGTAGGCCGTGCCGCGGCGGTCCTGGTTCACCCGGAACATGGGGGGCAGGTCGAGCCGGTCGGCGTCCTCCTCGGTGACCGCCACGCAGATGTAGCCCGAGGTGTAGCGGACCATGAAGGCCACCAGCTCGGGGGTGGCGAGCTCCGAGGCGAAGATCAGGTCGCCCTCGTTCTCGCGGTCCTCGTCGTCGATGACGACGACGGGCCGACCGCTCTTGACCGCCGCGATCGCGCTCTCGACCGAGTCCAGCTGGAACGCACTCACCGACGGGCTCCCAACAGTCGTTCGACGTACTTGGCGATGACGTCCACCTCCAGGTTGACCCGGTCACCGGGGGCTCGTTCGCCCAGGGTGGTCTCGCGCAGGGTGGTGGGGATGAGGCTGACCTCGAACCAGGGCTCGGGTGCGTCAGCGAGGGCGCTCACGGTCAGCGAGACGCCGTCGACGGTGATCGAGCCCTTCTCCACGACGTAGCGGGCCAGCTCGGCCGGGACGGCGATCCGCACGACCTCCCAGTCGTCGCCGGGGGTGCGGGAGACCACGGTGCCCACGCCGTCGACGTGGCCCTGCACGATGTGGCCGCCCAGCCGGGTCTGCGGGGTGACGGCGCGCTCGAGGTTCACCCGGTCGCCGGAGCCGGTGGCGCCGAGGCTGCTGCGGCGCAGCGTCTCGGCCATCACGTCGGTGCTCCAGACGCCGGTGCCGTCGGGGCCGGGCTCGACGCCAGTGACGGTCAGGCAGACGCCGTTGACCGCGATCGAGTCGCCCAGGGCGACGTCCTCCAGGGCCTTGCGTGCCCGGATGCGCAGCACCGCGCTGTCCGCGCCGTCCTCGCGCACGACCAGGGTGCCGAGCTCTTCCACGATGCCGGTGAACACCTCAGCTCCCTCCGCCGGTCGACGCTGTCCACCCAGTGTGCCGGGTGGGTCGCAACCGGATCTGCACGTCCCCGCCCATGCGGGTGACGTCGGTGACCTGCAGGTGCAGCGCGTCGGTGATCGTGCTGATTCCCAGGCCGCCCACCATGGCGGCGCCGCCGCCCAGCAGCGTGGGAGCGACGTGCACCACGGCCTCGTCGACGAGGCCGGCGGCGAGGAAGGCGGCGGCCAGGGTCGGCCCGCCCTCCAGCAGCACCCGGCGGACGTCGGCGTCGAACAGCTCGGCCAGCAGCGCGGCGGGGCCGGCGGCCCGGCTGACCAGTGTGCGGGCGGCGGCGTCGTGCACCCGGGCGGTGGCCGGTACCCGGCCGCGGCGGTCCAGCACCACCCGCAGCGGCTGGCGGTCGGCGGTGCGGCCCTCGGCGTCCCGGACGGTGAGCTGCGGGTCGTCGGCGAGCGCCGTCCCGGAGCCGACGAGCACCGCGTCGCAGGTGGCCCGCAGCTGGTGCACGGCTGCCCGGGCCTCGGGCCCGGTGATCCAGCGGCTGGTGCCGTCGGCGGCGGCGACCCGGCCGTCCAGGGTGGTGGCGACCTTCCAGACGACCTGGGGGCGGTGCTCGTGCACCCCGGTCAGCCAGCCGGCCAGCGCGCCCTCGGCGGCTGCGGCCTGCTCGGCGCCCAGCTCGACGTCGACCCCGGCCCGGCGCAGCCGGTCGGCGCCGCCGGTGGCCAGCCGGGTCGGCTCGGGGACGGCGACGACCACGCGGGCGACCCCTGCGGCGATCAGCGCATCGGCGCACGGCCCGGTGCGGCCGGTGTGCGCGCACGGCTCGAGGGTGACGACGGCGGTGCCCCCGCGGGCCCGCTCGCCGGCCTGGGCGAGCGCGTGCACCTCGGCGTGCGGGCCACCCGGCGGGGAGGTCGCCCCCTCCCCCACGACGGCGCCGGCCGCGTCCAGCAGCACCGCACCGACCGGCGGGTTGGGGCTGGTCGTGCCCAGCACCCGCAGCCCCAGGTCCCGGGCCCGGGCCATCGCCGCCTGCTCGGCGGCGTTCACCGGGCGCGCGCGGCCTGGGCCCGCAGGGCGGCGATCGCCCGGGCCGGGTCGTCGGCGCCGTAGACGGCGGAGCCCGCGACGAAGACGTCGGCGCCGGCCTCGGCGGCCTGCTCGATGGTGTCGGCGTTGATCCCGCCGTCGACCTCGAGGAACAGCTGCAGGTGGCCGGCCTCGACCAGGCGCCGGGCCTCCCGGACCTTCGGCAGCACCTCCGGCATGAACGACTGCCCGCCGAAGCCGGGCTCCACGGTCATCACCAGCAGCGTGTCGAACTCCGGCAGCACGTCGAGCCAGGTGTCCAGCGGCGTGCCGGGCTTGATCGCCAGCCCGGCCAGCGCCCCGGCGGCCTTGAGGTCACGGGCCACCGCGCGGGGGTCGGTGCAGGCCTCGGCGTGCACGGTGACGTTGCGGGCACCGGCCTCGGCGTAGCCCGGGGCCCAGCGCTCCGGGTGCTCGATCATCAGGTGGCAGTCCAGCGGGACGGGGCTGACCGCCTGGATCGCCTGGACCACCGGGAGGCCGAGGGTCAGGTTGGGCACGAAGTGCGCGTCCATCACGTCGACGTGCACCCAGTCGGCGTCGGCGATCCGCTGGACCTCGTCGGCGAGCCGGGCGAAGTCCGCGGACAGCAGGCTGGGCGCGATCATCGGTTCCCGGGACACCCGGCGATCGTAGGGGGCCGCCCGTCCACGGCCACGGTCCACCGGCGGCGGCCCGCAGGGCCGGCCGGCTCGATCGCGACCCACGCCCGGGCGGATGTGGCGCGGGTCACTCCACCGGCGCGGCGGCCGCTCCGTCCGATGGCGCGGCGACCCCCTGGCCAGCGACTTCCCGTGACCCTCTTGTGACCCTGCGTGGTCCGACCTAGCGTCCCCCGGCACCGGCACCCGGCTCCGCCAGGTCCCGGCCCCACTCCGCTGGACGAGGAGCACCATGCCCCGCACCACCGCGCCCCGCACCACCACGCCCCGCACCACCGCCGTCCCCCGCGGGACCGCCCGCAGCGCCACCCGCACCCTGGCCACCGGCCTCGCCCTGGCCACCGCGCTCGGCGTCGCCGCGCTCGCCCCGACGGCCGCCCTCGCCGCACCGCCGGCGTCGTCCGGGTACGTGCAGGGTGACCTGCAGAACTACGCGATCAACGTCGCCACCGCCAACCGCGGCCAGGTGCTCAAGGTCGAGCGGGCCGTCACCGCCGCCGGCGGCACCGTCGTGGTGTCCTACGCCGAGATCGGCGTGGTCATCGCCCAGTCCGACGACACGGGCTTCGCCGCAGCCCTCCGCCGGGAGAAGGCCGTCGAGTCCGTCGGGGCCACCCGCACCGCGGCCGTGGCCGCGACCGACCCGACCTACGAGCACAGCGACCCGCTGGCCCGGGGCGAGTCCGGCAACGGCAGGCCGGCGCCGCGCGCGGAGCGGACACCGGGCATCGAGGACCTCACCGTCGCCGCCGCCGACCCGCGCGAGGCCGAGCAGTGGGACATGCAGGCGATCGGGGCCGACCAGGCCCACCTGGTCACCGACGGCAGCCGGGACGTGCTGGTCGCCGTCCTGGACTCCGGCATCCAGGGCGACCACCCCGACCTGGCCGCGAACATCGACACCGCCGCCTCGGCCGGCTGCCTCAGCGGCTCCCCCGACGCCAGCTACGCGTCCTGGCAGCCCACGACCAGCGACCACGGCACCCACGTCGCGGGCACGGTCGCCGCCGCCCGCAACGGGGTCGGCATCGTCGGGGTCGCCCCCGGCGTGCGGCTGTCCGCGGTGAAGGTGGTCAACGACGACGGCTTCATCTACGCCGAGGCCGCCATCTGCGGCTTCATGCAGGCCGTGGCCACCGGCGCCGACGTGACCAACAACAGCTACTACATCGACCCCTGGCAGTTCTGGTGCGACGACAGCGCCGACCAGCGCGCGGTGAAGACCGCCGTGGACCGGGCCGTGCAGTACTCCCAGGACCGGGGCGTGGTGAACGTGGCGGCGGCGGGCAACTCCAACGTCGACCTGGCGAACAAGACCGTGGACAGCTCCAGCCCGAACGACACCACCCCGGTGACCCGGCCGATCGACGACGACTGCCTCGACATCCCCGCCGAGCTGGACGGCGTGGTCACCGTCGCCTCCACCGACCGGTCCGGCGCCAAGTCCTCCTTCTCCAACTACGGCGAGGGCGTCATCGACGTCGCTGCCCCCGGCCGGGCGATCCTGTCCACCGTCACCGGCGGCGGCTACGGGCTGAAGTCGGGCACCTCGATGGCCTCCCCGCACGTGGCCGGGGTGGCCGCGCTGCTGAAGTCCGCGCACCCGGAGCTGTCCGGCACGGCGCTGACCGACCTGCTCTACGCCCAGGCCGACGACGTCCCCTGCCCGACCGGGACGACGACCTGCACCGGCACCCCGCAGGTCAACGGCCACTTCGGCGAGGGCCGCGTCGACGCCCTGGAGGCGGTCAGCTGACCGGCTGAGGACCGCGGTGCGGGGCGCGTCGCGACCAGCGGCGCGCCCCGCCCCGTCTCGTCCCGGGGCCGTGGCGGGCCGCCCCGCCCGAGCGGACACGCGTCCGCCTCGGCCCGGCCCGGGCAGCTCCGTCCGGGCGCCCACGTGTCCGTCCCGGACGAGCGGGTACCGATCCGTCACATGACAGCGGAGACCTCAGCACCTGCCCGCTACGACGGCTTCGACCGGATGCCGATCGCCGGCACCTGGCGCGCCGGCCGGGCCGGGAAGACCGCGACCGACACCGACCCCTACACCGGCGAGACCCTGACCGAGATCCCGCTCGCCGACGCCGACGACCTCGACGAGGCCTACGCCCGCGCGAAGGAGGCGCAGCGCGACTGGGCCGCCCGGCTGCCCAGCGACCGCGCCGACGTGATGCGCCGGGCGGCCCGGATCATGGAGGCCCGCAAGGACGAGATCGTCGACTGGCACATCCGGGAGAGCGGAGCCACCGCGCCCACCGCCGAGTTCGAGTTCGCGATCACGCTGCGCGACTTCCACGAGGCGTCGTCCTATCCGTACCGGATGGAGGGCCGGATCCTGCCGGCCGACATCGAGGGCAAGGAGAGCCGGGTCTACCGGCGCCCGGTGGGCGTGGTCGCCGTCATCAGCCCGTGGAACGTGCCGATGCACCTGTCCAACCGGTCGGTGGCGCCCGCGCTGGCCACCGGCAACGCCGTCGTCCTCAAGCCTGCCGGGGACACCCCGGTGACCGGCGGGCTGCTGCTGGCCAAGGTCTACGAGGAGGCCGGGCTGCCCGAGGGGCTGCTGTCGGTGCTGATCGGCTCCGGCAGCGACATCGGTGACGCGATCGTCTCCCACCCGACGCCCCGGGTCGTCTCCTTCACCGGGTCCACACCGGTGGGCAAGGGGATCGCGGAGAAGGCCGGGCTGAAGAAGCTGTCGCTGGAACTGGGGGGCAACGGCCCGCTGGTGGTGCTGGACGACGCCGACCTGGACTACGCCGTGGACGCCGCGGTGTTCGGCAAGTTCTTCCACCAGGGCCAGGTCTGCATGATCACCAACCGGATCGTGGTGGACGACTCCGTGCACGACGAGTTCGTCGACCGCTACGTCGAGCGGGTGCGCGGGCTGAAGGCCGGTGACCCCACCGAGCCCGACACCGTGATCGGCCCGATCATCAACAGCAAGCAGCTGGACGGCATCCAGGAGATGGTCGCCCAGTCGATCGCCGACGGCGCCCGCCAGGTCCTCGGCGGTGAGCCGACCGGCCCGATCGGTTCGGTGCTGCCGCCGCACGTGCTGGTGGGCGGCAACGACGTCGCCACCGCCCGCCAGGAGGTCTTCGGCCCGGTGGCCACGATCGTCCGGGCGCGGGACGAGGAGGACGCGCTCGCCATCGCCAACGACACCGAGTACGGCCTGTCCAGCGCCGTGTTCACCCGGGACAGCCAGCGGGGCGTGGAGTTCGCGCTGCGGGTCGAGGCCGGGATGACCCACGTCAACGACTCCCCGCTCAACGACGAGAACAACACCGCCTTCGGCGGGGAGAAGGAGTCCGGGCTGGGCCGCTTCGGCGGCGAGTGGGCGATCGAGGAGTTCACCACCGACCACTGGATCAGCGTCCAGCACACCAAGCGGCAGTTCCCCTTCTGACCGACGGCGACCACTGTGCGGTGGGTGCCCGTTCCCGGCCGGGACCGGGCACCCACCGCACATCGCCGGCCGGGCGGTCGGGCAGGCGGCCGGGGTGTCGGGCGGGTCAGGGGAGGTCGGGCAGTGCCAGCCAGTCGGCCCAGCTGAGGTCACGGCCGACGTACCGCGGTGCCCGCAGCGGCCAGTCCCGGGCCAGCCAGGCGGGCACGAAGGCGTCCAGCGCGGACTCCGTCGGGCTGCCGACCAGCCGGTCGACCACCCACCAGGAGACCTCGGCGTCCGCACTGCCGGCCTTCTCCGGCGGGTCGACGTACACGCAGCCGAGCAGCTCGGCCTCCTCCGGCGGGAACAGGCCGTACAGGAAGCTCTCGTGGGCGGCGGTCTCCCGGGCGTGCCGGGCGAGGTCCTCCCGGTCGGCCTCGACGGTCATCGTCGCCGGCGGCCAGCCCCAGGCCGGCCCGTAGACCGACCACAGCCGCTCCCGGGAGCCCATCACCGCCGGGAAGTCGATCCCGGTGTCGGCCTCGCTCATCGGCCGCAGGTGCTCACCCGTCGGCAGGTCGGCGTGGACGGGGTGGCGGAAGTCCTCCGGGAGCCACGGCACGGCTGCGGACGCTAGCCGTGCCGGGGCCCCCGGTCACCCGGTTTCGTCAGCGGGTGCGGCGGAGCAGCGCCATGAACATCGCGTCGGTGCCGTGCCGGTGCGGCCACAGCTGGGCGTGCTCTCCGCGCTCGATGCCGGGCACCTCGGGGAACAGCGGGGCCACCGGGAGCACCTCGACGTCGTCCCGGCCGGCGACCGCGTCCACCACGGCGACGGTCTCGCCGGTGTGCGGTGAGCAGGTCACGTAGGCGACCACTCCCCCGGGCCGCACCGAGGCGAGTGCGCTGTCCAGCAGCTGCCGCTGCAGCTCGGCCAGCGGCGCGACGTCGGCGGCCGTCCGGCGCCAGCGCACCTCCGGACGGCGGCGCAGCGCCCCCAGCCCGGTGCAGGGCGCGTCCAGGAGCACCCGGTCGAACGACCCGGCCGGCCAGCTCGGCGCCGTGCCGTCGGCGACCAGCACCTCGACGTCGTCCTCACCGGCCAGGGCGCCGCGCACCAGCTCGGCGCGGTGCTCGCTGCGGTCGGCCGCGGTCAGGTGGACCCCGGCCGGCCGGACGGCGGCCAGCAGACCCGCCTTGCCCCCCGGGCCGGCGCACATGTCCAGCCAGCGCGCGTCCGGCCCCTCCAGCGGCGCCCGGACCAGGGCGAGCGCGGCCAGCTGGCTGCCCTCGTCCTGCACCGCGGCCGCGCCGGAGCGGACCGCGGCCAGCCGGCCCGGGTCGCCCCCGTGCAGCCGGACGGCGTGCGGCGACCACGGCCCGGGTTCCCCACCGGAGGCGGCGGCCAGCTCGTCCCGGTCGACATGCCGGGCGACCAGGTGCACCTCGGGTGCGGCGTCGTCGGCGAGCAGCGCGGGCTCGACCTCGTCGCCGTCGGCCAGCGCGTCCCGCCAGGCCTCCACGATCCAGCGCGGGTGGTCGGTGGTGAGCGTCAGCCGCTCGTCGTCGTCGGCCGGGGCGAGGGCGGCGACCCAGGCCGCCCGGTCACCCCCGGCGGCGACCTTGCGCAGGACCGCGTTGACCAGTCCGGAGGCGCCGGTACCGACGATCGCCCGGGTCAGCGCGACGGTGGTGTCGACTGCGGCGTGCGCCGGCACCCGCAGGTCGATCAGCTGGTAGGCGCCCAGCCGCAGCAGGTCCAGCACCTTCGGGTCGAGCTCGGCCAGCGGCCGGGACACCAGCGTGGTCAGGACGGCGTCCAGGGTGCCGGTGGCGCGCAGCGTGCCGTAGGCCAGCTGGGTGGCGAAGGCGGCGTCCCGGGGTTCGAGCTGCCGCTCGCGCAGCAGCTGCGGCAGCAGCAGGTTGGCGTAGGCCGCCCGGCTGGAGACGCCGTCGAGCACGTCGTAGGCGGTCAGCCGGGCGCCGTCCAGGGTCGGCCGGTGCCGTCGGGACTGCGGGCGCTGGTTGCCGGTGCCGGGGTCGTTCCGCCGCTTGTGGCCGGCCCGGCGCTCCGGGCCGGTCATGCGGTCACCTGCGCACCGAGTCGCTCACCCGGTTCCAGGCGCGCGCCGCGTGCCCAGTCGGCCGCCGGCAGCATTCTCTTGCCGGCCGGCTGCACCGACGACAGCCGGACGGCACCGCGCCCGGTGCCCACCAGCACCCCGGTCGGCCCGACCGACAGCTCACCGGGCTCCAGCGCGAGCGAGGAGGGCAGCGGCTCGACCGGCGCGAGCCGCAGCCGGTTGCCGCGCCACGTCGTCCAGGCGCCGGGGGCCGGCGTCACGCCGCGCACCCGGCGGTCGACGACGTGGGCCGGCAGGGCCCAGTCGACCTGGGCGTCGGCGGTCTCGATGCGCGGCGCCAGGCTGACCCCCTCGGCCGGCTGGGGCTCGGGCTGCAGCGAGCCGTCGGCGATGCCGTCCAGCGTGGCGACCAGCAGCCGGGCACCGCTGACGGCCAGCCGGTCCAGCAGGTCGCCGGCGGTGTCGGTGGCGCCGATCGGCTCGGTGACCACGCCGAAGACCGGGCCGGTGTCCAGGCCCGCCTCCAGCTGGAAGGTGGCCGCGCCGGTGACCTCGTCACCGGCCATGATCGCGTGCTGCACCGGGGCGGCGCCGCGCCAGGCGGGCAGCAGCGAGAAGTGCAGGTTCACCCAGCCGTGCCGCGGGACCGCCAGGGCCGCCGGCGGCACCAGGGCGCCGTAGGCGACCACGGGGGCGCAGTCGACGGAGAGCTCGGCGAGCTGGAGGAGGAACTCCGGCTCCCGCGGGGAGCGGGGCTGGAGCACCGGGATGCCGGCGGCGTCGGCGCGCTCGGCGACCGGTGACCGGCTGGTGCGCCGGCCGCGGCCGGACGGGGCGTCGGGCCGGGTGAGGACGGCGACGACGTCGTGGGCGGAGCCCAGCAGTGCGTCCAGGGCGACGACGGCCGGCGCCGGGGTGCCGGCGAACAGGAGCCTCAGTGGGGGCTCACCTTCACCACGGGTGCCGGCACCGGCGACCCGTCGGGCAGCCACGCCGGCGCGCCCTGCCACTCGGCGCCCTGCAGCACGTCCAGGGCGGCCGCGCGGGCCTCGGCGTCGAGCCGGTCGACGAAGAGGACGCCGTCGAGGTGGTCGGTCTCGTGCTGGATGGCCCGGGCGAGCTTGTGCGAGCCCTCCACCCGGATCGGCTCGCCGTGCATGTCCCAGCCGGTGGCGGCGACGGTGAGGTAGCGGTCGCAGTCGAACCGGTAGCCGGGGATGGACAGGCAGCCCTCGGCGTCCCGCTCGACGTCCTCGCCCACGGGGACGACGTCGGGGTTGACCAGGTGGCCGACCTCGCCGTCGACGTACCAGGTGAACACGCGCAGGCCGACGCCGATCTGCGGCGCAGCGAGGCCGGCGCCGCCGGCCGCGTGCATCGTGTCGGTCAGGTCGGCGACGAGCTGACGCAGTTCGGCGTCGAAGTCGACGACGGGGGCGGCCGGGGTGCGCAGCACCGGGTCGCCCATGATCCGGATGGGGGTGACGCTCACCCGACGATGGTAGGTGTCGCGGGCTGCGGCGCCTGCAGGGTGATCTGGCTACGGTGCAGCCATGGCCTCACTCGCCTCGCACCGCGTCCACGCCGTGATCAGCACCCTCGTCGACGGACTGACGGTCGGCGGTGCCGAGGCGGCCCTCGACCTGCCGCCCCGGTCCGCGGCCCGCTTCCGGGTCTACTCGGCGCTGATGCTCACCGTCGCCGCCGACGCGGTGGCCCACGACCTGCCCTCGCTCCGGCGCACGTTCCGGGGGATGCCGGTCGAGTCGGCGTCCCCCGCCGACCGGGCGGTGACCCGGCACCAGGCGCTCGCGACGACCGGCTGGGGGCTGGCGGCGACGGCCGTCCACGGCCCGCTGGCCCGGGCGCTGCGCCGACGTGGTCACCCGCGACCGCACCTGCTGGTCGGGATCGTGGTCGGGGTGGGCACCGCCGCCACGACGCTGCCGGTGCGCTGGCGCCGGGCCACCGAGCGCGCCGTCGAGGACCTGGCCGCCGCCCAGCTGGACGCCGAGCTGGCGCAGCTGCTGGACCAGCCGATCGACTGACCCTGCGGCCGGCGGGGTGCCGGTCCGGTGCGGGAGGTCAGGCCGGCACGGGGAGCTCCTGCAGCCAGGCCTGCCAGGCCGGCTGCTCGCGCCGCACGTGCTCCGCCGCGTCTGCGGAGAACAGATACGCCCGCACGCCCGCGGTCGCCTTCCCGTCCTCCTCGCCGTACGTGAAGGCGGTGAGCATCCCGGGCACCGGCGCGGTGAGCCGGACCTGCGCCTGCCGCTCGCCTACCCGCTCCACCGTGCCGGTGGCGCCGCGCGCCTCCACCGGGGTGCCCTCCTCGCCCAGTCCGAGTGCCGCACGCAGGGTCGACCAGAGGGTCTCCGCGTCGCCGGCGTGGGAGGCGGTGGCCTCCAGCTGGGTGGCCTCCTGGCCGGTGAAGTGCGCCAGGTAGAGGCGCAGGTTGTCGAAGAACGGCAGCCACCCCGGGGCCAGGGTGTCCCACCACTCGGACTCCCAGGCGGCGCCGATCCCGAAACCGCTGCTGGTGACGCGCACGACGCAGGTGCCGCCGGACCGGGCCTCGACGACGAACTCCGACGTCAGCGGGCTCAGCGAGTCCGGGTCCTTGCCCATGAGGGCAGCCCAGTCCTCCTCGTAGACGAGGCGGCGCGGCGGGTCCCAGCCGGTGACCCGGCCGTCGGAGCCCATCTCCGGGCCCATGGTGAAGTGCAGGGACCCGCCCTCGCGCTCCTCCATCTCGGTCTGGGTGAACCAGGCGCTCATGCCCTTCGCGGTGGCGATGGCCTCCCAGACCTGTTCCGGGGTGCCCGGGACCTCGACGCTGAACTCCAGGCGGTACGGGACGTTCGGGACAGTGCTCATGACCTCTCCTCTGACTTCTCCTCGGGGACGGGGTGGGCGGCGACGACGAGCCGGTGCGGGCGCCCGTCGTCGTGGTGGTACCGGGCGGCCAGGTCGAGCACCGCTGCGGTGAGGTCGTCGGCGAAGGCAGCCCGGTCGGCGGCCGACCGGAAGCCGATCCGGGTGTCGATGGTCAGCGTCGGCAGGCGGGTGCCGGTCGCGCCGGCCCGGCGGGCCAGGGCGCCGACCTCGCGCACCAGCCGGCCGGCCAGCGCGACGAGGTAGCCGCCCGACAGGTGGTCGGCGTTGGCGTCCGGGTCGGCGGCGGACGCGCTGACCACCGCCGGCGACACGACGTAGGACGCCGCCGACGCCTGCAGCACCCGCTCGGTGATCCCCCCGTGCCGGCGCTCCTCGGCCAGCTCCACCAGCCCGTGGGCCTCCAGCGCCTTGAGGTGGTAGTTCACCTTCTGGCGCGCGATGCCCACCTGCGCGGCGAGCCCGGCGGCCGACGCCGGGACGGTCAGCTCGCCGAGCAGCCGGGCCCGGACCGGGTCCAGGGCGGCGGCTGCTGCGTCCGCGCTCTCGATCACCTCGACGTCGTGCACGAGGTCACCGTGCTCCCGACAAGAAAAGTTGTCAAGGGTGCCGAGGGCGGCTCGTCCAGCTTCTGGGAAGACGACCGTCGACGGTCCTCCGGCGCAGCGGCTCGTCGCGGTCGGGCGCCGGCCGGCGCTCAGCCGCCGGTCGACCAGGCCCGTTCACGCGGGTCCAGCTGGACCCGCTGGGCGACCTCCGTGGCACGGCCGGCCACTAGGCCAGTTCGAGCGGGTCCAGCTGGACGCGGACGTGCTCGGTGACCTTCTTGGCGCTGCGCACCCCCTGGACGTCGTGCAGTGCCCGCGCCAGGGCGACCCCGTCGCTGCGCCGCACCCGGACCAGGTAGCGCTCCCGCTCGCCCTCCTGCCCCGGCCGGGGCGGCTCGGGCACCGGCCCGAGGACGTCGGCGCCCTCGGGCAGCCGCAGGGCGGCGAGGAAGTCCGCCAGCGCGCCCGGGGACGCCGACAGCGAGGCCATCCGGGTGACCGGCGGGAAGCCCAGCTCCCGGCGGTCGGCCAGCTCGCGGGTGGCCAGCCCGGCCGGGTCCCAGCGGACGAGCGCCTGCACGACCGGGTGCCCGGCGTCGGCGGCGACCACCACCTGGCCGCCGGCGCGCACCAGCGCGGCCGCGTTCATCCAGCGGCGCATCGTCTCCTCCCCCGCCCGCAGGTCCGCCCGGCCCAGCAGCGCCCAGGAGTCCAGCAGCAGGGCCGCGCCGTAGCCGCCCTCGGCCACCGGCTCCGCCCCGGGGGTGGCCACCACGATCGACGGGTCCCCGGGGACCGTGGCCAGCACGCCGGAGCTGCGGCCGGAGACCCGCACGGCCGCGCCGGGGAACGCCCGGCCCAGCTCCTCGGCCGTGCGGGAGGCGCCGATGACGGCGGCCCGCAGCTTGGTGCCGTGGCAGTGCGGGCAGTCGAAGGTCGCCGCCGGGCGGGCGCACCACCGGCAGGCCGCGATCCGGACGCCGTTCGGTCCCGGTGCCGGCGCGATGCCCAGTGGGCCGGCGCAGTGCGCGCACCGCGCCGGCGCCCGGCAGCGGTCGCAGACCAGCGAGGGCACGTACCCGGCGCGGGGCACCTGGATGAGCACGGGGGCGCCGTCGGCCAGCGCCCGCCGGGCGACCGTGAACCCGAGCGTGGGCAGCCGGGCGGAGCGCGCGGCCGGGTCCCGGGCCAGCTCGAAGTCGCTGCCCAGCGCCTCGACCCGCGGGGCGGCGGCACGCAGGGTGGCCCGGTCGGCGATCAGCTCGTGCGCCCACCCGGACTCCACCAGCAGCGCGGCCTCGGCGGTGCGCGCCGTCCCGGCGACCACGGCCGCGCAGGAGGCCAGGTGTGCCCGGTGCACCAGCACGTCGCGGGCGTGCGGGTAGGGCGCCCGCGGCTCGGCGTGGAGGTCGTCGCCGTCGTCCCAGATCACCACCAGGCCCAGCTCCCGCACCGGTGCGAACACCGAGCCGCGGGTGCCCAGCACCACCTGGGCGGTGCCACGGGAGGCGGCGAGGAAGCGGCCGTAGCGGGTGTCCGGCGAGGAGTCCGCGCGCAGCACGGCGACCGAGCCGGCCGGCAGCAGCCGCTCCGCCGCGGCCGCCAGCCGGTCCAGGTCCTTGCCGTCGGGGACGACGACCAGCGCACCCCGGCCGCCGGACAGCGCCGCCTGCGCCAGCTCGGCCAGCCGGGTGGGCCAGTCCTCGCCGGGCAGCGCCGTCCAGACCGCCCGGGCGGGGTGCCCCTCGGCGACCGCGGTGAGCAGCTGCGGCCCGGTCGGGTAGCGGGCGAAGCCGGCCGGGTCCGGGGCGGGCGGTGGGGCCGGCGGGTCGAGCCGGGGCCGCTTCTCCGGAGCGCCCCGGCGCGGTGGCAGGGCCAGCCGCAGCACGTCGGTGAGCGACCCGGCGTACCGGTCGGCGACCGAGCGGGCCAGCTCGGCGACCTCCGGGGTCAGCACCGGCTCGGCGGAGACGACCTTGGCCAGCGGCGCGAGCTTGCCGGTGTGGTCGGTGCCGGAGGCGAGCTCCAGGACCACGCCGTCCACCAGCTTGCCGGCGAACCGCACCCGGACCCGACAGCCGGCCACCACCTGCTCGGCGAGCTCGTCCGGGACGGCGTAGTCGAAGGGCCGGTCCAGGTGGGCCAGCGGCACATCGACGACGACCCGGGCGACCCGCTGGATGCGGGTGCCCGGGTCGTCGTCGATCGGCCGTGCCGTGCTCAGGAGACGCCCACCGCCGACTTCAGCGCGTCGACGCGGTCCAGGCGCTCCCAGGGCAGCTCGACGTCGGAGCGGCCGAAGTGGCCGTAGGCCGCCGTCGGGGCGTAGATCGGCCGGAGCAGGTCCAGGTCCCGCACGATCGCGCCGGGCCGCAGGTCGAACACCGACGAGATCGCCTTCTCCAGGACCTCCTCGGGCACCGTGTTGGTGCCGAAGGTCTCGACGAAGAGGCCGACCGGGTGCGCGGCACCGATCGCGTAGGCGACCTGGACCTCGCACCGGCGGGCCAGCCCGGCGGCGACGACGTTCTTGGCCACCCAGCGCATCGCGTAGGCCCCGGACCGGTCGACCTTCGAGGGGTCCTTGCCGGAGAAGGCGCCGCCGCCGTGCCGGGCCATGCCGCCGTAGGTGTCGACGATGATCTTGCGGCCGGTGAGCCCGGCGTCGCCCATCGGGCCGCCGATGACGAACTTGCCGGTCGGGTTCACCAGCAGCCGGTAGCCGGTGGTGGGCAGCCCGAGCTCGCGCAGCGCGGGCTCGACCACGAGCTCCTGCACGTCCGGGGCGAGCAGCGTGTCGATCGAGATGTCCTCGGCGTGCTGGGAGGAGACCACCACGGTGTCCACGGCGACCGGGCGGTCGTCCTCGTAGACCACGGTGACCTGCGTCTTGCCGTCCGGGCGCAGGTAGGGCACCGACCCGTCCTTGCGGACGGCCGACAGCTGCCGGGACAGCCGGTGCGCCAGCGCGATCGGCAGCGGCATCAGCTCGGGCGTCTCGTCGGTCGCGTAGCCGAACATCAGGCCCTGGTCGCCGGCGCCCTGGCGCTCGATCAGGTCGTCGGCGGCCGCGGCCCGGTGCTCGGCCGCGGTCAGCTCGGCGGTGCGGGCCTCGTAGCCGGTGTCCACGCCCTGGGCGATGTCCGGGGACTGGGCCCCGATGGAGACGCTGACGCCGCACGAGGCGCCGTCGAAGCCCTTGCGGGAGGAGTCGTAGCCGATGCCCAGGATCGTCTTGCGCACGATGTCGGCGATGTCGACGTAGCCGGAGGTGGTGACCTCACCGGCGATGTGCACCTGGCCGGTGGTGATGAGGGTCTCGACGGCGACGCGGCTGCGCGGGTCCTGGGCGAGCATCGCGTCCAGGATCGAGTCGCTGATCTGGTCGGCGATCTTGTCGGGGTGGCCCTCGGTCACCGACTCGGACGTGAAGAGACGGCGTGGCACTCGGTTCTCCCTGGGGTCGGCTGCCGAGCGCGTTGTTCGCGGTCGGCCGGGCTGCACCACGGCAGTGGTCGGCCCGACGGCTGAGGCTACCGGCGGGAGCCGACACGCGTTCGGTGAGGCGGTGGCGTCACGGCTGCCGGGCGACCCGGTCGGCCACCACGTCCCAGATCGCGGCGGCGACCGCGTCCTTGCGGCCGGCCGGCACGGCGGTCGCCGACCCGTCGGCGGCCAGCACGGTGACCTCGTTCTCGGTGCGGCCGAAGACCCGGCCGGCGGAGACGTCGTTGACCACCAGCAGGTCGACGCCCTTGCGGGCCAGCTTGGCGCGGGCGTGGGTCAGCACGTCGCCCTCGGCGTCGCCGGTCTCCGCGGCGAAGCCCACGACCAGCTGCCCGGCCGGCCGGGCGGCCACGAGCTCGACCAGGACGTCGGGGTTGCGGACCAGCTCCACCGAGCTGGGCTCGGCCGCCCCGCCCTTCTTCAGCTTGCTGCCGGCGACCGTGGCGGGCCGGAAGTCGGCGACCGCGGCGGCCATGACGACGACGTCGGCCGGGCGCGCCTCGCCCCGCGCCAAGGGCAGAGCGTCCTGCGCGGAGCTCTCGGCCGGCTGCCGTCCGGAGGACTCGGACGGCTGCCGTCCGGAGGACTCGGACGACTGCCGTCCGGAGGACTCGGACGACATCGCGAGCCGGAGCTCCTCGGCGGTCTCCACCCGGACCACCCGCACCCCGAACGGAGCGGGCAGGTCGACGTTGGCCGCGACCAGCACGACCTCGGCGCCGCGGGCCGCGGCGACCCGGGCGAGCGCCCAGCCCTGCAGCCCGGAGGAGCGGTTGCCCAGGAACCGGACCGGGTCCAGCGGTTCCCGGGTGCCCCCGGCGCTGATCACCACCCGGCGGCCGCTCAGGTCGGGGGCCAGTGCACCGGCACCCGCGGACAGCACCAGCTCGGCCAGCGCGGCGACGTCGGCCGGCTCGGGCAGCCGCCCGGGGCCGGAGTCCGGGCCGGTGAGCCGCCCCACGGCCGGGGGCAGGACGACGGCTCCGCGGCGGCGCAGTGTCGCGACGTTGTCCTGGGTGGCCGGGTGCAGCCACATCTCGGTGTGCATGGCCGGCACGAAGACGACCGGGCAGTGGGCGGTGAGCAGCGTCGCGGTGAGCAGGTCGTCGGCCCGGCCGGCGGCTGCCCGGGCCAGCAGGTCGGCGGTGGCCGGGTTCACCAGGACGAGGTCGGCGCGCTGCCCGATCCGCACGTGGGCGACCTCGGGGACGTCGTCCCAGACCTCGGTGGACACCGGGTTGCCGCTGAGGGCCTCGAAGGTCGCGGCGCCGACGAAGCGCAGCGCCGACGCGGTGGGGACCACCCGGACGTCGTGGCCGGACTCGGTGAGGGCGCGCAGCAGCAGTGCGGATTTGTAGGCCGCGACGCCGCCACCCACGCCCAGGACGATCTGTGCCATCCGTCCATCCTCCCGCAGACACGACGACGCCCCCGGCACCCGGTGCCAGGGGCGTCACCCGTAGGGACTGGAACGGCCCCCTCGCAGGGGCCCGCTGCGAGCGTGCGAGCAGTGGGGGGCGAGGGGGTCCTTCGTCAGTTCTCGCCGGCGGTGTGGGCCAGCAGGCCCTCGTTGATCTCGCGGAGCGCGATCGACAGCGGCTTCTCCTGGGGCGCGGTGTCGACCAGCGGGCCGACGTACTCCAGCAGGCCCTCGGAGAGCTGGCTGTAGTAGGCGTTGATCTGGCGCGCACGCTTGGCGGCGTAGATGACCAACCCGTACTTGCTGGTGGTCCGCTCGAGCAGCTCGTCGATCGGCGGGTTGGTGATGCCCTCAGGGGCGGGTGCGACTCCGGACACGGGCGGGCGTGCTCCTCAACTCGGTGTGCGGGCGGGCGGCGGATGGCTCCGCACGGTCGCCTCGGGTGCGCCCTCGGCCGCGGTCAGGGACCGGCGGGCGGAGACGCAGTCAGCAAGCCTACCAACTCGTCCGCGGCCCTGGCCACGTCGTCGTTCACGACGACCACGTCGAACTCCCCGGAGGCGTCCAGTTCGGCCTGGGCGAGCGCCAGCCGGCGGGACTGCACCTCGGGGTGCTCGGTGCCCCGGCCGGCCAGCCGGCTGACCAGCTCGGCCCACGACGGCGGGGCCAGGAAGACCAGCTGCGCCTCGGGCGCGCGCTCGCGCACCTGCCGGGCGCCCTGCAGCTCGATCTCCAGCAGCGCCGGGGCCCCGGAGGCCAGCTGCTCCTGGACCGGCGCGACCGGGGTGCCGTACCGGTTGCCCGCGTACTCCGCCCACTCGAGCAGGCCGTCGTGCTCGATGAGCCAGTCGAAGTACTCGTTGTCGACGAACCAGTAGTGCTCGCCGTCGACCTCGCCGGGGCGCGGGGTACGGGTCGTGACCGACACCGACACCCAGACCTCCGGGTGCCGGCGCCGGACCTCGGCGACGACCGTGCCCTTCCCCACCCCGGAGGGGCCGGAGAGGACCGTCAGGCGGGCAGGGGTGCGGGCCACGCTCGGCGTCCTCGGGCTGGGGGTGCGGGTCGGTCGGGACAGGAACGTGCTCAGGGCTCGACGACCTCGCCGGAGAACTCGGCCTCCAGCGCCTTGCGCTGGTTGGCGCCGAGACCACGGACGCGACGGGTCGGGGAGATCTCGAGGCGCTCCATGATCTTGGCGGCACGCGCCTTGCCGACCCCGGGGAGGGACTCGAGCACCGCGGAGACCCGCATCTTGCCGATGACCTCGTCGGTCTCGCCCTGCTTGAGGACGTCGCCGACCGTCGCACCCTTGGTCTTCAGCCGCTCACGCAGCTCGGCGCGGGACTTGCGGGCCGCGGCGGCCTTCTCCAGGGCTGCGGCGCGCTGTTCGGGGGACAACTCGGGAAGGGGCACGGAGCAACCCAATCGTGTTCGTGCCGGCGCTGCGGCCGGCGGTGTCGTTCGGTGTGGAGTGTGCCTGGACGGCGGCCCTCGGTGGGAGCCTGGCCGCCAACCTAGTCACCCTGAACCCGCTGGTCACCCTGGGCCCCGTGTCATCCGCGCTGCAGCGGTGTGCTGTGCGGACACACGACCGGACTGCACGGGGCCGTAATCAGTCCGTCACTGCTGGTCAGCGCGCCGCCGGTCCCCCGGAGGCCGCCTCGCCGGCACCGGACCACCGGGGGCGGGCAGCGGCCGCGCGGCTCAGGCGGTGAGCTCCGCCGTCCAGCGGTCGGCGGCGGCCCGCAGGGCGGCGGCGTCCGGCCCGGCCTGCAGCACGTCGCGGGAGACGGTCGGGACGACGGCGCGCCCGGTCCCGAACAGCCGGCGCAGGTCGGCGGCCGACCCGCCCTGGGCGCCCAGGCCCGGGGCGAGCACCGGCCCGCCGAGCCCGTCGAGGTCGACGTCCAGGTCGGGCAGGGTGGCGCCCACGACGACGCCGAAGGAACCCGTGGTCGGCCCCCACCGGCCCGCCACGTCGCGCACCGCGGCGATGTCGGGCAGCGGGTCGCCCACCACCCACCCCGGGGTGTTCCAGCCGCGCACGGTGTCCACGACGACCTGGGCGGCGGTCCGCTCCCCCACCAGCGCGTGCTGCAGGGTGCCGGCGTCCGGGTTGGAGGTGCGGGCCAGCACGAACAGCCCGCCGCCGTGCAGCCGGGCGGTGTCCACGGCCGGCTGCAGCGAGCCCGGGCCCAGGAACGGGCTGACCGTCAGTGCGTCGACGGCGAGCGGGTGCTCGGGGCGCAGGTAGTCGGCGTAGGCGTCCATCGTGGAGCCGATGTCGCCGCGCTTGGCGTCCAGCAGCACCAGCGCCCCGGCCGCCCGCGCCCGGGCCACGGCGTCCTCGAGCACGGCCAGCCCGCGGGAGCCGTGCCGCTCGTAGAAGGCCAGCTGGGGCTTGAGCACCGCGACGTGCCCGGCCAGCGCGTCGACGACGGCGTCGGTGAACCGGGCCAGCCCGTCGGGGCTGTCGGGCAGTCCCCAGCGCTCCAGCAGCGGCAGGTGCGGGTCGATGCCCACGCACAGCGGGCCGCGCGCTGCGACGGCGTCGGCCAGCCGCTCCCCGAAGGTGCCGTTCACGCCGGCACCCCGGCGAGCTCCTCGACGCAGGCGCGGGCGAGGAAGGGGTCGGCGAAGGCCCCGGTGGCGGTCTGCACACCGGCCGCGCCGAGCTCCAGCAGCGCCGCGCAGCTCGCCGGGTCGGTCACCCCGCCCATCGCCAGGACGTCGAAGTCGAAGCCACCGGCGGCGCGGAGGTCCAGCAGCCGGGCGGTGAAGTCCAGGGCGAGGTCGCGCACCGCGACGCCGGAGACCCCGGCCAGCGGCCGTCCCGGGAAGGTGGGCCGGCCGTCGGCGCGCTGCACCGCGCACTGCACCGTGTTGATCGCGGCGACCCCGTCCAGGTGCGGCGCGATCCGGGGCAGCAGGCCGGCCAGGGCGGGCCCGTCCAGCCAGGAGAGCTTGGCGACCAGCCCGGTGCTGCTGGACAGCGCGCGCCGGGTGGTCTCGACGATCGCCGTGGTCAGCTCGGCGTCCAGGCAGATCGGCGGGCGCACCCCGCCCCGGGCGGCGTCGAGGGCGTTGGGGCAGGACAGGTTCAGCTCCACCACCGGGGCGCCGGCGGCCTCGGCCAGCCGGGCGGTCCGGGCGAAGTCCTCGGCGATCGCCTGCAGCTGTGGCGGGCCCTCGCCGTGGTCCTCCCCCAGCACGCTGACCAGCAGCAGTTGGTCGTCGGCCAGGCAGCGGACGGCGGCGGCGACGTCCTCGGTCCAGACCGCCGGGTCCGGCGACGGCACCCCGAAGGAGTTCGTCGAGGTCACCGCCGGGTCGCCGGGCGGCACCCAGTCCGACGGCTCCGCGGTGACCACCGGCGGCGGGCCGCCGACCGCGAAGGGCTCGCGGGCCGCCGGGACGAACGCCCAGTTGGGGAACGGGTTGGCCGGGTGCGCGTGGCTGCGGACGGTCTTGTAGGTGAGCAGGTTGAAGCCGTTCCCGGCCAGGTACTGCACCCAGGCGGCGGTGCCGGTCAGCGGGCAGGCCGGGACGCCGATCGGGAAACCGGTCCGCCGGCCGAGCACCGACCAGCTGCCGGCGGCCCGGGGGCGGACCGGCAGCCGCGGCCCCGGCGGCCCGACGCGCGCGGCGGCGACGTCGTCGGTGAGGGCGTAGGCCGGGAAGCGCACCCCCGAGCGGGCCAGCAGCCGGTGCATCCCGGTGGTGGCCAGCAGCCGGACCAGCGCGGGCAGGTCACCGGCGTCCAGCCCGTCCCGGTCCAGGTCGATGGTGAGCTCGGTGAGCCAGCGAGGCTCGGGGGCGGGGGCGCCGTCCAGCCGGGCGACGGCGGCGGCGTGCAGGCCCCGGAGCACCGGACCGGTCAGGCCCGCCGCCCGCAGCTCACGGCCGAGTTCGGCCACCGCCGGGTCGGCTCCCCCGCCCCCGGTCACGCCGTGGTCCCGGCCGCCGCCTGGGCGGCGACCAGCGACTCGTGCAGGTCCTGCAGGCTGCGCACCCCGATGTCGCCCCGGCGCAGCGACTCGACGCCCTGCACGGTGGCCGCCATGCCCTGCACGGTGGTGATGCACGGGATGCCGGCGCTGACCGCAGCGGCCCGGATCTCGTACCCGTCCAGCCGCGGGCCGCTGTTGCCCGGCGTGCCGAACGGGGTGTTGACCACCAGGTCGATCTCGCCGGCCAGGATCCGCTCGACGATGTTGCCCGGGCCCTGGGAGAACTTCCCGACCACCTCGCAGGAGACCCCGTTGCGGCGGAGCACCTGGGCGGTGCCGACGGTGGCCAGCACCCGGAAGCCCAGGTCGGCCAGCCGCTTCACCGGGAAGACCGCCGAGCGCTTGTCCCGGTTGGCCAGCGACACGAACACCGTGCCGCCGGTCGGCAGGTCGCCGTAGGCGGCGGCCTGGGACTTGGCGAACGCGGTGCCGAACTCCGCGTCGATGCCCATCACCTCGCCGGTCGACTTCATCTCCGGCCCCAGCACGGTGTCCACCCCGTGGCCCTCGATGGTGCGGAACCGGTGGAACGGCAGCACCGCCTCCTTCACCGCGATCGGGCCGTCGACCGGCAGGTCGGTGCCGTCCCCGGTGGCCGGCAGCACGCCCTCGGTGCGCAGCTGGGCGATCGTCTGGCCGACCGCGATCCGGGCCGCGGCCTTGGCCAGCTGCACCGCGGTCACCTTCGACACGAACGGCACCGTGCGGCTCGCGCGCGGGTTGGCCTCCAGCACGTAGAGGACGTCGTCCTTCAGCGCGTACTGCACGTTCATCAGCCCGCGCACGCCGATCCGGGCCGCCAGCGCCTCGGTGGCCCGCCGGATGGTCAGCAGGTCCTCACCGCCCAGGGTGATCGGCGGCAGCGCGCACGCCGAGTCGCCCGAGTGGATCCCGGCCTCCTCGATGTGCTCCATGACCCCGCCCAGGTACAGGTCGGTGCCGTCGTAGAGGGCGTCGACGTCGATCTCCACGGCGTCCTCGAGGAACCGGTCGACCAGCACCGGGTGGTCGGCGCTCACGTCGGTGGCCTTGGTGATGTAGGCCTGGAGCATGGCGTCCTCGTAGACGATCTCCATGCCCCGCCCGCCGAGCACGTAGGAGGGCCGTACCAGCACCGGGTAGCCGATGGAGGCGGCGATCGCCACGGCCTCGGCCGACGTCGTCGCCATGCCGTGCTTGGGCGCGAGCAGGCCGGTGTCGGAGAGCACCCGGGAGAACGCCCCGCGGTCCTCGGCGGCGTCGATCGCCTCCGGCGACGTGCCCAGCACCGGGACGCCGGCGTCCTTGAGCCGCTGCGCCAGACCCAGCGGGGTCTGCCCGCCCAGCGTGCAGATGACCCCGGCGACCGGGCCGGCGGCGCGCTCGGCCTCCACGACCTCCAGCACGTCCTCGAAGGTGAGCGGCTCGAAGTACAGCCGGTCGGCGGTGTCGTAGTCGGTGGAGACGGTCTCCGGGTTGCAGTTGACCATCACCGCCTCGTAGCCGGCGTCCTGCAGGGCCATCACCGCGTGCACGCAGGAGTAGTCGAACTCCACGCCCTGCCCGATCCGGTTCGGCCCCGATCCGAGGATCAGCACCGCCGGGCGCTCCCGCGGCTCCACCTCTGTCTCGGAGTCGTAGGAGGAGTAGTGGTACGGCGTGCGGGCGGCGAACTCGGCGGCGCAGGTGTCCACGGTCTTGTAGACCGGCCGGATCCCCAGCCGCCAGCGCAGCGTGCGGACGCCGTCCTCCCCCGCCAGCTCCGGCCGCAGCGCGGCGACCTGGCGGTCGGACAGGCCGTGCCGCTTGGCCCGGCGCAGCAGCTCCGGAGTCAGCGACGGCGCCTCCCGCAGCTCGGTGCCGATCTCGGTGACCATCGCGATCTGGTCGACGAACCAGGTGTCGAAGCCGCTGGCCTCCGCGACCTGCTCGACGGTGGCGCCGGCGGCCAGCGCCCGCTGCGCGGTGTAGAGCCGGCCGTCGACCGGGGTGCGCAGCTTCTCCACCAGGGCGGCGGCGTCGGCGGGCTCGGCGGTGTCGGTCCAGAACCCGGCGGCGGCGGTCTCGGTGGAGCGCATCGCCTTGCCGAGGGCCTCGGTGAAGTTGCGGCCCATCGCCATGACCTCGCCGACGCTCTTCATCGTCGTGGTCAGTCGCGGGTCCGCGCCGGGGAACTTCTCGAACGCGAACCGCGGGATCTTCACCACGACGTAGTCCAGCGACGGCTCGAACGACGCCGGGGTGACCCCGGTGATGTCGTTCGTGATCTCGTCGAGGGTGTAGCCGATGGCCAGCTTCGCGGCGATCTTGGCGATCGGGAAGCCGGTGGCCTTCGACGCCAGCGCCGAGGACCGGGACACCCGCGGGTTCATCTCGATGACCACGAGCCGACCCGTCTCCGGGTGGACGGCGAACTGGATGTTGCAGCCGCCGGTGTCCACGCCGACCTCGCGCAGCACCGCGATGCCGACGTCGCGCATCTGCTGGTACTCGCGGTCGGTGAGCGTCATCGCCGGGGCGACGGTCACCGAGTCACCGGTGTGCACGCCCATCGCGTCGATGTTCTCGATCGAGCAGATCACGACGACGTTGTCGCTGCGGTCGCGCATCAGCTCGAGCTCGAACTCCTTCCAGCCGAGCACCGACTCCTCGATCAGCACGGTGTGCACCGGGGAGTCGGCCAGCCCGTGGCCGGCCATCCGGCGCAGCATCGGCTCGTCGGTGGCGATCCCCGAGCCCAGCCCGCCCATGGTGAAGCTGGGCCGGATGACCACCGGGTAGCCGACCTCGGCGGCGGTGGCCAGCGCCTCGTCCACGGTCGAGCAGACCGTGGAGCGCGGGGCGTCGGCGCCGATGGAGCGCACGATGTCCTTGAACTTCTGCCGGTCCTCGCCGCGGTTGATCGCGTCGACGTCGGCACCGATCAGCTGGACGCCGTACTTCTCCAGCACGCCGTTCTCGTACAGCCCGATGGCGAGGTTCAGCGCCGTCTGGCCGCCCAGGGTGGCCAGCAGCGCGTCCGGCCGCTCGGCGGCGATGACCCGCTCGACGAACTCCGGGGTCAGCGGCTCCACGTAGGTGGCGTCGGCGACCTCCGGGTCGGTCATGATCGTGGCCGGGTTGCTGTTGACCAGGCTGACCCGCAGGCCCTCGCTCTTGAGCACCCGGCAGGCCTGGGTGCCCGAGTAGTCGAACTCGCTGGCCTGGCCGATGACGATCGGCCCCGAGCCGATCACCAGCACGTGCTGCAGATCTGTCCGCTTGGGCATCAGGCGTTCTCCCCCGTGCTCGACTCGACGACGGGTGGGGGTGTCACGGCACTGCCTTCCTTGGATGCGGCCATCAGGTCGACGAACCGGCCGAAGAGCGGGTTCGCGTCGTGCGGTCCGGCCGCGGCCTCCGGGTGGAACTGCACGCTGAACGCCGGGGCGTCGAGCAGCCGGAGCCCCTCGACCACGTCGTCGTTGAGCCCGACGTGGCTGACCTCCACCGGCCCGAACGGGGTGTCGACCGGCCGGTCCAGCGGGGCGTCGACGGCGAAGCCGTGGTTGTGGCTCGTCACCCGCACCGTGGCGCTGACCCGGTCCAGCACCGGCTGGTTCAGGCCGCGGTGGCCGAAGCGCAGCTTGTAGGTGCCCAGGCCGAGGGCGCGGCCGAGGATCTGGTTGCCGAAGCAGATGCCGAACAGCGGACGCCGGGCCTCCAGCACCCCGCGCACCGCCTCGACCGCGTAGTCGGCGGCCGCCGGGTCGCCGGGGCCGTTGGAGACGAAGACGCCGTCCACGCCGGCCTCGAGCAGCTGCTCGGCGGTCGCGGTCGCGGGCAGCACGTGCGTCTCCACGCCCAGCTCGGCCAGGTACCGCGGGGTGGCGGTCTTGATGCCCAGGTCCAGGGCGGCGATGGTAAACCGCTTCTCCCCCACCGCCGGGACGACGTAGGGCTCGCTCGCACTGACGCTGGGGGCGAGGTCCGCGCCGGTCATGCTCGGGCTCCCGGTCACCCGGGCCAGCAGCGCCTCGGCGTCCAGCTCGGTGCTGATGCCGGCGCGCATCGCGCCGCGGTCGCGCAGGTGCCGGGTCAGCGCGCGGGTGTCGATGCCGCTGATCCCCACCACGCCCTGGGCGACCAGCTCGTCGTCCAGGCTGCCGGTGGCCCGCCAGTTCGCCGGGCGGCGGGCGGGGTCGCGGACCACGAACCCGGCCACCCACATGCGGCGGCTCTCGTCGTCCTCGCCGTTGACGCCGGTGTTGCCCACGTGGGGGGCCGTCATCGTGATGATCTGGCCGGCGTAGCTGGGATCGGTGAGGGTCTCCTGGTAGCCGGTCATCCCGGTGGAGAACACCGCCTCGCCGACCGTGGTCCCAGTAGCGCCGTAGGACTCCCCACGGAACGTGCGCCCGTCCTCCAGGACGAGCAGTGCCTCGGTCACTTCTGTGCCTTTCCGTCGAGCACGGTCGCCGTCCCCCGCAGGAACGTGGCGACCACCCGGCCGGGGAGCTCCCGGCCGGCATAGGGGCTGTTGCGGCTGCGGCTGGCCAGCGCGGCCGGGTCGACGGTGGCCCGGTGCGTGGGGTCCAGCAGCAGCAGGTTGGCCGGCTCGCCGACGGCGAGCGGGCGGCCGTGCCCGGCCAGCCGGCCGATGGCCGCCGGGCGGACCGACATGCGGTCGGCGACGCCGCGCCAGTCGAGCAACCCGGGCTCGACCATGGTCTGCACGACGATCGAGAGCGCCTGCTCCAGGCCGAGCATCCCCGGGCGGGCCGAGGCCCACTCGCTCTCCTTGTCCTCCACCGCGTGCGGGGCGTGGTCGGTGGCGACGGCGTCGATCGTGCCGTCGGCCAGCCCCGCCCGCAGCGCCTGGACGTCGGCGTCGCTGCGCAGCGGCGGGTTCACCTTGAACACCGGGTCGTAGGTCTCGGCGCACTCGTCGGTGAGCAGCAGGTGGTGCGGGGTGACCTCGGCGGTCACCTGCACGCCACGGGACTTCGCCCAGCGCAGGATGTCGACCGACCCGGCCGTCGAGACGTGGCAGACGTGCAGCCGCGCGCCGACGTGCCCGGCCAGCAGCACGTCCCGGGCGATCACCGCCTCCTCGGCCGCGGCCGGCCAGCCGGCCAGCCCCAGCCGGGCGGAGCGGTCACCCTCGTTCATCTGGGCGCCCACGGTGAGCCGGGGCTCCTCGGCGTGCTGGGCGACGACGCCGTCCAGGGCCTTGACGTACTCCAGGGCCCGGCGCATCAGCGCGGGGTCGGCGACGCAGTGCCCGTCGTCGGAGAACACCCGCACCCGCGCGGCGGAGTCGGCCATCGCGCCGAGCTCGGCCAGCCGTTCCCCGCGCAGGCCGACCGTGACCGCCCCGACCGGGACGACGTCGACCAGCCCGGCCTCCTGGCCCAGCCGCCAGACCTGCTCGACGACGCCGGCGGTGTCGGCGACCGGGTCGGTGTTGGCCATCGCGTGCACCGCGGTGAACCCGCCCAGGGCCGCTGCCCGGCTGCCGGTCTCGACCGTCTCGGCGTCCTCCCGGCCCGGCTCGCGCAGGTGGGTGTGCAGGTCGACCAGGCCCGGCAGCGCGACCAGTCCACCGCCGTCGACGACGTCGTCGTCCCCGGCCAGACCTGGGCCGATCTCGGTGATCCGGCCGTCGGTGATGCGGATGTCCACGGCGTCCTCGCCGTACGGACGGACGTTCGTGATGAGCGTCATTCGGGAGCCCCTCCCAGCAGCAGGTACAGGACGGCCATGCGCACGCTGACGCCGTTGCCGACCTGGTCGACGATGGTGGAGCGGGCGGAGTCGGCCACCTCGGCGGCGATCTCCATGCCGCGGTTCATCGGACCGGGGTGCATGACGATCGCGTGGTCGGGCAGCACCGCCATCCGCCGGGCGTCCAGGCCGTAGCGGCGGCTGTACTCGCGGGCGCTGGGGAAGAACGAGGCGTTCATCCGCTCGGCCTGCACCCGCAGCATCATCACCACGTCGGCCTTGGGCAGGACGGCGTCCAGGTCGTAGGAAACCGCGACCGGCCAGCTGCCGACCCCGACCGGCAGCAGGGTCGGCGGGGCGACCAGGGTGACCTCGGCGCCCAGGGTGGACAGCAGCCAGACGTTGGAGCGGGCCACCCGGCTGTGCAGCACGTCACCGACGACGACCACCCGCACCCCGTCGAGCCGGCCCAGCCGCTGCCGGATCGTGTACGCGTCCAGCAGCGCCTGGGTGGGGTGCTCGTGGGTGCCGTCGCCGGCGTTCACCACGCTGCCCTTGACCCAGGTGGCCAGCCGGTGCGGCGCCCCGGAGGCCCCGTGCCGGACGACGATCCCGTCGGCGCCCATCGCCTCGAGGGTCAGCGCGGTGTCCTTGAGGCTCTCGCCCTTGGAGACGCTGCTGCCCTTGGCGGAGAAGTTGATCACGTCGGCGGAGAGCCGCTTGGCCGCCAGCTCGAAGGAGATCCGGGTGCGGGTCGAGTCCTCGTAGAAGAGGTTGACCACGGTGCGCCCGCGCAGGGTCGGGAGCTTCTTGACCTCCCGGCCGGCCAGCGCCGACTCGATCTGGCCGGCGGTGTCCAGCACCAGGGTCGCGTCGGCCCGGTCCAGGTCGCCGGCCTCCAGCAGGTGCCGCTTCACTGCTCTCCCCCGGTGACCAGGACCTCGTCGAGCCCGTCGATCTCGGCCAGGTGCACCTCGACCTTCTGGGTGCGGGCGGTCGGCACGTTCTTGCCCACGTAGTCGGCCCGGATCGGCAGCTCCCGGTGGCCGCGGTCGACCAGCACCGCCAGCTGCACCGCGCGGGGCCGGCCGAGGTCGCGCAGCGCGTCCAGGGCGGCGCGCACGGACCGGCCGGAGAACAGCACGTCGTCGACGAGCACGACCAGCCGGCCGTCGACCCCGGCCTCCGGCAGCCGGGTGTCCTCCAGCGCACGGACGCCGCGCAGCCGCAGGTCGTCGCGGTAGAGGGTGATGTCGACCGTGCCGACGTCGACCGCGGTGCCGCTGAAGGCCTCGATCCGGGCGGCCAGCCGCCGGGCCAGCGGGGCGCCGCGGGTGGGGATCCCGACGAGCACCAGGTCGGCGAGGCCACCGTCGGCGGCGCCGGCGGGCGAGGCGCTCGCGGCCCGCTCGATGAGCTGGTGGGCGATCCGGTCGACCACCCGGGCGACGTCGTCCGCGCCCAGCAACGGCGGGGGGCCACCGGCGGACGGCTCGGTGGGCGGTGGTGCGGGCAGCTCTGATGACATGGTCATCAAGCCTCCTTCCCCGCCTCACGGGACGGGTCGTTAAAGGAGATCTGCGCCGCCGGCCGGACCGGCCGACGACGGGTGGGACCGGCGACGACGGTACTGCACCGGCGCAGGTGACCCGCATCTCGCCCGGGAGACGGCCGGATGAACGCGATCTGACTCGTTGGGGGTTCCCGGGCTGTCGCCGCACCCGGTCTGCCAGTACTCTGCGTGACCAGAACCGTTCCCTACCGACGACAGTCAGTGAGCAGAGGTCATGAGCACCGACTACTCCAGGGCGCTGGGCGCCCGCCTGCGGGCCATCCGCAACCAGCAAGGGCTGTCGTTGCAGGGCGTGGAGGACAAGTCCCACGGCCGGTGGAAGGCCGTCGTCGTCGGCTCCTACGAGCGCGGCGACCGCGCGGTCACCGTGCAGCGGCTGTCCGAGCTGGCCGTGTTCTACGGCGTGCCCGTCTCCGAGCTGCTGCCCGACCCGCGGCCGAGCTCCGCGGTCACCAAGAGCACCAAGATCGTGCTCAACCTGGAGTCGCTGGGCTCGCTGCCCGCCGACGAGGCCGGCCCGCTGGCCCGCTACGCCTCGACCATCCAGGCGCAGCGGCACGACTACAACGGCAAGGTGCTCTCGATCCGCGCCGAGGACCTCAAGTCGCTGGCGATCATCTACGACATGAGCCCCGACGAGCTGACCACCCGGCTCATCGAGTGGGGCGTGCTGTCCCCGGGTGCCGACGGCGTCGGCTACGCCACCGAGGAGGACGACGACGCGTCCTGGGGCGAACGGCGCCGCACCCCGCGCTGACGCTGCGGTCCTGACGGATCGCAGCGCTGCAGGAGCGGTCCCGACCTGCGTGGAGCCGCTCCCGGCCCTGCGCCGGGCCCGCCGCCGGCCTCAGCGCGCTGACGCGCGCACCGTGGTCAACCTCCGTCGCAGAACGCGAAGAGCCCGCCCTGGACGACCAGGGCGGGCTCTTCGCGCGTGTGCGGCTGCTACGTGGGGATCTCGGCGCGGACGATGCCACCGAGGACGCCGTTCACGTAGCCCGGGGAGTCGTCGGTGGACAGCGCCTTGGCCAGCTCCACCGCCTCGTCGATCACCACCGCGTCGGGGACGTCGTCGACCCACAGCAGCTCGTAGACGGCCATCCGCAGGATGGCCCGGTCCACGTCGGGCAGCCGGTCCAGGGACCAGCCGGAGGCGTGCTCCTCGATCAGCTCGTCGATCCGCGGCTGCTGCCCGACGACGCCCTCGACCAGCCGGACGGCGTGCTCGGGCACCGGTGGGTTGCCGTCGGCGACGCGGTCGCGCAGGACGGCGAGCGGGTCGCTGGAACGCAGGTCGGCCTCGTAGAGGACGTCGACCGCGCGCTTGCGCGCCTTGGAACGGGCGGCCACGAGGTCAGCTGACCCGGCCGAGGTAGCGGCCGTCGCGGGTGTCGACCTTCAGCTTCTCGCCGGTGGTGATGAACAGCGGCACCTGGATCTCCGCCCCCGTCTCCAGGGTCGCGGGCTTCGTGCCGCCGGTGGAGCGGTCGCCCTGCAGGCCCGGGTCGGTGTGCTGGACCACCAGCTCCATCGTCACCGGCAACTCGACGTACAGCGGGGTGCCGTCGTGCACCGCCACGATGACCTCGGTGTTCTCCAGCAGGTAGTCGGCCCCGCCGCCCAGCGTCGCGGCCGAGACCGGGATCTGGTCGAAGGTGTCGCCGTCCATGAAGACGTAGTCGGCGCCGTCCTGGTAGAGGTAGGTCATCGACCGCTTGTCGACGTTCGCCGTCTCGACCTTCGTGCCGGCGTTGAACGTCCGGTCGACGACCTTGCCGGAGAGCACGTTCTTCAGCGTGGTGCGGACGAAGGCGCCGCCCTTGCCCGGCTTCACGTGCTGGAAGTCGGTGACGGTCCACAGCTGGCCGTCGAGGTTGAGGACGGTGCCGTTCTTGAGGTCGTTGGTGGTAGCCATCTAGAGGACCAGCAGTTCCTTGCTCGTGAGGGTCAACAACTCGGGCTCGTCGTCCGTGACGATCAAGGTGTCCTCGATCCGGACACCGCCGTGGCCGGGCAGGTACACGCCTGGCTCCACGGTGACGGCCATGCCAGCGGCCAGGGTACCTGCGCCCGCTGCTCCGATGCCCGGAGCCTCGTGGATCTCCAGCCCGACACCGTGCCCGAGGCCGTGGGTGAAGTGCTCGCCGTGCCCGGCGGCGACGATGACGTCGCGGGCCGCGGCGTCCACCGCGGTCACCTCGGCGCCCACCGCCAGCGCCGCGCGGCCGGCCGCCTGCGAGGCCGCGACCAGCTCGTAGACCTCGCGCTGCCAGTCCGCGGCGTGCCCCAGCACCAGGGTGCGGGTCATGTCGGAGTGGTAGCCGTCGACGGTGGCCCCGAAGTCCAGCTTGAGGAAGTCGCCGGCGCGCAGCTCGGTGGAGTCGGGACGGTGGTGCGGGATGGCGGAGTTCGCCCCGGTCGCCACGATCGTCTCGAAGCTCGGCGCCTCGGCCCCGAGGGCGAGCATCCGGGCGTCCAGCTCCCGGCCCACCTGCAGCTCGGTGCGACCCGGCCGCAGCGCGCCCTCGGCGGCCAACTCGGCCAGCGCGGCGTCGGCGACCGCGCAGGCCCGGCGGAGCGCCTCGACCTCGCCGTCGTCCTTGATCGCGCGCAGCGCCTCGACCGCCCGCCGGACGCTGACCAGCTCCACGGTCGCGCCGTCCTCGCCGAGCAGCCGCTCCAGGCCGTGCAGCTCGTCGACGGTCACCACGTGCGACTCGAACCCGAGCCGGGTCGCGCCGCCGGTGCGGGCCGCGCGGGCCAGTGCCGGCATCGTGGCGCGGTCGACCAGCAGCTCCACGTCGGGCACCTGGGTGCCCGCCTGCGTCGTGTACCGGCCGTCGGTGCCGAACACGTCGCCGCCGGTCGAGCCGTCGACCCGCAGCAGCAGCGCGCCGTTGGAGCCGGTGAACCCGGTCAGGTAACGGACGTTGAGCAGGTCGGTGACCAGGACGGCGTCCAGCCCGGCCGCCGCAGCCGTGGCCCGGAGGCGGTCCCGGCGGGCGGCCTCTCGGCTGGTGTCGCGGGTCATCGCACGCCCTTCGCGGCCAGGTAGCGCAGGGCGAGCTCGTAGCCGACCACACCGAGCCCGGCGATCACGCCGTCGGCGACACCGGAGACGAAGGAGTGGTGCCGGAACTCCTCGCGGGCGTGGATGTTGGTCAGGTGCACCTCGACGACCGGGCCGTGCACCGCCGACAGCGCGTCCCGCAGCACCACCGAGGTGTGCGACCAGCCACCGGGGTTGACCACCACGGCGTCCCCGGCGTCGGTGGCGTCGAAGACCCAGCCGAGCAGCTCGGCCTCGGAGTCGGTCTGCCGGACGACGACGTCCTGGCCCAGCCCGGCGGCCGCCGCCTGGACCAGCTGCACCAGCTCGGCGTACGTGGTCGTCCCGTACTTCTCCGGCTCGCGGGTGCCCAGCCGGCCGAGGTTGGCGCCGTTCAGCACCTGGATGGTCATGCGGGCTCCGTCGGGGTGGAGGGGTGGGTGGACGACGCAGTGTCGGTGGGGTGGGTGGACGGCTCGGAGACCGCCGCCCAGGCGGCGTCCAGCCAGGCCTGGTCGGGATCGGTGAGGATGGCCGGCGCGCCGAGCCCGTCGAGGACGACGAAGCGCAGCGAGGCACCGCGCGCCTTCTTGTCCACCCGCATCACCGACTGCAGCAGGGCCCAGTCGCCCTGGTAGCTGGTGGGCAGACCGAGGGCGGCGACCAGGTCGCGGTGCCGGTCGGCGTCGGCGCGGGAGAGCCGCCCGGCCTGGCAGGCCAGCTCCGCGGCGAACACCAGCCCGACGGCCACCGCCTCCCCGTGCCGCCAGCCGAAGTCCTCCACCCGCTCGATGGCGTGCCCCAGGGTGTGGCCGTAGTTGAGGAACTCCCGGCGACCGGTGTCGTAGAGGTCCGCGGCCACCGCGTCGGCCTTGACCTGCACCGCCCGGGCGATCAGCTCGGCGGTGTCGGCGCGCCCGGTGGGGTCGGCCGCGAGCAGGTCGAGGATGGCGCCGTCGGCGATGAAGCCGCACTTGACCACCTCGGCCAGCCCCGACCGGAACTCCGCCTCGGGCAGCCCGGCCAGCGCGTCGGTGTCGGCGAGCACCGCGGCCGGCGGGTGGAAGGCGCCGACCAGGTTCTTGCCGGCCGCGGTGTTGATGCCGGTCTTGCCGCCGACCGCGGCGTCGACCATGGCCAGCAGGCTGGTCGGCACCTGCACGACGCGGATGCCGCGGGTCCAGGTGGCGGCCAGGAACCCGGCGAGGTCGGTGACCGCTCCCCCGCCGATGCCGACCACGGCGTCGGACCGGGTGAGCCCCAGCCGGCCGAACTCCTCCCAGGCGCCGGCGGCGACCTCGGCGGTCTTCGCGGCCTCGCCGTCGGGGACGACGACCGCCTCCGCGGCGACCCCCGCCTGCTGCAGCGTCTCGACCGCGGCACCGGCCGCGGCGGCCAGCGCCCGGCTGTGCACCACGGCCGCGCGGGCGGTGCCGTCGAGCACCAGGCCGAGCTGCGCCTGCACGCCCGGGCCGATGACCACGTCGTAGGGCCGTTCGCCGCCGACGGTGATCCGCTGGGCGGTCACCGCGTGCCTGCCCCGACGGCGGTGAGCACGTCGGCCACGACGTCCTCGATCGGGCGGGCGGAGGTGACGACGGTCGCGGTGGCGACCTCGGCGTAGAGCGGGGCGCGGGTCTCGAGCATGGTCCGCAGCATGGCGCGTGGGTTGACCGCCAGCAGCGGCCGGTCCCGGGACAGCCCCACCCGCCGGGCCGCCGAGGCGACGTCGACGTCCAGCCACACCACGGCCCGGCCGGCGCGACCGTGGGCGACCAGCCGCTGCCGGGTGGCGGCGCTGGTGACCGCGCCGCCGCCCAGGGCCAGCACGCCGTCGTGCTCGGCCAGCGCCCGGGCCACGGCCTGCTCCTCCAGCGCCCGGAAGTGCGGTTCGCCCTGCTGCACGAAGAGGTCGGCCACCGTCGTCCCGGCCTCGACCTCCACGTCGGCGTCGGTGTCCCGGAAGGCCAGGTCCAGGGCCGCCGCGACCGCCGCGCCCACCGTCGACTTCCCCGACGCCGGCGGGCCGACCACGATCAGCACGGGGCCGGTCACCGGGACGGGCCGCTCATCGGTAGGGCAGCGCGTCGAGGTAGCCCTGCACGTTCCGCCGGGTCTCCGCCACCGAGTCACCGCCGAACTTCTCCAGCACCGCGTCGGCCAGCACGAGGGAGACCATGGCCTCCATCACCACGCTGCCGCGCGGCACCGCGCAGGCGTCGCTGCGCTGGTTGATCGCAACCGCGGCCTCGCCGGTGGCGGTGTCGATCGTGGCCAGGGCGCGAGGGACGGTGCTGATCGGCTTCATCGCGGCGCGCACGCGCAGCACCTCGCCGTTGGTCATGCCGCCCTCGATGCCGCCGGCCCGGTCGGTGCGCCGGGAGAGGCTGCGTCGTCCGTCTGCGGAGTCGTCCACGTCGATCTCGTCGTGGGCGACCGAGCCGCGCCGGCGTGCGGTCTCCAGCCCGTCACCGACCTCGACCGCCTTGACCGACTGCACGCCCATCAGGGCACCGGCCAGCCGGGAGTCCAGCCGGCGGTCCCAGTGCACGTGGCTGCCCAGGCCCGGCGGCAGGCCGTGGACGACGACCTCGATGACCCCGCCCAGGGTGTCGCCGGACCGGCGGGCGTCGTCGATCTCGGCGGTCATCCGGGCGCTGGTGGCCGGGTCGGCGCAGCGCACCGGGTCCTCGTCCAGCCGGGGGTTGTCCTCCGGGCCGGGCAGCACGCCCTCGGGGACGGTGACCGGGCCGATGCCCACCACGTGGCTGACCACCCGCACCCCGAGCACCTGGTGCAGGAACGCCTGCGCCACGGTGCCCAGCGCCACGCGGGCGG
The DNA here is from genome assembly GCF_011758655.1 of Modestobacter marinus. NCBI lineage: Bacteria > Bacillati > Actinomycetota > Actinomycetes > Geodermatophilales > Geodermatophilaceae > Modestobacter > Modestobacter marinus. The sequence continues at coordinate 806,948 of NZ_JAAMPA010000002.1, forward strand.
CGGTCTCCCGGGCGCTGGCCCGCTCCAGCACCGGGCGGACGTCGTCGAAGCCGTACTTCTGCATGCCCGCGAGGTCGGCGTGGCCGGGCCGGGGGCGGGTGAGCGGGGCGTTGCGCGCCTGCCCCTCGAGCACCTCGGGGTCGACCGGGTCGGCGGCCATGACGCTCTGCCACTTCGGCCACTCGGTGTTGCCGACCTGGACGGCGATCGGGCCGCCCTGGGTCACCCCGTGCCGGACGCCGCCGGTGAGGGTGACGACGTCCTCCTCGAAGCTCATCCGCGCGCTGCGGCCGTGGCCGAGACGGCGGCGGGAGAGCTGGGCGTCGAGGTCGGCCGTCTGCACCCGCACCCCGGCGGGCAGCCCCTCCAGGATGGCGGTGAGCTGTTGACCGTGCGACTCACCTGCGGTCAACCAGCGCAACATGCCCGCGATCCTAGAAGAACGCCCTCCGCCCCCCTCCGCCGCGGGCCGTGGACGGGCTCCCGGAGTGCGGGCTCACGGCAGGGGCGCCGCCAGCGCCAGCGCGACGTAGGCGCCGCCCAGCAGCGGCGGACCGAACGCCACGGCCGTGCGCCACCCGGCCCGCCCCAGGGCGACGAGCAGCAGCGCGCCGAGGGCCCCGAGGACGAACCCGGCCAGCACCCCCGCCGCCAGCACGCTCCACCCCACCCAGCCCAGCAGCAGACCGAGCAGGCCGAGCAGCTTCACGTCGCCGCCCCCGAACCCGCCGGGCTGGACCAGCCGGGCGACGGTGCCCAGCCCCCAGGCGACCGCTGCGGCGGCGACGGCGCGGCCGAGCGCGGGCCAGGTGCCCAGCACGGCGGCGTCCACCGACAACGCGAGGGCGACGACGGCAGCCGCCGGGAGGACGACCCGGTCGGGCAGCCGGTGCCGCGCGACGTCGACCCCGGCCAGCACCACGGCCGCCGCGCCGAACCAGGCCAGGGCGACGGTGGCCGGCCGCGGCCCGGCGAGCGCGGGCGCAGCGGCGAGCGCCGCCGCGCCGGCGACCGCGGTGACCACCACCCGCCGGGACGACGGACGCGCCGCCCGGTCGCGTTCGGCCAGCCGGACCGTGATGGTGGCCAGCCACGGGCCGAGCAGCAGGCCGAGGACGGCGGCGGCGACGGTGAGCACCGCGGTCACCGGGGTGCGGTCAGGCGTCCAGCGCGGCGCGCATGGCCTCGATCGGCGCCGGCCGGCCGGTCATCAGCTCGACCTGGGCGGTGGCCTGCCAGAAGAGCACCTCCAGGCCGCTGATGGTCCGGCCGCCCGCGGCGTCCACGCGCTGGGCCAGCGGCGTCGGCCAGCCGGCGTAGAGCACGTCGAGCACCGTCTGCCCGCGTGACCAGGTGAGCTCGGCGACGGCCTCCTGGCCGGAGACCGGGACCGTGCTGACCACCACCGGCGCGGTGAGCGTGCCGGTGCGGTCCAGCCGCTGGACGTCGGCGCTCACCCCGAGGGCAGCGAGCACGCGGAGCAGGTCACCGGCCCGCGCCGGCTCCCGGACGACGACGTCCACGTGCTGGGCGCCGAGGGAGGCGAGCGCGGTGGCCGCGGCGGCCGCCGTCCCGCCGGCCCCGAGGACGGCGGCGTGCTCGACCTGCTCGACACCGCCCAGCTGGAGGGCCATGCCCACGCCGGCGACGTCGGTGTTCTCCGCCCGCCACCCGGCCTCGGTGCGCAGCAGGGTGTTCGCGGCGCCCAGCAGGCGCGGCAGCTGGTCGACCTCATCGGCCACCGCCACCGCGGCCTGCTTGCAGGGCATGGTCACCGAGAAGCCGCGCCACTCGGGCCCGAGGCCGGCCAGCAGCACCGGCAGCTCCTCGGCTCCCACGTCCAGGGCGTCGTAGCGCCAGTCGTCCAGGCCGAGCGCGGCGTAGGCCGCCCGGTGGAGCAACGGCGACAGGGAGTGCCCGACCGGCCGGCCGAGGACAGCTGCCCTCATGCCGGCCGGACCGGGGTGCGACCGGGTGTCAATTGCCCGGGTTGTCCCGCAGCCACTGCTGGAACAGCAGCACGTTCTGCTGGTGCTCGGCGCCGGTGGCGGCGAAGCGGGTCTCCCCGGTGTCGGGGTCGACCACCACGAAGAAGCGCCAGTCGCCCGGGGTGGGGGCCAGCACCGCGCGCAGCGCCTCCTCACCGGGGTTGTTGATGGCGCCGGGCGGCAGGCCCGGGTGGACGTAGGTGTTGTAGAGGGAGGGGTTGGCGCGGTCCTCGGCGCTGGTGGTGATCCCGGCCTTGTCGTTGGCGTAGTTCACCGTGGTGTCCAGCTGCAGCGGCATGCCGTCGGCCAGCCGGTTCTCCAGCACCCGGGCGACCTTGCCCATGTCCTCGATCGAGCCGGCCTCGGCCTGCACCAGGCTGGCCTTGGTCAGCACCGTGAGCCGCTGCTCCACCGGGATCTGCAGCTCGGTGAGCACCTGGTCGGTGCGCGCCACCATCTCGCTGAGCACCTCGACCGCGGTCTCGCCGGGCTCGATGTCGTAGGTGGCCGGGAAGAGGAAGCCCTCCAGCAGGCCGTTGGCGTAGGCGGGCAGCCCCAGCTGCGCGGGGTCGGCGGCCGCCGCCTCCAGCTCGGCGAGCGGCAGACCGGTCTCGTCGGCCAGTCGCTGCAGCACCTGGGTGACGCGCAGGCCCTCGGGGAGAGTGACCCGGGTGACCTGGCGGGACGCCGGGTCCAGCAGCAGGTCGAGGGCGGCCTGCCCGGACATCTGCTGGCGCAGGCGGTAGACGCCGGGCTGGATGCCGGTCGCGGCCGGGTTGGCCTCGGCCGCCTCGGTGAACGGCGCCACCGAGGCGATGACGTCGGCCTCGACCAGCGTGTTGCCGATGGCCCGCAGCGAGTCGCCGGGCTCGACCCGGACGTCGACCTCGCCGGTGCCGGTGCCGGTGTAGTCCTCGGCCACCGGGTTCACCTGGTTCCAGAGGGCCTTGCCACCGACGACGATCCCCGCGATCAGCGCGGCCAGGACGACCAGGGACAGGCCGACGACCACCGGGCCCCGGCGCCGGCGGCGTCCACCGCGCCCGCGGCGACCGCCGCCGACCCCGCCGTCGTCGTGTCCGTCGTGGTCGTCGTAGTACTCGTCGTGGTGCTCGTCGTGGTCACCGCCGCCGACGACGTCGAGGCCGCCGGTCTGCGGGGCCGCGGAGGCGTCCGGGGCGAAGGGACCGTCGTCGTGGGGGTCGTGATGATCGGGGTCGAGGTCGCCCTCGTCGCGCCCGTCTCGTTCGGAGACCATCCGCCAGCCCTCCTCGTCCGGGTCGGGGCCGTCGACGGTCAGTGCGGCGTGCACCACGGTCGCCGGCTCATCGACAGGCGTGTCCCGAGATGCGGTGTGCACCTCGGCGCCGCGCTCCCCGGTGACGAGCCCGGCCAGCGCACCGGAGGGCCCGCTCGTCGGGACCGACGACGGTCCAACCGGCCCGGGAACGGGACGGTTGGCTGCCGACAGCCAACCAGGGTCGGTCCCGGCGTCGGCGAACCGGTCCGCCCGGACGTGGTCGGCGGTGCTGGGTTCGGTGGGCGGCCGGGGGGTCGGGACGCGCCGGCCGGCGGCCGGACCGGTGCCGTGCGCCGCTCCGCCGAGGGCCGGGACGGCCGGCGGTGCGGCCGGCATCTCGGTGGTCCGCGGGACGGCGACCTCCCGGGCGCGTGCGCCGGGGACGGCCCCGACCGGGCCCCGGGGAGCCGCCGCAGCCGAGGGGGCCGCGCTGCGCCGAGCGAGGTCGAAGGCGCTCACGTCGAGGCCGGCGGCCGCGAGACCGGCGTCGGCGATGCCGGAGGCGGCGAGCCCGGTGATCTCCACGTCGGCGACGTCGACACCACCGCCCACCGCGCGGATCCCGGCACCGGTGTCCGGGGCGTACCGGCGGCGTCGGCGCGGGCGGAGCGTGGCGTCGGCGGGGTCGTCGGGCAGCTGCAGGGTCGCAGCGCCCGCCCAGGCGGCCAGGAAGTCGGCTGCCGGGCGCCCGGCATCGGCGTCGGAGTGGCGGCCGCCCGGAGGCGGCTGGATCGGGCCCGTCACGAGTGGCGCCCCCTGAGGTCGGGGCCAGTGCGTCGTCGCTCGTCGAGATGGCTCTGCAGGATCACCACGGCCGCCGCCTGGTCGATCACCGAGCGCTGGCGGCGGGCATCGATGCCGCCGGCGCGCAGGTGACTCGCTGCGGTCACGGTGGAGAGCCTCTCGTCGACGAGGTGCACCGGGACGTTCCCGATGCGACTGGCCAGGGCTTCAGCGTATGCACTGGCATCTCTTGCCGACGCGCCCGACGCTCCGGACAGGTGCTTTGGCAATCCCACAACCACCTCGACCACCTCGTGTGTCACAACCAGCTCAGCGAGGTGGTCCAGGTCCCGCTCGTCCTTCGCGCGCCGGACCGTCTCCAGCGGGCTGGCCAGCATGCCGGTGGCGTCGGACAGCGCGAGCCCGACGCGGACGGTCCCGACGTCGACCCCGAGTCGACGGCCGGGCACCCAGGCCGGCCCGGTTCCCTCAGTCGCCATCGCGGGCGCCCTCGTGCCGCGGCACGGCTGCGGGGTGGGGGCGGGCAGCCCGGGGCACCCGCGGCGGGTAACCGCCGAGCTCGAGCCGACCGGTCTCCGGCGGCCGGGCGGCAGGCTGCTGGACGGTGACCGGCGGCCCGGCGGGTGGCCCACCGGGCCCGGGGACCGGGAAGGGCACCCGCTCGGTGCGGTGCCGGCCGTCGTGCCCACCGTCCTGCACAGCACCGTCACGCACAGCACCGTCGCCCGCGGCGCCGTCCTGCACGGCGCCGTCCTGCATGGCTCCCTCACGCCCGGCGCCGTTCTGCCCGGCGCCGTCCTGCACAGCGCCGTCCTGCACAGCGCCGTCCTGCACAACGCCCTCACGCACGGCACCGTCCTGCACAGCGCCGTCCGGGGCGGCGCCGTCCCTGGGCGGCGTGGCGGTGTCCGCTCGCGCGGCGGCCGGCACCGGCGGGCGACCGGCCCGCCTGGTCCGCTCCTCCACGGGCCCGGTGCCGAACCCGTCGGACGCCTCGCTCACGTCGTGGCCGCTCCGATCATCTGCTCGACGGCCGCCAGGGCGGCAGGGATGCCGGAGGGGTCGGTACCGCCACCCTGCGCCACGTCGGCCTTGCCACCACCGCGACCGCCCACCGCCGGCGCCGCAGCCCGCAGCAGGTCGTTCGCCGACAGGCCCTGCTGCTGCGCCGCCGGGTTGACGGCGGCCACCAGTGCCACCTTGCCGTCCGCGGCCGAGGCGAGCAACACCGCCGCCGCCCGTTCACCGAGCCGACCGCGGACGTCCAGGGCGAGGCCGCGCAGGTCGCCACCGGACAGCCCGGCCGGCGCGCCGGTCACGACGGCCACCCCGCCGAGGTCGCGGGCGCCGGCAGCCAGGTCCCCGGCGGCCGCCAGGGTCTGCCGGGCGCGCAGGTCGGCGAGCTCCTTGTCGGCCTCGCGCAGCCGCTCCAGCATCCCGCTCACCCGGTCGGCGATGCCGTCCTGCGGGGTCTTGAGCAGGTCTGCGAGCTGACGGACGAGATCGCGCTCCCGCGCCAGGTACCGGAAGCCCTCCAGGCCCACCGCGGCCTCGACCCGGCGGGCCCCAGAGCCGACCGAGCTCTCCCCGGTCAGCGCGAGGGTGCCGATCTGCGCGCTGCCGTGCACGTGGGTGCCACCGCAGAGCTCCCGGGACCACTCGCCGCCGATCTCCACGACCCGCACCTGCTCGCCGTAGGTCTCGCCGAACAGCGCCAGGGCGCCGAACTCCCGCGCCTCGGGCAGCGTCATGTACAGCGCGCGGACCCCGTGGTCGGCCCGGACGGCGGCGTTGGCGACGTCCTCGACGTCGATCCGCTGCTGCGCGGACAGCGCGCCCTGCCAGGCGAAGTCCAGTCGCAGGTAGCCCGGCCGGTTGTAGGACCCGGACTGCAGCGCCTGCGGGCCCAGCACCTGGCGCAGCGCGGCGTGCACCACGTGCGTGCCGGAGTGCGCCTGGCAGGCGGAGAGCCGCCACTCGCGGTCGACCTGGGCGGTGAGCTCGGTGCCGGCCCGCAGCTCCCCCTCCAGCACCCGCACCTGGTGGGCGACCAGGCCCTTGACCGGGCGCTGGACGTCGATGACCTCGGCCCGGCCGCCGTCCCAGGTCAGCTCGCCGGCATCGGCGACCTGGCCACCGGACTCGGCGTAGAAGGGCGTCCGGTCCAGCACGACCCGGGTGACCGAGCCCGGCCCGACGACCGGCTCGCCGTCGGTGTCCTCCTCGTCGACCACCCCGAGCACGCGGGAGTCGGTGCGCAGGGTGTCGTAGGCGCGCCAGTCGGTGGGCCCGTGCTCGCCCAGCAGTCGCCGGTAGGCCAGCACGTCGACCGCGCCGGTGCGCTTGGCGCGGGCGTCCGCGCGGGCCCGGTCCCGCTGCTCCTTCATCAGGGCACGGAAGCCGTCCTCGTCGACGGTCACGCCCTGCTCGGCGGCCATCTCCAGGGTCACGTCGATCGGGAAGCCGTAGGTGTCGTGCAGCGAGAAGGCCTGCTCCCCCGACAGCGCGGGGGTGCCGGCCTTCCGCGCCTGGCCGACGGCGGTGTCGAACAGCGCCGTGCCGGCGGTGAGGGTGCGCCGGAACGCCTCCTCCTCGGCATAGGCGATCCCCGAGATGCGGGCGAAGTCGGTGGCCAGCTCGGGGTAGCTGGGGCTCATCGCGTCGCGGGAGACCGGCAGCAGCTCCGGCAGCGACGCCTCCTCGACCCCGAGCAGCTTCATCGACCGGACGGCGCGGCGGAGCAGCCGGCGCAGGATGTAGCCCCGCCCCTCGTTGCCCGGCGTCACGCCGTCGCCGATGAGCATCAGGCCGCTGCGCACGTGGTCGGCGACGACCCGCAGCCGCACGTCGGCCTCGTGGTCGGCGCCGTACCGCACGCCGGCGAGCTCGGCGGCCCGGTGCAGCACGGGCGCGACCTGGTCGATCTCGTACATGTTGTCGACGCCCTGGAGCAGGAAGGCCACCCGCTCCAGGCCCATGCCGGTGTCGATGTTCTTCTTCGGCAGCTCACCGAGGATCGGGAACTCCTTGCCCTCCCCCGGGCCCCGCTCGAACTGCATGAAGACCAGGTTCCAGATCTCCAGGTACCGGTCACCGGTGGGATCGGACTCCGGCCCGCCCTCGGGGCCGTAGGCCGGCCCGCGGTCGTAGTGGATCTCCGAGCAGGGCCCGGCCGGGCCGGCCGCGCCGGTGGACCAGTAGTTGTCGTCCTTGCCGCGTCGCTGGATGCGCTCGGCCGGGACGTAGGCCCGCCAGGCGTCGAACGCCTCGTCGTCGTCCAGGTAGACCGTGGGCCAGATCCGCTCGGCCTCCAGCCCCAGGCCGCCGTCCTCGACCTTGCCCGTCACCAGCTCCCAGGCGAACTGGATCGCCTCGGCCTTGAAGTAGTCGCCGAAGGAGAAGTTGCCGTTCATCTGGAAGAACGTGCCGTGCCGGGTGGTCTTGCCCACCTCCTCGATGTCGAGGGTGCGCACGCACTTCTGCACGCTGGTGGCGCGCGGGTACGGCGCCGGCTCACGGCCGGTGAGGTACGGGATGAACGGCACCATCCCGGCCACCGTGAACAGCAGCGAGGGGTCCGGCGACACCAGCGAGGCGCTCGGGACGACGGTGTGCCCCCGCTGCTCGAAGTGCTCCAGGAAGCGGCGGCGGATCTCGGCGGTCTGCATGCGGGTGGTCTCGGTCCTTCAGCGCGGGGTGGGCGCAGGCGCCCGGGGGGAGGTGGTTCAGCTGTCCGCGGCGTGTGCCCCGCCACGGCGGGGCAGGGCGGCAGGCAGGTCGGCAGCGCCGCTCTCCGGCAGCGGGGCGTCGAGGCCCGTGCCGGCACGCAGCTCGTCCTCCCGCACCGCGGCGGCGGCGCGGACGTCGGCGCCGAAGTCACCGATCGCCTCGGCCAGGTCGCGCAGCCCGTCGGCGAGGTTGGCGGCCAGGCTCTGCGGGGTCAGCTTCTCCGCGGTCTGCGACAGCTTGCGGACGACGAGCGCACCGATGGTGATGCCCATGGCCAGCCAGAACAGCCGGCGCATCAGGCGGCCCGCCGGGCGCCGCGGCGAGCCCGCCGCTCGGCCTTGTCCCGGGCGGCGGCGTCAGCGACGGCCTGCCCCTCGCGCTTCTTGCGGGCCGCGCTGCGCACGCCGTAGCTGAAGGCGGCGACCTTGATCAGCGGGCTGCCCAGGGTGGCGGCGAACACGCTGGTCAGCGCGGCGACGTTGCTGGAGACGTTCGCGGCGTTGCCGGTGATGTCGTCGACCCGCTCGAGGTTGGCGTTGACGTGGGTGACCGTCGTGGACGCCTGGCTCAGGATCGGCTGGCTCTGCTCCCGGACCTGGCGGATGGTCAGCGTCGTCTCGTCCAGGGTGCGCCCGAGCTTGAGCAGCGGCACCGCCACCAGGACCACCAGCAGCACCAAGGCACCGGCTGCGATCAGCCCGGCCCACTCTCCTGCAGACACTCGAGGGTCCCCTTCGTCTTCTCGTGCACGTCGCCGGTGACGGCCCACCGGTCGGGCAACCCTAACCGCCGGCACCGACAGCGAGCGCTGACGTTCGGGACGGCGACCGCCCGGGCTCAGCCGCGGCGGCGGACGATCGCCCGGAGCTTGGCCAGCCGGGCCCCGATCTGGGCCTCCACCCCGCGCCCGGTGGGCCGGTAGTAGTCCCTGCCCACCAGCGCGTCGGGCGGGTACTGCTGCGGGACGACGCCGTCGGGGTGGGCGTGCGGGTAGACGTAGGTCTTCCCGTGCCCGAGCTTCTTCGCCCCGGCGTAGTGCGCGTCGCGCAGCCCCGGTGGCACCGGCCCGGCCAGCCCGGCGCGCACGTCGGCGACCGACTCCCCCATGGCGGTGGTGATCGCGTTGGACTTCGGGGCGGTGGCCAGGTGGACGACGGCGTGCGCCAGCGGGAAGTGCCCTTCGGGCATGCCGATGAAGGCGACCGCGTCGGCGGCGGCGACCGCGGTGAGCAGCGCGGTCGGGTCGGCCATGCCGATGTCCTCGCTCGCCGAGATCACCAGCCGGCGGGCGATGAAGCGCGGGTCCTCCCCCGCCTCCACCATCCGGGCCAGGTAGTGCAGCGCGGCGTCGACGTCGCTGCCCCGGATGCTCTTGATCAGCGCGCTGGCGATGTCGTAGTGCTGGTCACCGGAGCGGTCGTAGCGCACCGCGGCCTGCGCGACCGCCGTCTCCAGGGTGGCGAGGTCCAGGACGTCGGAGCCGGCCGCCCGGGCCGCCCCGGCGCCGCTCTCCAGCGCGGTCAGCGCCTTGCGCGCGTCGCCGCCGGCCACCCGCAGCAGGTGCTCCTCGGCCTCCGCGGTCAGCGTCACCGCGCCGTCCAGGCCGCGTTCGCTGGTCAGCGCCCGACGCAGCACGGTGCGCACGTCCTCGTCGTCCAGTGACTGCAACGCGAGCACCAGGCTGCGGGACAGCAGCGGGCTGACCACGGAGAAGAACGGGTTCTCGGTGGTGGCGGCGATCAGGCTGACGATCCGGTCCTCGACCGCGGAGAGCAGCGAGTCCTGCTGGGTCTTGGAGAAGCGGTGCACCTCGTCGATGAACAGCACGGTGCGCCGGCCGGCGTGGGTCAGCTCCCGCTTGGCGTTCGCGATGACGGCACGGACCTCCTTGACCCCGGAGTCCAGTGCCGACAGCTGCACGAAGGAGCGCTGGGTGGCCAGCGAGATGACGTGCGCCAGCGTCGTCTTGCCGGTGCCGGGCGGGCCGTAGAGCACCAGGGACATCGGCTCGTCGGCCTCCACGAGCCGGCGCAACGGAGCCCGCGCGCCGAGCAGGTGCTGCTGGCCGACCACCTCGTCCAGGGACTGCGGCCGCATCCGGACCGCCAGCGGCGCACCCGGGTCGACCGGCGGCGGGCCGTCCTCCGGAGCCGGGTCGAACAGCGACGTCACGGTTGCGACGCTACCTGCGGGGCACGACGGTCCCATGCAGAAGCGACGCATCGGCAACCGGACGGTCAGCGCGGTGGGGCTGGGGGCGATGCCCCTGTCCACCAAGGACCCCCGCCCCTCGCCGGAGGAGGCCGAGGCCGTGGTGCACGCCGCGCTGGACGCCGGCGTGACCGTGATCGACACCGCCGACGCCTATTCACGGGACGAGGCGGAGTTCGGCCACAACGAGGAGCTGGTCGCCCGCGCGCTGGCCTCCTACGGCTCCGCGGGCGACGTGCTGGTCGCGACCAAGGGCGGCCACACCCGGCGCGGCGCGGAGTGGGAGCTGGACGGGTCACCGGCGTACCTGCGCCGGGCCTGCGAGGCCTCCCTGCGCCGGCTGGGCGTCGAGGCGATCGGGCTCTACCAGTTCCACCGACCCGACCCGGTGACGCCGTGGGAGGAGTCGATGGGGGCGCTCCGCGAGCTCGTGGACGACGGCCTGGTGCAGCTGGCCGGCATCTCCAACGCCGACGTCGGCCAGATCGACGCGGCCCGGGCGATCGTCGGCGACGCGCTGGTCAGCGTGCAGAACCAGTTCTCCCCCGGCTGGCGGTCCTCGGCCGGCGAGCTGGCGCACTGCGCGCAGCACGGGCTGGCGTTCCTGCCGTGGAGCCCGTTCGGCGGGGTCTCGGCCGCCAAGGAGCTGGGCTCCACGGCCGCAGAGTTCGCCGCCGTCGCCGACGAGCTGGGCGTCTCGGTGTACCAGGTGACGCTGGCCTGGCACCTGGCCCAGGCCGACGTCGTCGTGCCCATCCCCGGCGCCTCCCGTGCCGAGTCGATCACCGACTCCGCCGCAGCCGCCGACCTCCAGCTGACCGACGACCAGCTCTCCCGCCTCAACGCCGCCTGACCCTCACCCTCATGTTCACCCTGAGGGTGCGCCACCCGCCCGGTGGTGAGTGCGCAGTAGTGGTCGTCGACACGGCGGGACACGCCGCGCTGGGCGACGACAACTGCTCACTCGCCGCCGGGAGCCGGGTTCTCCACAGCCTCCTGAGTCCTCCACAGATCGCGCTCGGCTCTCGGGTGGCCGTCATGTCCGGCCGAGCCTGGCGGCATGACCACGGGGCTGCCGCCGATCTACACCCGCCAGGACGCCGATGCAGCAGGGCTGACCCGGGCGGAGCTGCGGGACGACGGCGTCCGGGTCAGCCGCGGGGCGTACGTCTCCCGGTCCCTACCGCTGACCGTGCACGCGCGGTGCCGGTCACTCGTCGCCGTCCTGCCCGCCGGCGCGGCGTTCAGCCACGCCACGGCAGCCGGGCTCCTCGGCGCACCGGTACGCGACGCCCGCCCGATCCACGTCGTGGTGGCGCCTGGCAGCCCACGCCCCCGGCGCCGCGGGCTGCAGGTGCACGTCCGTGACCTGACGGCAGCCGACCGGGTCGCCCATCGCGGGCTGCCGCTGACCAGTGGCGCCCAGAGCTGGCTCGACCTCGCCGCCGACACCGCGCCGGACGAGCTCGTGGCCATCGGGGACGCCCTCTGCCGGGCCGGGCATCTCAGCACGGCGCGGCTGGCAGAGCGTCTCGCGCAGGCAGGACGCACGCGCGGCGTCGTGCGCGCCCGGCACTGCGCTCCGCTGCTGACGCCGCTGGCCGCCTCCCGCCCGGAGAGCCTGATCCGGTACTGGCTGCTGGACAGCGACCTGCCGGCACCCGAGGTGCAGGTGCCGGTGTTCGACCACCGGGGCGTCGCGGTCGTGCACGGCGACCTCGGTTACAGCCGCTGGAAGATCGCGATCGAGTACGAGGGCCGTCAGCACGCCGAGTGGCGGCAGTTCGGTCGGGACGTCGACCGTTACTCGTTCATGGCCAGCCGTGGCTGGCTGGTGCTGCGCTTCGGCGCCGTCCACCTGGATCGCCGCGCGACCGTGCTCGACCGCGTCGGCGCCGCCCTGCTCAGCCGGGGCGCCCTGCCGGGCCGAGCGTGAGTGTGCAGTTGTGGTCGCCGACACGGCGGGACACGCCGCGCCGGGCGACCACAACTGCTCACTCGACTGCTGCGGAGCGTCAGGCCTTCGTGGGGTCGGTGGGGCCGGGGGCTCCGGGCTCGCCGGGGGCGGGCTCGGCGTCGGGGTCGACGTCGATGCCGGCCTCCTTGCGCTGCGCGGCGGTGATCGGCGTGGGGGCGCCGGTCAGCGGGTCGTAGCCGGCGCCGGTCTTCGGGAAGGCGATGACCTCGCGGATCGAGTCGACGCCGGCCAGCAGCGCCACCGTGCGGTCCCAGCCGATGGCCGCGCCGGCGTGCGGCGGGGGCCCGTAGTCGAAGGCCTCCAGGAACCAGCCGAACTGGGCCCGGGCCTCCTCCTGGGTCATGCCGAGGGTCTGGAACACCCGCTCCTGCAGCGCGGCGTCGGCGATGCGGACCGAGCCGCTCATCAGCTCGTTGCCGTTGCAGACCAGGTCGTAGGCGTCGGACAGCGCCGCGCCCTTGTCCTCGGCGAACCGCTCCCGCCACTCCGGCGTGGGCGAGGTGAACGGGTGGTGCATGAACGTCCAGTCGCCGTCCTCGGTCTCCTCGAACATCGGGAAGTCGACGACGAACAGGAACGACCACGAGCCCGGTGTGATGAGCTCCAGCCGCTTGGCGATCTCGTTGCGCGCCGCCCCGAGCAGCTCCTGGGCGCCCCGACGCGGCCCGGCGGCGAAGAAGACGCAGTCCCCCGGCTCAGCCCCCACGGCCTCGACCAGCCCGGCCCGCTCGGCCTCGGAGATGTTCTTCGACACCGGGCCACCGAGCGTGCCGTCCTCGGCGATGGTCACGTAGGCCAGGCCCTTGTGCCCGCGCGAGCGCGCCCAGTCCTGCCAGGCGTCAAAGGCCCGCCGCGGCTGCGAGCCACCGCCGGGCATCACGATCGCGCCGACGTAGGGCGCCTGGAACACCCGGAACGGGGTGTCCGCGAAGTACGACGTCAGCTCGGTCAGCTCGATGCCGAAGCGCAGGTCGGGCTTGTCGGAGCCGAACCGGTCCATCGCCTCGCGGTAGGTCATCCGCGGGATCTCCGGCACCGTGTAGGAGGCCAGCTCCTGCCACAGCGCCCGGATGACGTCCTCGGCGACGGCGAGCACGTCGTCGCGGTCGACGAAGCTCATCTCGAAGTCCAGCTGGGTGAACTCCGGCTGCCGGTCGGCGCGGAAGTCCTCGTCCCGGAAGCAGCGGGCGATCTGGTAATAGCGCTCCAGGCCGCCGATCATCAGCAGCTGCTTGAACAGCTGCGGCGACTGCGGCAGGGCGTACCAGTGGCCCGGCTGCAACCGCACCGGGACGACGAAGTCGCGGGCGCCCTCGGGGGTGGAGCGGGTCAGCGACGGCGTCTCCACCTCGGTGAACCCGTGCCCGGCCATGACGCCGCGGGCGATCCGGTTGACCTCGCTGCGCAGCCGCAGCACCGACGCCGGCCCCTGACGGCGCAGGTCCAGGTAGCGGTGGGCGTACCGGACGTCGTCGCCGGCCGCCTGCGCCGTCTCGATCGGGAACGGCAGCGGCGCGGACGCCGAGAGCACCTGCAGCGTGCTGGCGACGACCTCGATCTCCCCGGTGGGCAGCTCGGGGTTCTCGTTGCCGGCCGGGCGCCGCTGGACGTCGCCGGTCACGAGCACGCAGTACTCGTTGCGCAGCGCGTGCGCCTCCTCCTCGCGGACGACGACCTGGGCGTAGCCCGAGGCGTCGCGCAGGTCGAGGAAGACGACCCCGCCGTGGTCGCGCCGGCGGGCGACCCAGCCGGCGAGGGTGACCGTGGAACCGGCGTCGGTCGCGCGGAGCGTGCCGGCGTCGTGGGTGCGGAGCAAGGTGATGCCTTTCTCAGGGAGTGCGAGAGCAGGGGATGCGGTGGGTCACCAGCGGTCGTGCACGTGGGCGCGGATGCGCTCGTCGTACACCCGCTCGAGGTCGGCGAGCTGGCCGGCGGTGAGCGACGGCAGCGAGGCGGCGGCGACGTTGCCCAGCGCCTGCTGCACGTTGCGCGCGCCCGGGATGACGGTCGTGACGCCGGGCTGGTCGATGACCCAGCGCAGCGCGAACGCGGCGGTGGTCACGTCGGGACCGGCGACCTCGGCGACCTCGCGGGCGGCGGCGACGCCCACCTCGAAGGGCACCCCGGCGAAGGTCTCGCCGACGTCGAAGGCCTCACCGTTGCGGTTGAAGTTCCGGTGGTCGTCGGCGGCGAAGGTGGTGTCGGTGGAGTACTTGCCCGACAGCAGGCCACTGGCCAGCGGCACCCGGGCGAGGATGCCGACCTCGGCGCGCTGGGCGGCGGGCAGCAGCTGCTCCAGCGGCTTGCGCCGGAAGACGTTGAGGATCACCTGAATCGACTGCACGCCCGGGTGCTGCAGGGCGGTCAGGCCCTCGGCGACGGTCTCGACCGAGACGCCGTAGGCGGCGATCGCCTGCTCCTCGACCAGCGCGTCGAGGGTCTCGTAGACCCGCTCGTCGGAGTAGACGGCCGGGGGCGGGCAGTGCAGCTGCACCAGGTCGAGGGTGTCGACGCCGAGGTTGCGCCGGGACCGGTCGATCCAGGCGCGCAGGTTCTCGGGCGTGTAGGTCTCGGCGACGAACGGGTCGGCGCGGCGGCCGGCCTTGGTGGCCACGAAGGGGCGCTCGCCGCGGGCGGCCAGCGCCTTGCGGATGCGCTCCTCGGAACGGCCGTCGCCGTAGACGTCGGCGGTGTCCAGCAGGGTGACCCCGGCGTCCAGCGCGGCGTCGAGGACGGCCGCGGCGTCGTCCTCGGTGACGTCGCCCCAGTCGCCACCCAGCTGCCAGGTGCCCAGACCGACGACGGAGACGTCGGCGCCGGTGCGGCCCAGGGGCCGGGTCTCGAGGGGGGTGTTGGCGGACTCGGCGATGCCGTCGGTGACTGTCACGCACCCACCGTCGCACGCACCCGGTCGAACAGCTCACCCAGGGGGACGGCGACCTGCTCGTGCGACCGCAGGTCGCGCAGCTGGGCGACCCCCTCGGCGAGGTCCCGGTCACCGAGCACCACCGCGTGCGAGGCACCGGACCGGTCGGCGGCCTTCATCGCGCCCTTGAGCCCGCGGTCGCCGTAGACGGTGTCGGCCGAGATGCCGGCCTCCCGCAGCTGCCCGACGAGCGTCACGGCGAGCCGCTTGGCCTCCGCCCCCAGCGGGACGACGAACGCCTGCACGCCGGCCGACGTGGCGATGTCCAGCCCCTCGGCCTGCACCGCCAGCAGGGTGCGGTCGACCCCGACGGCGTAGCCGATGCCGGAGAGGTCGGGCCCCCCGAGCGCGGCCGACAGCCCGTCGTAGCGGCCGCCGCCGCCGATCGCCGACTGCGAGCCCAGCCCCGAGTGGACGAGCTCGAACGTCGTCTTCGTGTAGTAGTCCAGCCCGCGCACCAGCCTCGGGGCCTCGGTCCAGCTGACCCCGAGGTCGGTGAGGTGCTCGCGGACGGCGTCGTAGTGGGCCTTCGTCGAGTCCGACAGGTGGTCGACCATCAGCGGGGCGTCGTCCAGCTGGGCCTGCACCTCGGGCCGCTTGTCGTCCAGCACCCGCAGCGGGTTGATCTCCGCGCGGCGCCGGGTGTCCTCGTCCAGGTCCAGCTTCGCCAGGAAGGCCACGAGCAGCTCGCGGTACTGCGGCCGGCAGGTGGCGTCGCCCAGCGAGGTCAGCTGCAGCTCGAAGTCGCGCAGCCCCAGGTCGCGGAAGCCCTGCACGGCCAGCGCCACCACCTCGGCGTCCAGCGCCGGGTCGTCGACGCCGAGGGCCTCGCAGTCGACCTGGGTGAAGTGCCGGTAGCGGCCGGCCTGCGGGCGCTCGTAGCGGAACGCCGAGCCGACCGCCCACAGCTTCACCGGCAGCGCACCGGAGTAGAGCCGGTGCTCGATGAAGGACCGCATCAGCCCGGCGGTCAGCTCGGGCCGCAGCGTCAGCGACCGGCCACCGCGGTCGGTGAACGTGTACATCTCCTTGGAGACGACGTCGGTGGACTCCCCCACCCCGCGGGAGAAGACGGCGGTGTCCTCGAACGTCGGCGTCTCGATGTAGCCGTAGCCCGCCCGCCGCAGCGGCGCGGTGAGGGTGTCGCGGACGGCGAGGAACTGCGCCGAGGCCGGGGGCAGCGTGTCGAACGTGCCCTTGGGAGCCCGCATGGGCTCGGTCACTGTGCCATCACTCGCTTCGCTCGTCGGTCCGGGCGGGGCCCGCTCACAGGCCCCGTCCCTTCGGTGCCCCGGCGGCTTGCGCCAGGTAGGGGTTGGTGGCGCGCTCGCGCCCGATCGTGGTGGCCGGCCCGTGCCCGGGGAGGACGACGGTCTCGTCGTCCAGCGGCAGGACGACGTCGCGCAGCGAGCCGAGCATGTCCGGCCAGGACCCGCCGGGCAGGTCGACCCGGCCGACGGAACCGGCGAACAGCACGTCGCCGGCGAGCAGGCCCGGGGCCTCCCCGAGGTCCAGGGAGAAGACGACGGAACCGCGGGTGTGGCCCGGGGCGTGCCGCACGGTGAGGTCGACGCCGGCCAGCGAGATCGTCGCGCCGTCGGCGAGCGGGAGGACGTCGGCCGGGTCCGGGAGCCGGACGCCGGTGATCAGCGGGGCGAGCTGCGGGCCGTGCCAGCGCGCCGGGTCCGACAGCATGCCGCTGTCCTCGGGGTGCAGGTAGGCGGGGATGTCGTAGCCGTCGCAGACCGGCAGCACCGAGAAGGTGTGGTCGAGGTGGCCGTGGGTGAGCACGACCGCCACCGGCTTGAGCCCGTCGTCGGCCAGCATCCGGGCCAGCGGCTGGACGGCGTCCATCCCCGGGTCGACGACGACGCACTCCTGCCCGGCCCCGGTGGCGACGGCGTAGCAGTTGGTGCCGAACGCGCCGGCGGGGAAGGAGCGGATGAGCACCCGTGCAGGTTACGCGGGCGACATCGGCCCAGCTGGCGCTGCCAGGGAGCCGCCAGGGAACGCACCTACACTCCGCAGTCGACATCCACCGCGGTGTGGGCACGCGGCCCAGGTCCGCGTCCGCCGGCGGCAGCGCGCAGAGCCCGAGGAGCCCGAGAAGAGTGCCGACCAACAAGCAGCGTCGTCAGGCCGCGCAGAAGCGGCTCCAGCGCCAGCTCGAGCGGCGCGAGGAGCTCGCCAAGAAGCGCCGGCGCAACCTGCTGGTCGGGGTGACCGTCCTCGCCGTGGTCGCCGTGCTCAGCGCGGTGTTCCTGATCACCGGCCTGGGCGGCGACGACGCCGAGGACACCGCGGCCGCCCCGGAGAGCACCTCGGAGTCCCCCGAGACCACCCCGGTCGTGGACGGCAGCGACGGGACCTGCGACTTCGTCCCGGACACCTCCGGCAGCGCCACCCTCACCGACGTCGGCATCCCGCCGGCCGAGGTGCCGACCACCGCCACCACGGACCTGACGCTGGCCACCTCCGCCGGTGACATCGGGCTGACCCTGGACCAGGCGAACGCCCCCTGCGCCTCGGCGAGCATGGCCTACCTGGCGCAGCAGGGCTTCTTCGACGGCACGCCCTGCCACCGGCTGACCAGTGGCGGCCTGAGCGTGCTGCAGTGCGGCGACCCCAGCGGCACCGGCACCGGTGGGCCCACCTACGACTTCCCGACCCAGGTCACCGGCTCGGAGACCTACCCCCGCGGCACGCTGGCCATGGCCAACGCCGGGCAGGGCACCGACGCCAGCCAGTTCTTCCTGGTCTTCGCCGACAGCCAGCTGCAACCGGACTACACGGTCGTCGGCACGGTCGACGAGGCCGGGCTGGCCACGCTGGACGCCATCGCGGCCGCCGGCATTGCGGGGGGTGCCTCCGACGGCGCACCGGCGACGCCGGTGACCATCGAGTCGGCGACCGTCGCCGCACCCTGACCGTTCGCGGGGCCGCGTGGTCGCCCGCACACTGGGGCATGATGGACGCCGACCGCTACGCCGGCTTCCCGGCGGGGTTCTTCGACCGCAGCGACGACGGGCCGGACGCCGGGTTCTACGACCGGCCCCGGCTCGTCACGCACATCGACGAGGGGGCGATCGCCGCCGTCGGTGAGCTGTACGCCGAGCTGGGCATCGACGGCGCCGCGCCGGGTCCCGACGGCTCCGCGCCGGGTCCCGACGGCTCCGCGCCGGGTCCCGACGGCTCCGCGCCGGGTCCCGACGGCTCCGCCCGACGGCCGACGCGGGTGCTGGACCTGATGTCCTCGTGGGTGTCGCACTTCCGCACGCCGCCGGCCGAGCTGGTGGTGCTCGGGATGAACGACGAGGAGCTCGCCGCCAACCCGGCCGCGACGCAGCGGCTGGTGCACGACCTGAACGCCGACCCCCGTGTGCCGCTGCCCGACGCCGACGTCGACGCCGCGGTCTGCTGCGTCTCGATCGACTACCTCACCCGCCCCGTCGAGGTGCTGGCCGAGGTGGGCCGGGTGCTGCGCCCGGGCGGCCCGCTGGCGATCACCTTCTCCGACCGCTGCTTCCCCACCAAGGCGGTGCGCGGCTGGCTGGCCACCGACGACCGGCAGCACGGCGCCGTCGTCGCCGAGCTGGTGCGGCGCACCGGCCGGTTCACCGAGCCGACGGTCTCCCTGCGCACCCCGCCGGGCCCCGGCGACCCGCTCTACGCCGTCGTCGCCACCCGGCTCCCCTGACGGAGGACCACTCCCTCGCCCCCCACCGCTCGCACGCTCGCGGCGGGGCCCCGCGAGGCCGCCTCTAGGCGGTGACGCGCTCCACGTCGAAGACGCCGTCGACGTTGCGCACCGTCTGCAGCACCGAGCCCAGGTGGGCCGGGTCGGCGAGCTCGAAGGTGAACCGGCTGATCGCCACCCGGTCGCGGCTGGTCTGCACCGACGCGGAGAGGATGTTGACCCGCTCGTCGGCCAGCGCCCGGGTGACGTCGGAGAGCAGCCGGTGCCGGTCCAGCGCCTCGACCTGGATCGCCACCAGGAACACCGCCCCCGGCTGGGAGGCCCAGTCGACCTCGACCAGCCGCTCGGGCTTGGCCTGCAGGTCCGCGGCGTTGGTGCAGTCGGTGCGGTGCACGCTCACGCCGCCACCGCGGGTCACGAAGCCCAGGATGTCGTCGCCGGGCACCGGCGTGCAGCACTTGGCGAGCTTGGCCCACACGTCGTGCATCCCGTGCACGACCACGCCCGGGTCACCGCTGGCGGTGCGGGCGACGGTCCGCTTGGTCGGGATCGCCGTCTCGGCGATGTCCTCCGTCGCGCCCTCGGACCCGCCGAGGGCGGTGAGCAGCTTCTCGACCAGCGAGTGCGCCGAGACCTGGTTCTCCCCGACCGCGGCGTACAGCGCGCTGACGTCGGGGTAGTGCAGGTCGGCGGCGAGGGTGGCCAGGGACTCCCCGCCCAGCAGGCGCTGCAGGGGCAGGCCGGCCTTGCGCATCGCCTTGGTCAGCGCGTCCTTGCCGGCCTCGACGGCGTCCTCGCGACGCTCCTTGGTGAACCACTGGCGGATCTTGGTGCGGGCCCGCGAGCTGCCCACGAAGGTCAGCCAGTCCTTCGACGGCGCGGCGCTCGGCGACCGGGAGGTGAAGACCTCCACGACGTCGCCGTTGGACAGCCGGCTGTCCAGGGAGACCAGGTTGCCGTTGACCCGGGCCCCGATGCACCGGTGCCCGACCTCGGTGTGCACGGCGTAGGCGAAGTCGACCGGCGTCGACTCCCCCGGCAGGCTGATCACGTCGCCCTTGGGCGTGAAGACGAAGACCTCCTGCGGACCGAGGTCGTAGCGGAGCGTCTCCAGGAACTCGCCGGGCTCCTGCGCCTCGCGCTGCCAGTCCAGCAGCTGACGCAGCCACAGCATGTCGTCGCCCGGTGCACCCGGCGCCGGGGTCAGGTCGGCCTTGCCGCCGGCGGCCCGGGCCTTCTCCTTGTACTTCCAGTGCGCCGCGATCCCGTACTCCGCCGTGCGGTGCATGTCGTGGGTGCGGATCTGCAGCTCGACCGGCTTGCCCTGCGGGCCGATGACCGTCGTGTGCAGCGACTGGTACATGTTGAACTTCGGCATCGCCACGAAGTCCTTGAACCGGCCCGGTACCGGCTGCCAGTGCGCGTGCATGATTCCCAGCGCGGCGTAGACGTCGCGGACGGACTCGACCAGGATCCGGATGCCGACGAGGTCCCAGATGTCGGTGAAGTCCCGGCCGCGGACGATCATCTTCTGGTAGATCGAGTAGTAGTGCTTGGGCCGGCCGGTGACGGCCGCCTCGATCTTCGCCGCCTTCAGCTGCTCGGTCACCGCCGAGGTGACCTCGGCCAGGTAGGTGTCCCGGGACGGCGCGCGCTCGGCCACCAGCCGCACGATCTCGTCGTACCGCTTCGGGTACAGCGTGGCGAACGCGAGGTCCTCGAGCTCCCACTTGATCGTGTTCATGCCCAGCCGGTGGGCCAGCGGGGCCAGGATCTCCAGCGTCTCGCGCGCCTTCTTCTCCTGCTTCTCCGGCGGGAGGAAGCGCAGCGTGCGCATGTTGTGCAGCCGG
Source organism: Modestobacter marinus (assembly GCF_011758655.1). Lineage (NCBI taxonomy): Bacteria > Bacillati > Actinomycetota > Actinomycetes > Geodermatophilales > Geodermatophilaceae > Modestobacter > Modestobacter marinus. The sequence goes on from NZ_JAAMPA010000002.1 coordinate 827,371, forward strand.
TCGGCGAGCTTGATGACCAGCACCCGGGGGTCGCGGGACATCGCGACGATCATCTTGCGGATCGTCTCGGCCTGGGCCCCGTCGCCGAACTTGACCTTGTCGATCTTGGTGACGCCGTCGACCAGGTGCGCCACCTGGGGGCCGAAGTCGGCGGTGATCGACTCCAGCGTGGTGCCGGTGTCCTCGACCGTGTCGTGCAGCAGCGCGGCGACCAGCGTCGTGGTGTCCATGCCCAGCCCGGCGAGCACCGTGGCAACGGCGAGCGGGTGGGTGATGTAGGGGTCGCCGCTCTTGCGCTTCTGCTCCGCGTGCGCAGCCTCGGCCACGTCGTAGGCCCGCTGCAGCAGCGCGAGGTCGGCCTTCGGGTGGCTCTGCCGGTGCAGCACCGACAACGGCTCCAGCACCGGGCGGATCCCGGTCGACCGCTGCCCGGCGACGATCCGGCGGGCCAGCCGGTCACGGACCCGCCGGCGGGGGACGGTCTCGGCCTCCCCACCCGGCTCCGGGGCCACGTCGTCGGGACGGCGGACGGCGGGCCGCTCGGGCAGCGCCACCCGGGGCGGCGCCTCCTCGGCGGCGGGCGCGCCGGACGTCTGCGGTGCGACGACGTCAGAGGCCACGGGTGCTCCTGCACTGTTGAGGAGGGTGGACCCTGCCCATGTTAGCCGCGCCCGACCGGGTCGCGCCCCCTGCGCTCACCCCCGGGTGGGGTGCCGTCGGACTCAGACCCGCCAGAGCGCGTGCACCGGGTGCGGCGAGATGCGCTCCCGCCCGCCGAGCGCCATGAGCTCGACGACGACGGCCACCGCGGTGACCACCCCGCCGAGCCGCTCCACCAGGGCGATCGCGGCCTGCAGCGTGCCCCCGGTGGCCAGCACGTCGTCGACGAGCAGCACCCGCTGGCCGGGCCGGATCGAGTCGGTGTGCAGCTCCAGCGTCGCCGTCCCGTACTCCAGGGCGTACTCGGCGGCGACGACCTCGCGGGGCAGCTTGCCGGCCTTGCGCACCGGGAGGACGCCGGTCCCGGCGTCCAGCGCGACGGCGGCGGCGAGCAGGAAGCCCCGCGCCTCGACACCGGCGACGACGTCGAAGCCGGGCCCGCCGTCGGCGGCACCGAGCGCGGCCGCCCGCGGGTCGACGTCGGCGGGCTCGGTGAGCGCGTCGACCACCCGCCGGAACGCCCCGGGGTCGGCGAAGACCGGGGTCAGGTCGCGGAACAGCACCCCGGGCTCGGGGAAGTCGGGCACGTCGACCGAGAAGGCGGCCACCAGCTCGTCGATCGGCAGCTCGCCGTCCCGGAGGGTGCTCATCGCCGCTTCCGCCCCGCCGGACGCTGTCCCGGCCGGCTCGGCCGCTGACCGGGCCGCGGCGTGGTGGTCCCGCCCCGGGGGCTGGGGCGGACCGAGGCCGGCGACTCGACCTGCACGTCGGCCATCGGCTGACCCGGCAGGGTCTCCTCCCGCTCGGCGACCGCCACGGCGGACCGACGGGTGGCCCCGCTCCCCCGCCGGGCCGTCGCCACGGGGGCGTCCACCCGGGCGCCGCCCTGGCGGGCCTCGGCCGACCGGCGGGCGAGCACCCGCCGGCGCAGCGCCTGCTGCTCGGGCCGGCGCTCCTCCAGCTCGGCGAGCACCGGGGTGGCCAGGAAGATCGAGCTGTAGGTGCCCGCGGCCAGGCCGACGAAGAGCACCAGGGCGAGGTCCTTCAGCGTGCCGGCCCCGAGCAGACCGGCGCCGACGAACAGCAGCCCGGCCACCGGCAGCAGCGCGATGACCGAGGTGTTGATCGACCGCATGAGCGTCTGGTTGACCGCCAGGTTCGCGGCCTCGCCGTAGGTCGAGCGAGCGCTCTTCTCCAGGTCCTTGGTGTTCTCGTCGACCTTGTCGAAGACCACGACGGTGTCGTACAGCGAGAAGCCCAGGATCGTCAGCAGCCCGATGACCGTCGAGGGGGTGACCTCGAACCCGACCAGCGCGTAGATGCCCGCGGTGACCACGATGTCGTGCAGCAGCGCGACGATGGCGGCGATCGCCATCGTCGGCCGGAACCGCACCGCGAGGAAGGCCACCACCGCGACCAGGAAGACGGCCAGGGCGATGAGCGCCTGGTTGGTGACGTCGCCACCCCAGTCCGCGCTCACCGACTGCGGGCTCACCTGGGACGGGTCGACGCCGGCCGCCTCGGCGACCGCGGCCACGACGGCGGTCTCGGTCTCGTTGTCCAGGGCGCTGGTGCGCAGCAGGACGGAGTCGCCGCCGACCACCTGGGCGCTGGCCACCTGGGCCCCGGCGTCCTCGGCGGCCTGGCGGACCTCGCTGAGCTCCGTGCTGGCGGCCGGCACCCGCACGCTGTTGCCGCCGGCGAACTCGATGCCGAAGTTGAAGCCCCGGACGATCATCAGCCCGACGCACAGCACCATCACGACGGCGGTCACCCGGAACCAGAAGCGCCGCTTGCCGACGACGTCCAGGCCGGCCTCGCCGTTGTAGAGCCGGTGCGCCAGGGACGCCCGGGGCCGTGCCCGGGTGGCGGCGGGGGCCGTTCCCTCGGCGGGCAGCCCGGCGTCGGCGAGCGCCTGGTCGCCGGTGCTGTCGTCGGCGGCCTCGTCGCGCACCTCGGCGTCCGCGACACCGTCGTCCTCGAGCCGGTCGTCCGCGAGCCCGTCGTCCGCGGGCCCGTCGTCCGCGAGCCCGTCGTCGTGGGCCCTGTCGTCCTCGGCTCCGTGGCCGGCCGTCAGCGGTGCGTCCTCCCGCTCGTCGGCCGGGACGGCCGGCGCCCCGTCGGGGCGTCCAGCCGGGGTCCCGAAGGCGGTCGAGCCGGTACGGGCCGGCGCCTCCTCCGGCGTGGGGCCCTCGGGGACGGCGTCGTCGGCGCCGGTCCGGTCGCGGGGGGTCATCGGTTGCTCCCGTTCGTGCTGCTGCCGGAGGCGGCGCCGACCAGCTCGGGGTCGCGCCGCGGCGGCCCGGCGGGGCGCCGGCTGTGGTCGACCTGGCCGAGCCCGGAGAAGCGGTTGCTCCCGAAGCCCTTGACCCGGCTGAGCACCGCCATGAGCGGATGGGTGAAGAGGAACACGACGATCAGGTCGAGCACCGTGGACAGGCCGAGGGTGAACGCGAAGCCCTTCACGTCACCGATCGCCAGCCAGTACAGGATCGCCGCGGCGAGGAAGCTCACCGCGTCGGCGGAGAGGATCGTCCGGCGGGCGCGCACCCAGGCGCGGGGGGTGGCACTGCGCAGACTGCGCCCCTCGCGCACCTCGTCCTTGAGCCGCTCGAAGTAGACGACGAACGAGTCGGCCGTGATGCCGATCGACACGATGAACCCGGCGATGCCGGCGAGGCTCAGCGCGAAGCCGATCTCCCGGCTGAGGAGCACCAGGCTGGCGTAGACCACGACCGCCGACAGCACCAGGCTGGCGATCATGACCAGGCCGAGCAGCCGGTAGTAGAGCAGCGCGTAGACGAACACCAGCGCCACGCCGATGGCGCCGGCGATGAGGCCGGCGCGCAGCTGCTCGCTGCCCAGCTCGGTGGTGATGGTCTGCGCCGTCGCCTGGCTGAAGGTCAGCGGCAGGGCGCCGTACCGGAGCTGGTTGGCCAGCTCGGTGGCGGCGGCCTGGTCGAAGCTGCCGGAGATCTGGGTGGTGCCACCGGTGATCGCGGAGTTGATGGTGGGCGCCGAGACGACCCGGCCGTCCAGGGTGATGGCGACGTTGTTGCCGACGTTGGCGGTCGTGTAGTCCGCCCACGCCGCGGAGCCGGCCGAGGTGAAGTCGAGGTTGACGACCCACTCGCCGGTGGTGACGTCGGTGCCGGCCGTGGCGTCGGAGACGTCGGTCCCCTCGATGACGGCGGGGCCCAGCAGGAACTTCGCGGTGCCGTCGTCGGAGCAGGCGGCGATGTAGGACTCCGGCTGGTCGACCTCGGTGCTCGTGGTGTCACAGGTGAGCGTCGCGTACTCGGCGACCGCCTCCTCCTGGGTGACGGGCGGCGCATCCGGGTCGGCGACGGCCTCTTCGCCGGCCGCGGCGTCGGTGGCGGCCGGGTCCGTGGCGGCGGGATCGGTCGCCGCCGGGTCCGTGGCCGCGGGGTCCGTGGCGGCGGGATCGGTCGCGGCGGGGTCGGTCGCGGCGGGGTCCGTCGTGGCGGGGTCCGTCGCCGCCGGGTCCGTGGCGGCGGGGTCGGTCGCGGCCGCCGCCTCCGGGCCGCCGAGGACCGGCCGGAACCGCAGCTGCGCGGTCGCGCCGAGCTCCCGGGCCCGCTCGCCGTCGTCACCCGGCACCGAGATGACGATGTTGCTGTCGCCCTCGGTGACCACCTCGGCCTCGGCCACGCCCAGGCCGTTGACGCGCTGCTCGATGATCTGACGGGCGAGCTCGAGGTCCTCCTGGTCCGGGGCCTGCCCGTCCGGCGTGCGGGCGGCGAGGGTCACCGTCGTCCCGCCCTGCAGGTCGAGCCCGAGCTGCGGGGTGCGCTGGTCGCCGGTCAGGAAGACCAGGGCGTACAGCGCGGCGACGATCGCGAGGAACGCCGCGAAGTACCGGCGGGCGGGGAGCTGGCGGGCGGCCATGCGTGGGACCCGGCTCAGCGGGTGCGGTCGGTGGGGTCGCCGTCGCCGTCGGTGCCGGTCGCCCCCTCGGGCGGGACGACGCCGGACGCCGGCTGGCGGATCTCCATGACCGCCGGGCGGGCGACGGTGATGACGACCCCCGGGGCGACCTGGAGGTCGACGGTGCCCTCGCCGAGCGAGGCGACCGTGCCGTGGATGCCGCTGGTCAGCATGACCGGGGTACCCACGGTCAGCGAGGCCTGCAGCGCCTCCGCGTTCGCCTGCATCTTCTTGCGCTGCCGGGCGGGCAGCACGATCAGCAGGCCGAAGGCCAGGACGAGCAGGATCAACGGGAAGAACTGTTCCACGACGGGTGAGCCTCTCTACCGCAGCGAGTCGCGCGGTGGGTGCGGCCCGGGATCGGACCGCTCGGGTACATCGGTGCCGGCGCACGCCCGCCTGCGCAGGGAGTGGCTCCGGGGCGGGGGCGCCCCGGCCGCAGCCGGGTTGCGCGCCAGCGCGGAGGAGTCTAGGCGTCGAAGAGGGTCTGTGACGACGGCGCGTCCGACGGCGGGTCCGCTGTGCCCCCACCGAGCGAGACGCCACCGCGGGGCAGCGGGTGGCCCAGGTGCCGGAAGGCAGCCTCCGTCGCGACCCGGCCCCGGGGCGTGCGCGCGAGCAGCCCGGCGCGCACCAGGAAGGGCTCGCAGACCTCCTCGACGGTGTGCGGCTCCTCCCCCACGGCCACCGCGAGGGTGGCCACCCCCACCGGTCCGCCGCCGAACTTGGTCACCAGCGCGTCGAGCACCGACCGGTCCAGCCGGTCCAGGCCGAGGTCGTCGACGTCGTAGAGCGACAGGGCGGCCCGGGCCACCTCCAGGCTGACCCGACCGTCGGCCCGCACCTCGGCGAAGTCCCGCACCCGGCGCAGCAGCCGGTTGGCGATCCGCGGGGTGCCTCGGGAGCGCCCGGCGATCTCCAGCGACCCCTCCGGGGACAGCTCGACGCCGAGCAGGTCGGCGCTGCGGGCCAGCACCCGCTGCAGGTCGGCGACCTCGTAGAACTCCATCTGCCCGACGAAGCCGAACCGGTCGCGCAGCGGCCCGGTGAGCAGCCCGGCGCGGGTGGTGGCCCCGACCAGGGTGAAGGGGTGGATCTCCAGCGGGATGGCCGTGGCGCCGGGCCCCTTGCCGACGACGACGTCGACCCGGAAGTCCTCCATCGCCATGTACAGCAGTTCCTCGGCCGGACGGGCGATCCGGTGGATCTCGTCGATGAACAGCACGTCACCGGGGCCCAGGTTGGACAGCATCGCGGCCAGGTCACCCGAGCGCTCGATGGCGGGCCCGCTGGTGATCTTCACCGCGGTGCCCAGCTCGGAGCCGATGATCAGCGCGAGGCTGGTCTTGCCGAGCCCGGGCGGGCCGGACAGCAGCACGTGGTCCGGTGGCCGGCCACGGCGCTTGGCGCCCTCGAGCACGAGGTCCAGCTGGCGGGCGACCTTGGGCTGGCCGATGAAGTCGGCCAGCGAGTTCGGGCGCAGCGCCGACTCGACGACCCGCTCCTCCTCACCGGCCCGGGGGTCGACGGCGTCGTCGGGGAACCGCCCCGGCCCGGCGTCGGCGGCCGACAGCCCGCGGTCGAACGGGGAGCTCACGACCGGCCCAGGATCTGCAGCGCCTGCCGCAGCAGCACCGCGACCTGCACGCCACCGGCCAGCTGCTGCTCCTCGGCCACCGGCTCCAGGGCGGTGACCGCGGTGTCGGCCTCCCGGCTGGTCCAGCCCAGCCCGACCAGCGCCGCGCCGAGCTGGTCACGCCACGGGGCCACCGGGGTCACCGCGCCGAGACCCTGGGCCGGCGGGCCGTCCAGCGAGGTGTCCGAGGCCGTCGTGCCGAGCCGATCGCGCAGCTCCAGCACCAGCCGCTCGGCGCCCTTCTTCCCGATGCCGGGGACCTGCATCAGCGCCTTGAGGTCGCCCATCGACACCGCGCGGCGCACCTCGCGCGGCGGGTGGATGGCCAGCACCGCCTGGGCGAGCCGCGGGCCCACGCCGTTGGCGGTCTGCAGCAGTTCGAACAGCTGCCGCTCGTCGTCGTCGGCGAAGCCGTAGAGGGTGAGGGAGTCCTCGCGGACCACCAGGCTCGTCGACAGCCGGGCCTGCTCCCCCACCGCCAGCCGGGCGATCGTGCCGGGCGTGCACTGCACGGACAGGCCCACGCCACCGACCTCGACGACCGCGCCGTCGGGCGAGACCGCAGCCACCCGGCCGTTCACCGAGGCGATCATCGCGCCGACACCCCCGTCCAGCGCGGCAGGGTCGCCGGGCGGACCGGCGCACCGATGCCACCGGCCAGGGCCGCGACCCGCAGCCGCTGCTGCGCCGGGCCGCGCCACACGTGGCAGACGGCCAGCGCGAGTGCGTCGGCGGCGTCCGCGGGCTTGGGGGCGGTGGCGAGCCCGAGCACCCGGGTGACCATCAGGGTGACCTGGTCCTTGTCCGCGCGGCCGTTGCCGGAGATGGCGGCCTTGACCTCGCTGGGCGTGTGCCAGGCGACCGGCACGTCGGCCTGCGCCGCGGCCAGCGCAGCGACCCCGGCGGCCTGCGCGGTGCCCGTCGCCGTCCCCTTGTTGTTCTGGGTGAACACCCGCTCGATCGCCACGGCGGTCGGCCGGTGCGCACGGAGGAGTGCGGTCACCGCGGTGTGCACCTCCAGCAGACGCAGTTCCAGGTCCAGGTCGGGCGAGGTGCGCACGACGCCGACCCCCAGCGCCTCCGGCCGCGCCCCGGGGCGCCCCTCGACCACGCCCCACCCACACCGGGTGAGCCCCGGGTCGATGCCGAGCACCCGCATGAGGACCTCCACCAGCCGACGAACACGTGTTCGAACCACGCTAACCGCCGAACCCGGGGACGTCGCCCTCCGACACGCCCCGCGACGTCACCGACCGGCCCCGCTGCAGGGGCCCGCGCTGAGCCTGCGAAGCGTGGGGGGCAGCCGGTGGAAGGACCCCCTCGCCCCCCAGCACTCGCGAGCTCGCACCGGGACCCTGCGAGGGGGCCTCAAGCGTCGATGGTCTCCATGACCTCGTCGGAGACGTCGTAGTTCGCGTACACGTTCTGCACGTCGTCCAGGTCCTCGAGGGCGTCGATGAGCCGGAAGACCTTGCCGGCCCCGTCGGCGTCCAGCTCGACCTGCACGCTGGGCAGGAAGCCCATGTCCGCCGAGTCGTAGTCGATGCCGGCGTCCTGCAGGGCGGTGCGCACGGCGACCAGGTCGGTGGGCTCGCAGATCACTTCGAGGGTGTCACCCAGGTCGCGGACCTCCTCCGCGCCGGCGTCCAGCACGGCCATCAGCACGTCGTCCTCGGTGGTGCCCGTCGCGGGGACCACCACGACGCCCTTGCGGGAGAACAGGTAGGAGACCGACCCCGGGTCGGCCATGTTCCCGCCGTTGCGGGTCATCGCCGTGCGCACCTCCATCGCCGACCGGTTCTTGTTGTCGGTGAGGCACTCGATGAGCACGGCGACGCCGCCGGCGGCGTAGCCCTCGTAGGTGATGCTCTGGTAGTCGACCCCGCCGGCCTCCAGGCCGCCGCCGCGCTTGACCGCACGGTCGATGTTGTCGTTGGGCACCGAGCTCTTCTTCGCCTTCTGGACGGCGTCGTAGAGCGTCGGGTTGCCCGACAGGTCAGCGCCGCCGGTGCGCGCTGCGACCTCGATGTTCTTGATCAGCTTGGCGAAGAGCTTGCCGCGCTTGGCATCGATGCCAGCCTTCTTGTGCTTGGTCGTCGCCCACTTGGAATGCCCGCTCACGACGTTCTCCCTCCACTGCCCGCGTCCGCTCCGGCGCCGGCACTGCTCGCATGGTCTCGTGCCCTCATCGCCGTCGCCTCCCGCACCAGCTCCACGAACAGCGCGTGCACCCGGCTGTCGCCGGTGAGCTCGGGGTGGAAGCTGGTGGCCACCAGCCGGCCCTGACGGACGGCGACGATCTTACCGTCGGCCGGTCCGCCCTCCACCCGGCCGAGCACCTCGACGTCCGGGCCCGCCTGCTCGACCCACGGCGCCCGGATGAACACCGCGTGCACCGGCGCACCGGGGACGCCGGCCAGCCGCACGTCGGTCTCGAACGAGTCGACCTGCCGGCCGAAGGCGTTGCGGCGCACCGTCACGTCCAGGCCGCCGATGGTGACCTGGTCGGGCGGGGCGTCGAGCACCGTGTCGGCCAGCATGATCATCCCAGCGCACGACCCGTAGGCGGGCAGCCCGGCCCGGACGGCGTCCCGGAGCGGCTGCAGCATGCCGAAGCGCGAGGCGAGCTTGGCCATCGTGGTGGACTCCCCGCCGGGTACGACCAGCCCGTCGACCTCGGCCAGCTCGGCGGGCCGCCGCACCGGCCGGGCCTCGGCACCGGCTGCCCGCAGCGCGGCCAGGTGCTCGCGCACGTCACCCTGCAGCGCGAGCACCCCCACCACCGGGGACGTTCCTACCTGCGCGTCGCTCACCAACCGCGGGTGGCGTAGCGCTCGCTCTCCGGGAGCGTGGAGACGTTGATGCCCACCATCGGCTCACCGAGACCGCGGGAGACCTTGGCGATCACGGCCGGGTCGTCGAAGAAGGTGGTGGCCTGCACGATCGCGGCGGCGCGCTGGGCCGGGTCACCGGACTTGAAGATGCCCGAGCCGACGAACACGCCCTGGGCGCCCAGCTGCATCATCATCGCCGCGTCCGCCGGGGTGGCGATGCCGCCGGCGGTGAACAGGACGACGGGCAGCTCGCCGGTGCGGGCGACCTCGGCCACCAGGTCGTACGGGGCCCGCAGCTCCTTCGCGGCGACGAACAGCTCGGTCTCGTCCAGCGTCGTCAGCCGCTTGATGCCGGCCCGGATGGACCGCATGTGCCGGGTGGCCTCGACCACGTTGCCGGTGCCGGCCTCGCCCTTGGACCGGATCATCGCCGCGCCCTCGGAGATCCGGCGCAGCGCCTCGCCCAGGTCGGTGGCGCCGCAGACGAAGGGCACGGTGAACGCGCTCTTGACGATGTGGTGGGCCTCGTCGGCCGGGGTCAGCACCTCGGACTCGTCGACGTAGTCGACACCGAGGGCCTGCAGCACCTGGGCCTCGACGAAGTGACCGATCCGGGCCTTGGCCATCACCGGGATGGAGACCGCGCCGATGATGCCCTCGATCATGTCCGGGTCGCTCATCCGGGCGATGCCGCCCTCGACGCGGATGTCGGCGGGCACCCGCTCCAGGGCCATCACCGCGACCGCGCCGGCGTCCTCGGCGATCTTCGCCTGCTCGGGGGTGACGACGTCCATGATGACGCCGCCCTTCAGCTGCTCGGCCATGCCGCGCTTGACGCGCTCGGTGCCGGTGCCGGTGGGCGCGTCGGTGGGCCGGTCGGTGGGCTCGGTGTGGTTCAGGGACACGCTGCTGCCTCGCAGGTCGTCGGGCCGGGGACCGGCGGGAGGGGACGACCCAGCGTACGGCGGGTCAGCGGACACCCCGCGCGGCGCCGGAGCCGGGGGAGGTGAGCAGCGCGTCCAGGCCGTCGTCGATGTCGAAGTACCGGGGCAGCGGCCGGGCGGCGTGCAGCCGCAGCACCCGGGCGAGCCGGCCCCGGCGCAACGTGCGGGTGTCCCGGACGGCGTCGTTGTAGAACCGCCGGGCCAGGCCCACCCGCATGCCGGCGTCCTGCAACTCCGGGGTCAGCACCCCGGCGGGCACCCGGCGGAGCAGCCGGCCGACCAGGTTCTCGGCGGCCTCGCGGTCGCCGGCCGACGGCGTGCGCGCACCCGCTGCGGCGGCGGCCAGGGCGCCGGCGAGCTCGGGGCCGAGGTCCTCGGCGTGTTCCCGGGCCAGCGCCGCGGCCAGCTCGGCCCGGCGCAGCAGGCCGACGTCGAGCACCTCCCGCGCCCGGCGGACCCGCCCGGCCAGCCGGCGCAGCCGGGTGAGCGTCCAGAGCGCCCAGGTGAGCACCAGGACGACCAGCAGCCCGGCGGCGAGCAGCAGCCAGGTCGCGGTCGTCATGGGATCCGAGGCTAGCGGCGCGCCCGCCTCCGGAACGGCCCGGACGGCCCGAGCCCACCGGTGGCGTCGGGCACGTCGCCCAGCAGCGCGGCGTCGTCGGTGGCGGAGGTGGTGACCCCGGTGCCGCCCGGCGGGGCGACCGTCTCGTAGACGGCGAGGATCCGCTGGGCGACCACCGCCCAGTCGTAGTCGGCCACCGCCCGCCGGCCGGCCGCCTGCAGCTCGGCCCGTCGAGCCGGGTCGGCCAGCAGCCCACCGAGCGCCGAGGCCAGCGCGGCCGCGTCCCCGCGCCGGACGAGGACGCCGGCGGAGCCGTCCTCCAGCACCCGGGCGAAGGCGTCCAGGTCGCTGGCGACCACGGGGGCGCCGGCCGCCATCGCCTCCAGCAGGATCACGCCGAAGGACTCCCCCAGCAGGTTCGGGGCGCAGTACACGTCGACCGAGCGGAGGAAGGCGGCCTTGGCCGGCTCGTCGAGCTCGCCGAGCACGGTGACGCGCGGGCGCAGCTCGTCGGTGACCAGCTCGTCCAGCTCGTCGGGATCGCCGCGGCCGGCGACGAGCAGGCGGGCCGCCGGGTGCTCGGCGACCACCGTGCGCATCGCCTCCAGCAGCACCGGCAGGCCCTTGCGCGGTTCGTCGTAGCGGCCGAGGAACCCGATCGTCGGTGCCGCGGAGGCCCGCGCGTGGCCGGGCAGCGTCGGCCCGTCGGCGAAGGCCGACACGTGCACCCCGTTCGGGATGACCACCGCGTCCCCGCCCAGGTGCTCCACCTGGACGCGGCGGGCGAAGTCGGAGACCGCGATCCGCCCGCTGACCCGCTCCAGCCAGGGGCGGGCCACCGGGCCCAGCGCGGCCAGCACCTTGGACCGGGTGGTCGCCGCGTGGAAGGTGGCCACGATCGGGCCGTCGGCGACCACGCAGACGAGCAGGGAGAGCGAGACCGACGCCGGCTCGTGCACGTGGACGACGTCGAAGTGCCCCTCCCGCAGCCAGCGCCGGGCCCGGGCCGCCGCGACCGGGCCGAAGGAGATGCTGGCCATCGAGCCGTTGTACGGGACCGGCACCGCCCGGCCGGCCCAGGTGACGTGCTCGGCCGGCAGGCTCTCCTCGCGCTCGGCGGGGGTGAGCACCTCCACGGAGTGGCCGAGGGAGCGCAGCGTCTCGGCGAGGTCCCGCACGTGGTACTGCACGCCGCCGGGGACGTCCCACGAGTAGGGGCAGACCAGCCCGATCCGCATCACCCCACCTCCGCCGGGGCTGCGGGCCCGGCCGGGAGGGCGGGCGCGCGGCCCTCGGGGCCCACCTCGGGCCAGACCCGGCCGAGCACGTGCCAGTCCTCGGGACGCTCGGCGATGGTCGTGGCGAAGGCGTCGGCCACCTGCTGGGTCGCCCGGGCCACCCGGTCCCGCAGCCGCCCGGGCCCGTCGAGCGGCACCGCTGGGTGGACGACGAGCCGCCAGCCCGCGCCGTCGAACTGGCAGACCGCGGGCAGCAGCGTGGCCCCGGTCTGAGCGGCGACCAGCGCCGGGCCCCCGGGCATCGTCGTCCGGCGGCCGAAGAAGGTGACCGGCACACCGCTGCCGGAGAGGTCGCGGTCCATCAGCAGGCACGCGGTGCCGCCGTCGGCCAGCCACTCCCGCAGCACGGTGGCGCTGGGTCGCTCCCCGCCGGTCAGCGGCACGACCCGCATGCCCAGCCGTTCCCGGAAGGCGACGAACCGGCGGTACAGCGACTCCGGCCGCAGCCGCTCGGCGACGGTCACGAAGGGGCCGCCCAGCCAGGCGATGAGCCACACCCCGGCGGCGTCCCAGTTCCCGCTGTGCGGCAGGGCCAGGACGATGCCGCGGCCCTGCGCACGGGCCTGCTCCACGTGCTCCCGGCCGCGCAGCTGCGAGCCGGCGAGGATGCGCTCGGGAGAGATCGTGGGCAGCCGGAAGGCCTCCTGCCAGTACCGGGCGTAGGACTGCACCGCCCGCCGGGTGAGGTCGTCCAGCGCGGCGTCGTCCAGGCCGCCGCCGGTCACGACGTCCAGGTTCGCCCGCAGCTGCCGGACGCCCCGGCCGCCCCGGCGGGCGGCGAGCGCTCCCCCTGCGGCGGCGCCGGCCCGGGCCACCGGTTCGGGCAGCAGCCGGACGGCGCGCCAGCCGGCCGCGTACCCGGCGTCGGTGAGCCGGGCGAGCAGGTCGGCGCGGCGGCTCACGGCGCGGGACGCCCGGACGCCCCGCCGGGCGGCGACGTCGGCAGCTGCTGGCCGCGGGACTCCCGGCGGACCGCCGCGAACCGCTGCGCCACCGTCACGGCGCTGCCGGCCAGCAGCACCCAGAGCGCGACGTGCACCGCGTACGGGATGCCCAGGCCGGTGAACCCCGTGCCGACCAGCACCAGGATGAGCCGCTCGGTGCGCTCGACGATGCCGACGTCGGCCGACAGCCCGACGCCCTCGGCGCGGGCCTTGACGTAGGAGGTGAGCACCCCGAGCACCAGGCACAGCAGGGCGAGCAGCACCAGCAGCCGGTTGTCCCCCGCCCCGGAGAACCACCAGACCAGCCCGCCGAAGATGGCGGCGTCGGCGGCCCGGTCACCGGTGGAGTCCAGCACCGCGCCGAACACCGAGCCGCCTCCGCGGGCCCGGGCCAGGGCGCCGTCGAGCATGTCCAGCAGCACGAAGACGGTGACGGCGAGCGCGCCCCAGAAGAGCAGGCCGTTCCCGATCAGGAAGACCGCCGAGGCCACCGCGCCGAGCGTGCCGGTGAGGGTGACCGCATCGGCGGTGACCCCGGCCCGGACCAGGCCGCGCACCACGGGCGCCCAGAAACGGCCGACGGCGGGCCGGAGGTTGACGCCGAGCACTCAGGCCACCGTCGGGTGCGGCTCGGGACCGGTCGACCGACCCGGGTCCGGCTGCTCCGGGCCCGGCTGGCCCGTCCCGGGCCGGCCTGCGGCCGGCCAGGCGCCGGCCAGCAGGGCCCGGGTCTCGGCGAGCACCTGCGGCAGCACCCGGGTCAACCCGACCACCGGCATGAAGTTGGTGTCCCCACCCCAGCGCGGCACGGCGTGCTGGTGCAGGTGGTCGGCGATCCCGGCGCCGGCCACCGAGCCCTGGTTCATCCCGATGTTGAACCCGTGCGCGCCGCTCACCGACCGCACCACGCGCATCGCCGTCTGGGTGAAGGCACCGAGCTCGGCGACCTCGGCGAGGGTCAGGTCGGTGTAGTCGGGGACGTGCCGGTACGGCACGACCATCAGGTGGCCGGCGTTGTACGGGTAGAGGTTCAGGACGGCGAACACCGTCGCACCCCGGGCCACGATCAGGCCGTCCTCGTCCGACATCGCCGGGATCAGGCAGAACGGGCAGTCGTGGTCGCCGCTCGGCTTGTTCTCCCCGCGGATGTAGGCCATCCGGTAGGGGGTCCACAGGTGCTCGAACCCCGACGTCGGGCCGTCGTCGTCGTTGCGCACCGGCACCCGGTACGCAGCCGCCCCGTCCCTGTCCTCGCTCATCCGACCACCATCGGGGTCTCTGCGGTCGGGTCGGTGTTGCGCCGCTCCTCGACCCAGGCGACGACCTGGGCCACCGCCTCGGCCACCGGGACGCCGTTGCGCTGCGAGCCGTCGCGGTAGCGGAAGGACACCGCGCCGGCCTCGGCGTCGGTGGCCCCGGCGATCAGCACGAAGGGCACCTTCTGCTTGCTGGCGGTGCGGATCTTCTTCTGCATCCGGTCGTCGGAGTCGTCGACCTCCACCCGGACGCCGCGCTGGCGCAGCTGCAGGGCGACGTCGGTCAGGTACGGCACCTGCTCGTCGGTGATCGGGATGCCGACCACCTGGACCGGGGCGAGCCAGGCCGGGAAGGCGCCGGCGTAGTGCTCGGTCAGCACCCCGAAGAAGCGCTCGATCGAACCGAACAGCGCCCGGTGCAGCATCACCGGCCGCTGCCGGGAGCCGTCGGCGGCGGTGTACTCCAGGCCGAAGCGCTCGGGCAGGTTGAAGTCCACCTGGATGGTCGACATCTGCCAGGTGCGCCCGATCGCGTCCCGGGCCTGCACCGAGATCTTCGGGCCGTAGAACGCGGCGCCGCCCGGGTCGGGGAACAGCTCCAGGCCGGAGTCCACCGCGGCCTGCCGAAGTGCCTCGGTGGCGCGCTCCCAGCCCTCGTCGGTGCCCACCGACTTCTCCGGGTTGCGGGTGGACAGCTCCAGGTAGAAGTCGCTCAGCCCGTAGTCGGCCAGCAGCCCCAGCACGAAGTCCAGCAGCCCGCGCAGCTCGCCGGCCATCTGCTCGGGGGTGCAGTAGATGTGCGCGTCGTCCTGGGTGAACCCGCGGGCCCGGGTGAGGCCGTGCACGACGCCGGACTTCTCGTAGCGGTACACGGTGCCGAACTCGAACAACCGCAGCGGCAGCTCCCGGTAGGAGCGGCCGCGGGAGTCGAACACCAGGTTGTGCATCGGGCAGTTCATCGGCTTGAGGTAGTAGTCCTGCCCCTGCCGCCGGACGTTGCCCTCGCTGTCGCGCTCCTCGTCCAGCTGCATCGCCGGGTACATGCCCTCGGCGTACCAGTCCAGGTGGCCGGAGGTCTCGAACAGCTGCCCCTTGGTGATGTGCGGGGTGTTGACGAAGGAGTAGCCGGCCTCCTCGTGGCGCCGCTGGCTGTACTTCTCCAGCTCGCGCCGGATGATCCCGCCCTTGGGGTGGAAGACCGCGAGCCCGGAGCCGACCTCGTCGGGGAAGCTGAACAGGTCAAGCTCCGCACCCAGCCGGCGGTGGTCGCGGCGCTCGGCCTCGGCCTGCTGCTCCTGGTACGCCTTGAGCGCGTCCTTGCTCTCCCAGGCCGTGCCGTAGACCCGCTGCAGCTGCGGGTTCTTCTCACTCCCCCGCCAGTAGGCGGCAGCGCTGCGGGTCAGCGCGAAGGCCGGGATCGTGCTGGTCCGCGGCAGGTGCGGGCCGCGGCACAGGTCGGTCCAGACCCGCTCCCCGGTGCGCGGGTCGAGGTTGTCGTACATGGTCAGCTGCGCGCCGCCCACCTCGACGTCCGCGCCCTCGGCGGCCTCGACGGCCCCTTCCTGACCGGCACCGCCCTTGAGGCCGATCAGCTCGAGCTTGTACGGCTCGTGCGCCAGCTCGGACCGGGCCTCGTCGTCGCCGATCTCCCGGCGGCTGAAGTTCTGCCCCTGCTTCACGATCGCCTGCATGCGCTTCTCCAGCGCCTGCAGGTCCTCGGGGGTGAACGGCCGCTCGGGGTCGAAGTCGTAGTAGAAGCCGTTCTCCACCGGCGGGCCGATGCCCAGCCGGGTGCCCGGGAAGAGGTCCTGCACCGCCTGGGCAAGCACGTGCGCGGTCGAGTGCCGGATGACCGCGCGGCCGTCGGCGCTGGCGGCGGCCACCGGCTCGACCTCGACGTCGGCGTCCGGCACCCAGGCGAGGTCCTTGAGGTCACCGGAGACGGGCTCGCGGACGACGACCGCGCCGTCGGGGCCCTTCAGCGGCACCCCGGCGTCCTTGAGCGCCTGCAGCGCCGTCGTCCCGGCCGGGACCCGGATCGGGGCGACGGCGGTGGGCGAAGGCGGGGTGGACACGGACTGCTCCTGACGGTCGGGGTGGCGGGCATCGCTTGACACCACGTGTGACAACCGAGACTAGTGCGCCGCCGTGCCCGCCCCGATCACCCCGGGACGATCGCCAGCCCGTCGGCGACCGCACCACGGGAGTCCAGCACCGCACCGATCCGCGCGGCGCTC
This sequence comes from Modestobacter marinus, assembly GCF_011758655.1. Lineage (NCBI taxonomy): Bacteria > Bacillati > Actinomycetota > Actinomycetes > Geodermatophilales > Geodermatophilaceae > Modestobacter > Modestobacter marinus. Next base: position 843,690 of record NZ_JAAMPA010000002.1, read on the forward strand.
TCCGGGTCGGCGGGCACCAGCCGGACGGCGTCGTCCCCGACCTCGATCCGCACCGGCACCGCCTCGGCCTCCGACACGGTGAACCGGCCGTCCTCGCCACGGGTGAAGGTGAACCGGGCGATCACCGAGTCCTCGGTGTCGTACCCGCGGGTGCTGTGCTCGGCCAGGTGGTTGCCCAGGCCGTAGGCCACCCACTCCCCGTCGACCTGCTCGAACGGCTGGACGACGTGCGCGTGGTGGCCGAGCACCAGGTCGACGTCCGGGGAGGCGAGCAGCGTGCGCACCGCCTGCTCCTGGGCCGCCGTCGGCTCGTGGTCGTACTCGGCGCAGCAGTGCACGCTGGCCACCACCAGCTCCGCGCCGGCGGCCCGGGCGGCGGCCGCGTCGGCCAGCACGCCGCTGACGTCGGGCACGGCGAAGGTGTCGACGGCGAAGGGCGCCTCGGCTGGGAGGGCCACCCCGTTGAGCGAGAACGTCGTGGCCACGTGCCCGACGCGCACTCCCCCGACGTCGACGACCACCGGCTGCTCGCTCTCCGCCGCGCTGCGGTGGGTGCCGGTGTGCGCGATCCCCGCGGCGTCGAGCGCGTCCAGGGTGCGGACCAGCCCGTCGAAGCCGTCGTCCAGGGAGTGGTTGGAGGCGGTGGAGCACAGGTCGTACCCGGCGTCGGCCAGGGCGTCGACGATCTCGGGCTGGACGGCGAAGGAGGGGTAGCCGGAGTAGGGGCCGCCCACCGGCGCGACCGGTGTCTCCAGGTGACAGATCGCCAGGTCGGCGGCCTGCAGCACCGGCGCGATCCCCGCGAAGACGGCGGAGAAGTCCCAGCTGCCGTCGGGCTGCTGCGCCCCGGAGGTGAGCGCGCGGCCCTGGTGCACCAGCACGTCCCCGGTGGCGACCAGGGTGAACGAGTCGGGGGCCGGCGGGGCCGCGGGCGCCGAGGACGACGGTGTGGCCGGCTCGGCGGCCGGGGTGGCGGGCGCGGCGGCCGGGGCCGGCTCGTCGCTGCCACAGCCGGCCAGCAGCGCCAGGAGCAGGGCCAGCGCAGCTCTCCGGGTCACGATCGGTGAGGTTAGCCACCACGGGCCCCGGCGCCGGTACGGGCGCTCAGTCGAGCAGCAGCACCGGGTCACCCTCGGCCACCAGGCCGGGGGTCCGGACCTCGGCGTACACGCCCAGGCAGTGCTTCGGGGTGCGGACCACGTCGAGCTCCGCGGTGCCGATCCGCACCCGCCGGCCGACCCAGGACCGCTCGTCCTGCCCGCCGCTCAGGTGCAGCAGCAGGTTGGCGCGCGGGTCGTCGGCCGAGCAGCCCTCGGGAACGTCGCCGGCCGCGGCCCGGTCGATCGCGGTGCGGGACACCAGGTGGACGGCGGCCGCGTCGACCTGCGGCCCACCCGAGGACGCGATCAGCCGGACCGGCCGGCCCAGCACCTCCGTCAGCGTGATCGTGTCCGCCTCGGTGTCGCCAGTGGGCACGACCTCACGCATCCGGGGGGTGATCTTCACGGTGACCCGCTCGCCGCTCCCGGCCTCCACCACCGACCACGCCCGGTCGCCGCGCAGCCCGGCGTCCGAGACCTCCGCGGCCGGGACCACCCGCCCGGCCAGGGACTTCACCGGGTACACCGAGATCTGGCCGACCTGCCCCACCGTGTCGCTCACCGCGCCGACGCTACGCGGGCCGGGACCGGGCGGCCTGCCCGGTCGGCGGGTCACCCCGGCGCCGCAGCCGGCGCAGCTGGGCCTCCAGGTAGGGCCGGGCCCGTCGCTGCCCACCGCGCTCGGCGATGGCGCCGTCCAGGGCGGTCAGCACCCGGTCCAGCCGGAGCTCGTCGGGGGTCCAGCCGCGCCGCTCGCACTCCTCCAGCCACGGGACCGGCGCGGTGTGCCCGCGCTCGGAGTTGCAGCGCCGGCAGGCGGCCACCTCGTTCTCCAGCCAGGACGGCCCGCCCTTGACCCGCGGCACCACGTGCTCGGTGGTCGGCACCACCTGCGGGCCGAAGGCCCGGCCGCACCACACGCAGGTGGGCCCGTCCCGCTCGACGGCGACCCGCAGTCGGGCCGCCCGGTCCAGTGCCATCGCCACCCATGGTGCGCCGCGCCCCGGAGTCGTGCCCCTGGGACGACGAAGGGGCCAGGATCCCCCGTCTCCGGGTTCACCTGGCCCCTTGCAGCCGGTGGGCGATACTGGGATCGAACCAGTGACCTCTTCGGTGTGAACGAAGCGCTCTACCGCTGAGCCAATCGCCCGGTGCGTCGAACATCTTGCCAGATGCTCAACGCCAGAGCGGCACCCACCCCGGCACCCAGTCCGGCACGCCGGTCAGGTGCAGGGTCACGAGCAGCACGCCGCAGACGAACGCCGCGGTCAGCGCGGCGACGGCCAGGCGCACGACCACCGGCTGGCGGTTCAGCCAGGCCGTCCACCGGGCCACGTGCCGACGGGTGAACTCCAGCACCCGCTCGGCCCAGGTGAACTCGGTGGCGAGCAGGAACAACCCTGCGATCACGGTCAGCCAGCCGGGCCCCGGCAGCGGGATGGTGACGATGCCGAAGGCCACGACCAGGCCACCGAGCAGCCCGACGCCGCCCCGGTAGGGGGTGTCCAGGCTGCGGCGGGCGGCGATCCAGCGGCGCCAGCCCGCCTCGGCGACCCGCTCGCGCAGGCTGTGCACGCCGTCGGCGTCGTACCGGGCGCGGCGCTCCTGAGCGGTCTCGGGCGCCTCCGGCTCCGGCCGGCCCGACACGTGCTCACCCGGCACCGCCATCGTGTCCTGTCCGTTCAGCTGGTCACCTGCCCGGTCGCGACGATGTCCGTCGGTTCCGACGGAGCCTGCCGACCGGGCTCGATGCTGATGCCGTACGCGGGGTACTCGTCCAGCCCGGTCTCCACCGAGCCTACGGTCCGCAGGTCCATCTCAGAAGTCACCACGTCGAACGTCCCGATGGCCACGGGGGGACCATCCGGCAACCCCCAGACGACGTAGGTGGTGTCACCGCTGTCGTTGACCGGCAGGCCGTCGGCCACCACCTGCAGCGCTCCGTCCCGGGCGACGACGGTCGCGACGTCCTCGCCGTCCTCCTCGGCCAGCGGGGCGATGACGGCCTGCCCGGGCTCCAGGAGGGCGTCGAGCACCCGGTCCTGCTCGGCCGCTGCGGCCACGGCCTCGTCGCGTGCGCTGGTCAGCGCGACGTTCCAGGCGCCCAGCGCCAGCACCGCCGCCACCGCGGCGGCGACCAACGCGGTCGGGAGCACCCGCCGCCACGCCGGGCGTGGATCGGCGACCCGGGTCGGCAGCGGCAGCTGGAGGTCCCGTGCGGACGTGCTGCCCGCACCGGTCGGCCAGGGGCCGGGCCGGTCGGCGGGCCGGGTCGGCGCCGCCGGTGGCTGCTCGCGCCGACGCCCGGCCGGGGGCGTCTGCGGGAGCTGCTCGGTCTCCTCGACCGCCGCGCGCAGGCGGTCCCGCAGCCCGTCCGACGGCTCGGCCGGTGGCAGGTCGCGGGACATCGCGGCCATCACCTCGGCGGTCTCGGCGACCGTGTCGGCACAGCGGTCGCAGTCGGCGAGGTGCGCGGCGAAGAGGTCCTCGTCCTCGGGCTCGAGCGCGTGCAGCGCCCAGCCGACGGCCAGCTCGTCCCAGCTGCGGTGCTCGTCGTCCCGGTTGCCCAGGGGGGCGGTCATCGGGGAGCTCCGTCGGCCGGGGTGACGCCGGTGCCGAGGGTGTCCTTGAGCCGGCGCATGCCGGCGAGCATCCGGGTCTTCACCGTCCCCAGGGGGATGCCGGTCAGGGCGGCCACCTCGCGCTGGGTGTACCCGCCGTAGTAGGCCAAGGTCAGCGCCTCCCGTTGCGGATCGGGCAGGGAACGCAGCGCCGTCCGCACCCGGCCGGCCTCCACCCGCTCCCACGCCTCGTCCTCGACGTCGTGGTTCTCGGTCGGTGCCGCGAGCGCCATGTCCTCCTCGGCCCGCGCGGTGCGGCGGCGCTGCGACTCCTCGCGGCGGACGGCGTCCACCGCCTTGTGGTGGACCATCGTCAGCACCCACGAGGCGACGCTGCCCCGGCTGCCGTCGAAGGCGCTCGGGTTGCGCCAGATGCCGAGGAAGACGTCCTGGAGCACGTCCTCGGCCAGCGTGTCGTCGGCCAGCACCCGGCGGGCCAGGGCGAACGCCGGGCGCCGGAAGCGCAGGTAGAGGTCATCGACCGCCGTGCGGTCGCCAGCCGCCATCCGGCGGACCAGCTCGAGGTCGGCGGCGCCGTCCTCGGGACTGCGCACTGGTCGGCTCACGAGGCCCATGGTCACACGTGGCGTTCGGCGCGTCGGCCCTGATCGGTTCGCCCCCTCACCACGGTCCCGGCGACCGCGGTGGGCCCGTGTCGGCTGGCCACGCGTGGGACGCATGTGACTGGTGTGACGCGACACGCCGGGACCATGCGTGACCGAGGGCAGTTCTGGGTCGTTAAGGAGGCATGGCTCGCCACTCGATGTCCGGTTGCACCGCACGGACGACGTTCCACCTCATCGGCCCCCAGTCCTGGACGGCGGTCCCGGCCGCGCTGGTCTACGACTCCACCGACCCGTTCGCCGTGCGCGTCCGGTTCGGCGACGACGACGACCGTGCCCACGACGACGGCTCCGCGTACGAGGCCGCCGGTGCCGACGACGCCGGCTCCGACACCGCCCCGGACGAGGACGGCGGCGTCGAGTGGCTGCTCAGCCGCGACCTCCTGCGCGCGGGCCTGGTCGGGCCGGTCGGCGAGGGCGACGTCCGGCTGTGGCCGGCACGCGGCGGACTGGACGTGCTGTTCCTGCAACTGCGCGCCCCCTCGGGCGAGGCGCTGTTCGAGGTCTCGGGGGCCGCGGTCGGCCAGTTCCTGCGCGAGACCGACGCTCTGGTCCCGGTCGGCACGGAGAGCGAGCTGATGCGGGTCGACGACGAGCTGACCGCCCTCCTGCGCGGCGGCACCGACAACCCCACGTCGCACTGACCCCCGCACGGCGCTGACCTGCAGGAACCCCCGTCCCGACACCCCCTGGACCCCCCGGGTTTGGAGCCCCAGAACGGGTCGGTTAGAGTTCTCCACGTAACGCGGACTTGATCCGCAACGCGGACGTGGCTCAGTTGGTAGAGCATCACCTTGCCAAGGTGAGGGTCGCGGGTTCGAATCCCGTCGTCCGCTCGGGAACCCCCGGGCGCTGGTCGCGAGACCGGCGCCCGGCCTGCGGTGGAGTGGCCGAGAGGCGAGGCAACGGCCTGCAAAGCCGTCTACACGGGTTCAAATCCCGTCTCCACCTCGTCTCCTCCACGGAGCACGAGTGTGGAGGCAGGCCGGTCGGCAGACCGGTAGGGGCGATTGGCGCAGCGGTAGCGCGCTTCCCTGACACGGAAGAGGTCACTGGTTCGATCCCAGTATCGCCCACCAGCACAGAAGGCCCCAGGTCCACGGACCTGGGGCCTTCTGTGCTGGTGGGCGACGGGTCCGCCGGCGACCTCGGGCTCCTGTGATCATCCCCACTCAGCCGACCGGCACACCGTCGGCCGCGGCACGCAGGGCAGCGAGGTCGAGCTTGCGCATCCCGAGCATGGCCTGCACGGCCCGCTGGGCCCGCGCCGGATCGGGGTCGGCGAACACCTCCGCCATGCCGGCCGGGACGACCTGCCAGGACAGCCCGTACCGGTCCTTGAGCCACCCGCACTCGCTCTCCTGTCCCCCGTCCCCGATGAGCCGGTCCCAGAAGCGGTCGACCTCGGCCTGGTCGGCGCAGTCGATCTGGAACGACACGGCCTCGGTGAAGGGGAACTGCGGTCCGCCGTTGATCCCCACGAAGCGCTGGCCGGCCACCTCGAACTCGACGCTCATCACCGACCCGGCCGGGCCGGGCGCGCCCTCCGGGTAGCGGGCCACGCTGAGCAGCCGGCCCTCCCCGAAGACGTCGACGTAGTAGTGCGCCGCCTCCTCCGCCTGGCTGTCGAACCACAGGTTCGGGACGATCTTCTGCTGCGCCATCTCGACTCTCCTCCGCGACCGGGACCCCGCACCGGGGCCTGCACGAGAGGACCGCGCCGGCCGGCGGAACTGATCGCGGGGTCAGCACGTCGCGGGCTCCACGTGCTCGGACCAGAAGCGATCCACCTGCGCGGCCAGCTCCTCCGGCGGACCGTCGTTGCGCAACACGACGTCGGCGACCGCCCGGCGCTGCTCGTCGGTGGCCTGGCTGGCGATCCGGGCCCGCGCGTCGGCAGCGGACAGCCCCCGGTCCACCAGCCGGGCGACCCGGGTCTCCGGGTCGGTCTGCACGACGAGCACCAGGTCGAAGGACGCCGCCTGCCCCGTCTCGACCAGCAGGGGCACGTCCTGGACCACGACCGACCCCGGCGGTGCCGCAGCGGCCAGCTCAGCTGCACGCGCGCGCACCCGGGGATGGACGATCGCGTCCAACCGGGCCCGCGCCGCGGGATCGGCGAAGACCACCGCGGCGAGCGCAGCCCGGTCCAGCGCGCCGTCCCCGGTCAGCACCCCGGGCCCGAACTCCTCGGCGATCGCGGCCAGCCCCGTCGTCCCCGGTGCCACCGCCTCGCGGGCGAGCCGGTCGGCGTCCACGACGACGGCACCCCGTTCGGCCAGCAGGGCCGCGACGGTGCTCTTGCCCGAACCGATGCCGCCGGTCAGCCCGATCTTCACCACGGTGCGACCTTAGGAGCAGCCCCGTCCTCGCGCAGGGTCCTCCCGCACGGCGAGGGCCCCTCAGGTCTCGGCGAGGTCACGGCCCCGGCGGCCCCGGCGCGTCGCACCAGTCACACCAGTCACAGGACCTACCTTTCGTCCCGGTGGACTTCCCCCGCCACAGGAGAGAGGCAGACCCGACCATGTCCCGTTCCACGCTCGATGGCGCACTGTCGACCGCTGGCACTCCCCGCCGTGGTCGGCACCGGATCGACGCCCCCGGCGGGGTGCGCTGCTCCGACCTCCCCGGCGTGCGCGAGCGCCTGCCGCAGGGCAGCCGCGGGGCCGCGTTCTTCCGCGCCCTGATGCCGAGCGTGCGCTCCGGTCGGCACACCTGGGACTTCCTGGCCAACGCCGGCGGTCGCCCGCGCACCGCGTTCGCCATCATCCTCAGCCTCTGACCCAGGTCCCGCCCGTCCCCACCGCCGGCGAGCTCACGGCAGGGGACGGCGGGAGGGCCTGACCGAGGGGCACCACCCCCGCTGCCTGCCCTGCGACGGCTCACGGACGAGCCGGCACGCAGCCGCGGTCCGACAGCTCACGGCCGAGCCCCAGGACCCGACGACCCCGTCGACCGCACGGTCGGCGGGGTCGTCGCCGTCCGGGGCCCACGGTCGGCGGAGTCGACGCCGTCCCGGCCCACCCTCCGTCAGCGGGCCGTCCCTGTCCGGGAAGGACGGTCAGCGGGCCGTCAGCGGCTGGCGACGCGGTCGTCCGGTCCGACGACGCCCAGGCTCGCGACGCGTGGACGGCGGCCACCTGGCGCAGAGACGACCGTGCGCCGCCCACCCGGAGGTGGACGGCGCACGGTCAGGTGCTGCTCAGACGAGCTGCGAGGTCACTCGCCGCCGGCGAGCTTGGCCCGCAGGGCCGCCAGCGCCTCGTCGGAGGCCAGGGTGCCACCGGTCGAGGGGGCGTCCGGCGCGTCGACCGGCTCGCTGGAGTAGCTGCCACCGGCCGCAGCCTCGGCGTCGGCCTCCTTGGCCGCCGCGATCTGCTTGCGGTGCGCCTCGAACCGGGCCTGCGCCTCGGCGTACTGCCGCTCCCACGTCTCGCGGGCCTCGTCGTAGCCCTCGAGCCACTCGCCGGTGGAGGCGTCGAAGCCCTCGGGGTAGACGTAGTTGCCCTGCTCGTCGTACTGGGCGGCCATGCCGTAGGCGGCCGGGTCGAACTGCTCCTCGTCGCCGACGACGCCCTCGTTGGCCTGCTTGAGGGACAGCGAGATGCGGCGGCGGTCCAGGTCGATGTCGATGACCTTGACGAGGATCTCGTCGCCGACCTGCACGACCTGCTCCGGGATCTCCACGTGGCGCTCGGCCAGCTCGGAGATGTGCACCAGGCCCTCGATGCCCTCGTCGACGCGCACGAACGCACCGAAGGGGACGAGCTTGGTGACCTTGCCCGGCACGACCTGACCGATCTGGTGCGTGCGGGCGAACTGACGCCACGGGTCCTCCTGCGTCGCCTTCAGCGACAGGGAGACCCGCTCACGGTCCAGGTCGACGTCGAGGACCTCGACGGTGACCTCCTGACCGACCTCGACGACCTCGGAGGGGTGGTCGATGTGCTTCCAGGACAGCTCGGAGACGTGCACCAGACCGTCGACGCCACCCAGGTCCACGAAGGCACCGAAGTTGACGATCGAGGAGACGACGCCCGTGCGGACCTGGCCCTTGGCGAGCTTGTTGAGGAACTCGCTGCGGACCTCGGACTGGGTCTGCTCCAGCCACTGGCGACGGGAGAGGACGACGTTGTTGCGGTTCTTGTCCAGCTCGATGATCTTCGCCTCGAGCTCGCGGCCCACGTAGGGCTGCAGGTCGCGGACGCGACGCATCTCGACGAGCGAGGCGGGCAGGAAGCCGCGCAGCCCGATGTCGAGGATCAGGCCGCCCTTGACGACCTCGATGACGGTGCCGGTGACGACCTCGTCGGCTTCCTTCTTGGCCTCGATCGTGCCCCAGGCGCGCTCGTACTGAGCCCGCTTCTTGGACAGGATGAGCCGGCCTTCCTTGTCCTCCTTCTGGAGGACGAGGGCTTCCACCTCGTCGCCGACCTTGACGACCTCGGTCGGGTCGACGTCGTGCTTGATGGACAGCTCACGCGAGGGGATGACGCCCTCGGTCTTGTAGCCGATGTCCAGCAGCACCTCGTCCCGGTCGACCTTGACGATCACGCCTTCGACGATGTCGCCGTCGTTGAAGTACTTGATGGTCTGGTCGATCGCGGCGAGGAAGTCCTCGGCGGTGCCGATGTCGTTGACCGCGATCTGGGGGGTGCTGTCGGGACGGACCTGAGTGGAGGTCATGTGGTCGAGTGCTCCGGACGGGGGATGCGTAGGGACAAGGAGTTCACCCGCGGGCCAGGCGGACCACGGGGAGGTTCACGGGAGACGGCGATGCCGGCCCTCGTGACGGAGGGCCGACGCCACAGACCTCTGGCGTGCCCACCATCGTACGGACCTGGCGATTGCCGGTCCACCAGGGGGCGGGCCCGGCCGGCCCGGTCACCCGCACGACGGCGTGTCACCATCGGCGCGTCATGGACAGCACCCCCGCGCACCCCTCCGCCGCCCCTCTCCCACTGGCCGTGGACGGGTACCCGGCAGCCGGTGGCGTGACCCGCCGGGCGGCCGGTCCGGCCGAGTCCGCCCGGGCGAACCGGGGCTGGTGGGACGCCGCCGCACCGGCCTACCTGGCCGAGCACGGCGGCGACCTCGGCGACGCCGACTTCCTCTGGTGCCCCGAGGGGCTGCGGGAGGCCGACGCGCACCTGCTGGGCGAGGTCGCCGGGCGCCGGGTGCTGGAGATCGGCTGCGGGTCGGCGCCCTGCTCCCGCTGGCTGCGCACGGCCGGCGCCTCCCCGGTGGCGCTGGACGTCTCCGGGGGCATGCTCGCCCGCGCGGCCGAGCTGAACCGGTCCACCGGCATCGCCGTCCCCCTGCTCCAGGCCGACGCGGGTGCGCTGCCCCTGGCCGACGCGAGCGTGGACCTGGCCTGCTCGGCGTTCGGCGGGCTGCCGTTCGTCGCCGACGCCACGGCGGTGCTGACCGAGGTCGCCCGGGTGCTGCGGCCGGGCGGACGGCTGGTCGCCTCGGTGAACCACCCGATGCGGTGGCCGATGCCGGACTCTCCCGACCCGGCCGACCTGCGCGTCGTCTCCTCCTACTTCGACCGCGCGCCGTACGTGGAGACCGACGAGGCCGGGACGACGGTGTACGTGGAGCACCACCGCACGATCGGCGACTGGGTACGGGCGGTCGTCGGCGCCGGGTTCGTGCTCGGCGACCTGATCGAGCCGGAGTGGACGCCCGGCCGCACCGAGACCTGGGGGCAGTGGTCCCCGGAGCGGGGTGCCCTGATGCCGGGGACGCTGATCCTGGTCTGCCACCTGCCCGGCTGAGCGGCGGGACCGGCCGCCGACCTGCCGATCGGGGTCCGGACCTGCGAGGCTGGGCCGCGACGCCGGGCCCGGCCCGGGACGCGGGACCGGAGCGAGGGAGCCACGCGGTGGACCAGACAGCACAGACCGTCCTGGAAGACGCCACCGAGAGCGCCGTGGTCGTGCTCGTCCCGGACGCCGACCCGCTGGTCGACGTACACCGTCAGCAGTTCGACGTGTCTGCCTCGTGGGGCGTGCCCGCGCACCTGGCGGTCATCTACCCGTTCGTCACCCCACGCCAGGTGGACGACGCGCTGCTGGACGGCCTGACCGAGCTCCTCGCCTCGGTGCCCGCCTTCGACTGCACGTTCACCAACACCGCCTGGTTCGGGGAGGAGATGCTCTACCTGGCGCCCGACCCCGAGGAGCCGTTCCGCCGGCTGACCCGGGTGGTGGCCGAGGCCTACCCCGACCACCCGCCCTACCGCGGCGCACACGGCGAGCCGAAGCCGCACCTGAGCATCGGGCAGCGTCGCCAGGGCGACCTGGCCGGCCTGCAGCACGCCCAGGAGGTGCTCTGCGCAGCGATGCCGCTGCGGACCCACATCGACACGGCCGCGCTGTACGCCGGCACGCGCGCGGCCGGCTCCTGGCAGCGGGTCTGCACCTTCCCCCTGGCCCGCGCCGCCGCCTGACCCCCTAGCTGACCGTCCCGCCTGTGGCCCCGGTGCAGGGGCCCACGCCGAGCCTGCGAGGCGTGGGCAGGAGGACCTCGTCCCTCTCTTCCCCCCTCGCACGCTCGGGGCGAGCCATGGCCCCGGTGCAGGGGCCCACGCCGAACCTGCGAGGCGTGGGGAGCCTCGGGGTCCTTCCTCAGTGGGCGGCGTCGTCCCAGCTGGTGCCGAAGCCGACCGAGACCTCCAGCGGGACCGACAGCTGCGCCGCGCCGGCCATCTCGCGCCGCACCAGCGCCTCGAGGGTCTCCCGCTCCCCCGCCGCGACCTCGAGCACCAGCTCGTCGTGGACCTGCAGAAGCATCCGCGAACGCAGCCCCTCGGCCGCGATGGCCCGCTCCACGTTGAGCATCGCCACCTTGATGACGTCGGCGGCCGACCCCTGGATCGGCGCGTTGAGCGCCATCCGCTCGGCCATCTCCCGGCGCTGCCGGTTGTCGCTGGTCAGGTCGGGCAGGTAGCGGCGCCGGCCCAGCGTCGTCTCGGTGTAGCCGGTCTGCCGGGCGTCGTCCACGACCCCGTCGAGGTAGTCGCGGATGCCGCCGAAGCGCTCGAAGTAGGCGTGCATCTGACCGCGCGCCTCCTCCGGGGTGATCCGCAGCTGCTGGGACAGCCCGTAGGCGCTCAGCCCGTAGGCCAGGCCGTAGCTCATCGCCTTGATCCGGCGGCGCATCTCCGGGTCGACCTGCTCGATCGGGATGTCGAACGCCCGCGAGGCGACGAAGGAGTGCAGGTCCTCACCCGACGTGAAGGCCTCGATCAGGCCGGCGTCCTCCGACAGGTGGGCCATGATCCGCATCTCGATCTGGCTGTAGTCGGCGGTCATCAGCGACTCGTAGCCCGAGCCCACGACGAAGGCCTGCCGGATCCGGCGGCCCTCGGCGCTGCGGATCGGGATGTTCTGCAGGTTCGGGTCGGTGGAGGACAGCCGGCCGGTCGCCGCGATCGTCTGCTGGTAGGTGGTGTGCACCCGCCCCACCTCGTCGACCATCGGGATCAGCCCGTCGATGACGGTGCGCAGCCGGGTGACGTCCCGGTGCCGCAGCAGGTGCTCGAGGAACGGGTGCCCGGTGGAGGCCAGCAACGAGGTCAGTGCCTCGGCGTCAGTGGTGTAGCCGGTCTTGTTCTTCTTCGTCTTGGGCAGCCCGAGCTCGTCGAAGAGGACCGCCTGCAGCTGCTTGGGCGAGCCGAGGTTGATCTCCTTGCCGATGACCGCGTAGGCCTCGTCGGCCGCCTCGGTCACCGCGGCCGCGAACTCGCGCTGCAGCTCGTGCAGGGAGTCCAGGTCCGCGGCGATGCCCCGGTGCTCCATGGCGGCGAGCACCCGGGTCAGCGGCAGCTCGATGTCCCCGAGCAGCTGGTCGCCGCCCTTCTGACCGAGCACCTGCTCCAGGGCGTCGGACAGGTCGTTGACCGCCACCGCCTTGAGCACGTCGGCGTGCGCGGCGGCCGCGGCGACGTCCTCCTCCGAGGGGCCGAGCCCGTCGAGGGTCAGCTGGCCCTCCGGCTCCGCGGCGTCCTTGAGCTCGCGGCGCAGGTAGCGCACCGCCAGGTCACCGAGGTCGAAGGAGCGCTGCCCGGGGTTGACCAGGTAGGCCGCGAGCGCGGTGTCACTGACCATGCCCTGCAGGTCCCAGCCGCGGTTCCAGACGGCCAGCAGCGGCCCCTTGACCTCGTGCACGACCTTGGGGGTCGCCGGGTCGGCCAGCCAGCCGGCCAGCGCCTGCTCGTCGGCGGCGTCCAGGTCGGGGCCCAGGTCGACGAAGGTGGCGTGGTCGTCGGCGGCGGCCAGCGCGAGGCCGGTGAGCTCGCCGACGCCCCGGCCCCACGTGCCCCGGAAGACGACGCCGGTGTGCCCGGTGCGTGCGTGGGTGGCGAGCCAGTCGCCCAGCTCACCGGGGGCGAGCCGGTCGGCGGTCACCTCGAACCCGCCGTCGACCTCTGGCTCCGGCGTGGCGAGGGTGGCGAAGAGCCGGTCGCGCAGCACCCGGAACTGCAGGTTGTCGAAGAGGGTGTGGACCTCGTTGCGGTCCCAGGGCTGGACGGCGAGGTCCTGCGGACCGACCTCGAGCGGCACCGCGCGGTCGAGCTCGGTGAGCCGGCGGTTCTGCAGGACGGAGGACAGGTGCTCCCGCAGCTTCTCCCCGACCTTGCCCTTGACCGTGTCGACCTGGTCGACCAGTGCGTTCAGCGACCCGTACTCGCGCACCCACTTGGCGGCGGTCTTCTCCCCCACGCTCGGGATGTTGGGCAGGTTGTCGCTGGGGTCGCCGCGCAGCGCGGCGAAGTCGGGGTACTGGGTCGGGGTCAGGCCGTACTTGGCCTCGACCTCCTCCGGGGTGAACCGGGTCAGGTCGGAGACGCCCTTGCGCGGGTACAGCACCGTGACGTGCTCGTTGACCAGCTGCAGCGCGTCCCGGTCGCCGGTGCAGATCAGCACGTCCATGCCCTGCTCGACCGCCTGCACGGTGAGGGTGGCGATGACGTCGTCGGCCTCGTAGTTCTCCGCGGTGATCACCGGCACGTGCAGCGCGCCGAGGACCTCCTGCACCAGGCTCACCTGCCCGCGGAAGTCGGTCGGGCTCTCCGCGCGGTTGGCCTTGTAGTCGGCGTAGATCTCGCTGCGGAAGGTCTTCCGGCTGACGTCGAAGGCCACCGCGAGGTGACTGGGCTGCTCGTCGCGCAGCACGTTGATCAGCATCGACGTGAAGCCGTAGACGGCGTTGGTCGGCTGCCCGGTGGTGGTGGAGAAGTTCTCCACCGGGAGGGCGAAGAACGCCCGGTACGCCAGCGAGTGGCCGTCGAGCAGCAGCAGCCGCGGACGGACACCGGGGGCCGGGTCGGAGGCTGTCGTGCTGGCTGGGGTGCTCACCGGTGCGGACATCGACCACGAGCTTAAGGGCGCCCACCGACACCCCGGGCGGGCACACGAGCCGACCACGGACCGCCGGTGGCTACGGTGCGCGGATGACGACCGCGCGTCCGGACTGGCTGCCGTCCGACACCCAGGGGCCCCTGGACGACAAGCTCGGTATCCGGATCACCGACTTCACCCCCGAGCGGCTGGTGGCGACCATGCCGGTCGCCGGGAACGAACAGCCCTTCGGCCTGCTGCACGGCGGGGCCACCTGCGCCCTGGCCGAGAGCATCGGGTCCTGGGCGGCGATGCTGCACGCCGGGCCCGGCGGCACCGTGGTCGGCATCGAGCTGAACGCCAGCTACCTGCGCGCCGCCACCTCCGGCCTGGTGACCGCCGTCTGCACGCCGGTCCGGCGCGGCCGCACGCTGGCGACCTTCCTCATCTCGGTCAGCGACGAGGCCGGCCGTCCGACGGCCAGCGCACGCCTCACCTGCCTGATCCGCCCCGCCCGCTGAACCCGCGCCCGCACCTCCGCGGCCAGCCGATCGGCGACGACGGCGGCGCGACACGTCGCTCCCCGACTACCCGCGAGTAGCACATCGGCGTGTCGCAGAAGGGTCACAGTGTGTCCCAGCAGGTCGATGCCCGTAACGCGAGTGGGTTACTGTCCCGCCTCACATTCAACGGCTGGGAGGTCGAGTGACGCACGCGCCCCACCGTGCCGCGAGGTACGGGGAACGCAGCTCCACCCGGGAGGACCGGTCCGCATCCCGGCGGAGCGAGCGCCGGCGGCGCCGCACCCACCGCCCCCTGGTGCTGGCCCTGCTCATCGCCGCCTTCGGGATGGCCTTCGCGACCCTCGTGCCCGGCATCGCCTCCGCGGCGGAGGCCGGCGAGCAGGTCCGCGGCACGCTGCAGACCAGCCTGAGCGGCCCGATCGAAGGGGTCACCGTCGAGGTGGCCACGCCCGACGGCGACACCGTGGACACCGTCCAGACCGACGAGGACGGCCGGTGGGAGGTCGACCTGCCCGGCCCCGGCCAGTACGTCGTCAGCGTCGACCCCGACGACCTGCCAGAGGGTGTGGTGGTCAACGGCGAGCCCAGCCGCACCGTCACCGTCGACGCGGGGCGGGCGCAGCCGGTCAACATCGGCCTCAACGACGGCAGCCGCAACGACGGGGGCGGCACCATCCGGGCCGTCCAGCTGTTCGTCGACGGCCTGCGCTTCGGGCTCCTGATCGCCATGGCGGCGGTCGGCCTGTCGCTCATCTACGGCACCACCGGGCTGACCAACTTCGCCCACGGTGAGCTGGTCACCATCGGCGCCATCGCCGCCTGGTACATCAACGTGCAGGGCGGGGTCCCGCTCATCCCGGCCGCCTTGCTGGCCATGGTGGTCGGCGGCGTCATCGGTGCCCTCAACGAGCTGGCCATCTGGCGGCCGCTGCGGCGCCGCGGCACCGGGCTCATCGCGGCGCTCGTCGTCTCGATCGGGCTCTCCCTGGCGCTGCGCTACAGCTACCAGATCTTCTACGGCGGGTTCTCCAACCCCTACGCCGACTACCAGGGTCAGCGGGCCAGGAGCTACGGCCTGTTCACCCTGCAGGACCGGGACATCGCCTCGATCGTCATCGCGGTCGTCGTGCTGGTCCTGGTGGCGCTCATGCTGCAGCGCACCAAGATCGGCAAGGCCATGCGCGCGGTGTCGGACAACCGGGACCTGGCGGCGTCCTCCGGGATCGACGTCAACCGGGTCGTCCTCTTCGTGTGGGTGCTCGGCGGTGCGCTCGCCGCGCTCGGCGGGGTGCTCCTCGGTCTCTCCGACCAGGTCCAGTGGGACATGGGCTTCCGGCTGCTGCTGCTGATGTTCGCCGGGGTCACCCTCGGTGGGCTCGGGACCGCCTACGGCGCCCTGCTCGGCAGCCTGATCGTCGGCGTCTTCGTGCAGATGTCCACCCTCGTCATCCCGAATGACATGAAGTACGTCGGAGGGCTGCTCCTCTTGATCGTCATCCTCGTCGTCCGTCCCCAGGGCATCCTGGGCAGCCGCGCCAGGATCGGCTGACCGATGGCCGACCTCCTCAACGCGTTCGCGATCGCGGGCAAGGCGTTCTTCGGGTTCCAGGCGATCTTCTTCGCCCTGCTCGCCATCGGCATCAACGTGCACTTCGGGTACACGGGCCTGCTCAACTTCGGCCAGATCGCCTTCGCCATGCTCGGCGGCTTCGGCATCGCCATCTCGGTGAGCCAGTGGGGGCTGCCCTTCTGGGTCGGGGTGCTCGTCGGGGTCCTCGCCGCCGTCGTGCTCGCCCTCCTGCTGGGCCTGCCCACGCTGCGCCTGCGGGCCGACTACCTCGCCATCGTCACCATCGCCACCGCCGAGGGGCTGAGACTGGTCTTCCGATCGGTCTCCGCCACCCCGGTCACCGGTGGCACCCGCGGGCTGTCGGCGTTCAACCGCGACTTCATCGCCCTGGCCCCCTGGGACACCGCCCGCCGGTACGACCTGCTGGGCACCACCTGGAGCGGCGGCGAACTCTGGGTCTGCACGGTCGGGTGGATCCTGGTGGCGCTGTGCTCGCTGCTGGTCTGGGCGCTCATGCGCTCCCCCTGGGGCCGGGTGGTGAAGGCCATCCGGGAGGACGAGGACGCCGTCCGCTCGCTGGGCAAGAACGTCTACGCCTACAAGATGCAGGCGCTGGTCCTCGGCGGGATCTTCGGCGCCTTCGGCGGCATGGTCTACGCCGTCGGCACCGGGTCGGCCATCCCCGACCAGTACCAGAACGCCAACACCTTCCTGGCCTACGCGGCGCTGATCCTCGGTGGCGCCGCACGGGTGCTCGGCCCGGTCATCGGGTCCATGCTGCTGCTGTTCATCCTGCAGTTCGCCGACACCGGGCTGCGCTCGCTGATCGCCAACGGGGTCATCCCCTCGGAGCTGCTCTCCTCCACCGACGTCGCGCAGCTGCGCTACGTGCTGGTCGGGATCGGGCTCATGCTGTTGTTGGTGTTCCGGCCCCAGGGCATCTTCGGTGACCGACGAGAGGTGATGCTCGATGCCCGCTGACCCCG
This sequence comes from Modestobacter marinus, assembly GCF_011758655.1. NCBI lineage: Bacteria > Bacillati > Actinomycetota > Actinomycetes > Geodermatophilales > Geodermatophilaceae > Modestobacter > Modestobacter marinus. The sequence goes on from NZ_JAAMPA010000002.1 coordinate 860,461, forward strand.
CTCCCCACGGCGCGCACGCCGCACGGCCCGACGGGACCCCCGGCACGACGCCGCTGGCCGGCGCCACCCGCGCCGAGCCCCGGCGGGAGGCCCAGGCCGCCCTCCGCGACGTCCCCTGGGAGGTCGGCGTCGCCAAGCCCGACCCGGCGATCGTCGTCGACCACGTCACCCGCACCTTCGGTGGGCTCACCGCGGTGTCCGTCGACCACCTGGAGATCCAGCGCGGTGGCATCACCGGGCTGATCGGGCCCAACGGTGCGGGCAAGACGACGCTGTTCAACCTGCTCACCGGGTTCGACCAGCCCAACACCGGCACCTGGTCGTTCAACGGCCGCGAGCTGGGCAAGCTCAGCCCGCACCAGGTCGCCCGGCTCGGCGTCGTCCGCACCTTCCAGCTGACCAAGGCGCTGTCCCGGCTCACCGTGCTGCAGAACATGCTGCTCGGCGCCCAGGGGCAGTCCGGGGAGAGCTTCCTGCGGGCCCTCGTGCCGGGGACCTGGCGCGCCCAGGAGAAGGCCAACACCGAACGCGCGATGGACCTGCTCCGGCGGTTCAAGCTCGACGCCAAGAAGGACGACTTCGCCGGCAGCCTGTCCGGTGGTCAGCGCAAGCTGCTCGAGATGGCCCGAGCACTGATGAGCGAGCCGCAGGTGGTGATGCTCGACGAGCCGATGGCCGGGGTGAACCCGGCGCTGACCCAGAGCCTGCTGGGCCACGTCAAGGACCTCCGCGAGGAGGGCATGACGGTCATCTTCGTCGAGCACGACATGGACGTCGTCCGGGACATCAGCGACTGGGTGGTCGTCATGGCCGCCGGCAAGGTCATCGCCGAAGGCGCACCGGACTCCATCAGCCAGAACAAGGCCGTGGTCGACGCCTACCTCGGCGCGCACCACGACGCCCCCCTGACCGAGGACGAGGAAGACCGCTTCCTCGCCGAGGACCAGGCGGCCGCGCGGGCGCAGCGCGAGGACGTCATCAGCTCCGACCAGGGCCGCCGCACGAGGAGGGCAGGACGATGACTGGCATGGACACACCGGGTCCGCCGGAGGACCGGAGGTTCTCCGTGCCGGAGTCCGAGCAGGACCGGCCGGTCGCCGACGACCCCGGCCCCGGCACCGCGGTGGCCATGTCCCCGGCGGAGAAGGCGGCCACCCGGGAGGAGCACCAGCGTCTCGCCGAGGGCGCGCTGGTGCGCGCCGACAACCTGGTGGCCGGCTACGTCCCCGGGGTCAACATCCTCAACGGCACCGACTTCTACCTCGCCGACGGCGAGCTGGTCGGCATCATCGGACCCAACGGCGCCGGCAAGTCCACGCTGCTCAAGGCGCTGTTCGGGTTGATCCCGGTGCGGTCCGGCGCGGTGACGCTGCGCGGCGAGGACATCACGTCCGCCCCGGCCCACCGGCTGGTCTCGCTCGGCGTCGGCTACGTCCCGCAGAACAACAACGTGTTCCCCTCTCTCACCATCGAGGAGAACATGCAGATGGGCGTCTACCTGCGGCCCAAGACGTTCAAGGAGCGGTTCGACTACGTCGCCGAGCTGTTCCCGCTGCTAGGCGACCGTCGCAAGGGCAAGGCCGGCGCCCTCTCCGGTGGTGAGCGGCAGATGGTGGCCATGGGCCGTGCGCTGATGATGGACCCCTCCGTGCTGCTGCTGGACGAGCCCTCCGCGGGCCTCTCCCCGGTGCTGCAGGACGAGGTGTTCATCCGCTGCCGGCGGATCAACGCCACCGGCGTCTCGATCATCATGGTCGAGCAGAACGCCCGCCGGTGCCTGCAGATCTGCCACCGGGGCTACGTGCTCGACCAGGGCCGAAACGCCTACACCGACTCGGGCAAGTCGCTGATGAACGACCCGAAGGTGATCGAGCTCTACCTGGGGACCCTCGCCAAGGCCCAGTGACCCCGCTCGCCGCTCCGCACGACGGCGCCGTTCCCTGCCGGGGAGCGGCGCCGTCGTGCGTCCGCGGGCAGCGCCGGCCAGCGGCGGCGAGACTGGGCCGGTGCCCGACCGCGCCGCGCTGCTGACCCGCTACCGCGAGCTGGTGCTGGACGTGCTCCCCGCCCGGGCCCGCGCGGAGGGCTGGGTGGTGACCGCGGACCACTGCTTCGGCCGCATCGTGCTCGACCACGCGGTCGGGAGGCGCTGGTACGACGTCCTGGACCGCCGCCGCTCCCCCGCCTTCGCGCAGCTGGACGACGACCAGCTGACCACCGCCGTCCGCCTCGCCGAGGCCATGGCCGCCCAGGGCGACCCGCTGGTGCGCCGGCTGGACGAGCAGAGCCTCGCCTGGCGCGGGAAGCGACCCAAGGCCGCGCGCGGGTGAGCGAGGCGCTGCCGCTCGTCCACCTGGCCCTGGTGGCGGCCTACGCGGGCCTGCAGTGGACGGTGCGCGGGCTGGTCTACCCGCAGTTCCCCGCCGTCCCGACCGAGGCGTTCCGGGACTTCCACGCCCGGCACTCCCGGCTGATCAGCCGGCTGGTCGGACCACTGTTCGCCGGTCAGGCGGTGACGACGGGCTGGCTGCTCACCGGCGTGGCCGGGGCCCCGTGGCCGCCCGTGGTGCTCTCGGCCGGGGCGCTGGCGGGCGTGCTGCTGCTCACGGCGCTGGGTGCGGTGCCGCTGCACCGGCAGCTGGGCCGCGGCTTCTCCGTCGACGTCCACCGCCGTCTCGTCCGGGTGGACACGGCCCGGACCGCCGCCGCGACCGGGAACGTGCTGGCAGCCGGGTGGCTGGCGTTCGGCTGACCGAGCGGCCGGGCGTGCGCCGGGACACGCGGACAGCACTGCGGCCCGGCACCTCGAGGGTGCCGGGCCGCAGCCTGGAACGGTGGAACGGGATCAGCGCCGTGGGGTCACGGCACCTCGTGCCTCAGCTCAGCGCTGGGGCCCGATGCCCTGGGCGTTGAGGCCCTGGATGATCCGCGAGGACTCCTCGAACCCGATGACCACGACGGCGTCGGGGTTGAAGTCGACCATCTGCTGGACCTCGGAGTCGAAGTTCGCCGCCTGCGGGTCGTAGGTGACGTACTGGATGCTGTCCTCGGACAGACCGCCGGCGATCAGGTTGTCCCGGGTGTTCTCGGCCAGACCGGTGCCGTACGGGTCGTTGATCGCCAGGATGCCGACGGTGTTGTTGCCGTCCTCGGCGATCAGGTCGGCCAGCGCGCGGGCCTGCAGGGTGTCCGGGGGCGCGGTGCGGAAGTACAGCCCGTTGTCGTTGTACTCGGTGAACTGGTCGGAGGTGTTCGCCGGCGAGATCTGCAGGACACCGGCACCGGTGATGGTGTCGATGACCGTGAGGCTCACCCCGGACGACGCGGCACCGACGATGGCGTCGACGTTGGACTGCAGCAGCCGGTCGACCGTCTGGGTGGCGGTGTCGGTCGAGGCGTCACCGGAGTCACCCTCGACGAGCTGCACCGGCTGGCCGAGCACGCCACCGGCCTCGTTGACCTCGTTGATCGCGAGCTGAGCGCCGGCGACCTCGGGCGGGCCGAGGAAGGCCAGGTTCCCGGTCAGCGGCAGCAGCGTGCCGATCACCAGCGGGTCGCCCGTGGCGCCCGGCGCGGCGTAGGCCGGGCCCTCGTCGGTGGCGGCGTTGGCCTCGTCGCCGGCGATGACGAAGTCAGTCGCCGCGTCGTCGAGGGCGTTGTCCTCGCCGAACTGCAGGATCCCGAAGCTGGCCTGGGCCGGCTCCCCGGCCTCGGCGAAGCTCAGCGGGCCGCTGACGCCGTCGTAGTCGACGTTGCCGCCGGCGTTGATGATCTCCACGCAGGCGGAGAAGCTGTCGCAGGTCTCGCCGCCGAAGGTGAGGCCGTTGAGGTAGGGCGCGAAGACGGTGGCGTCGCTGCTGCCGGCGGCCTGGGCCGCCAGGGCGGTCAAGATGACGGCGTCGTAGGTCTCACCCGCGTAGTTGTAGTCCTGCAGCTCCGGGTCGACCGCGAGCAGGCGGTCGGTGAAGTCGCCGGACAGCTCGGTCAGCGGCGTCGTGCCGCGCATCCCGGCCAGCGCACCCTCGTCGGAGAAGTCCTCACCGAGGGCGTTGCCCATGTTGCCGTCGGTGCCGTAGACGTTGACCTGCTTCTCGCCGCTCGCCGCGTCGTCGGTCCCGCCGCCCTCGTCGCTGCCGCCACAGGCGGTCAGCGCGAGGAGGGCAGCACCGGAGAGGGCGGTCGCGCGGGCGAACGTGCCTGTGCGCATCAAGGAACTCCCAGTGAGGTGTGTGCTCCACGCTCCCCCGCAGGCCTCATCACCTGTCGGGGAGCCGATCAGTGCGGAGAACCTAACTGCCCGCCGGGTGCGCGGAACCACCCTCGACTGCACCGTGATGAGGTCGTGACCTGCACGTTGCGCAGTCGCCACACCGTCGGCGCGCGCGACACACCGGCGCAACGCGCCGGGAACAGGACGCCCCGGCGCCGCCGGTCAGGAGCCGGCGGGAGCGGCGGGGTTGGTCTCGCCGGTCGGCTCGGAGTCGGTCTCGAGGATCGCCTGGGCCAGGGCCCTCATCGACGTGCGCTCGTTCATCGCCGTCCGCTGGATCCAGCGGAACGCCTCGGCCTCGGTCATGCCCCGCTCGGACATGAGCCGCCCCTTGGCCCGCTCGACGACCTTGCGGGCCTCCAGGCGCTCCTTGAGGTCGCTCACCTCGGCGTCCAGCGCGTGCATCTCCTGGAAGCGGCCGACCGCGACCTCGATGGCGGGCACCAGGTCGTTCTTGGAGAACGGCTTGACCAGGTAGGCCATCGCACCGGCGTCGCGGGCGCGCTCGACGAGCTCGCGCTGGCTGAAGGCCGTCAGCACGATCACCGGCGCGATGCGCGCAGCAGCGATCTGCTCGGCCGCGGCCAGGCCGTCGAGGACGGGCATCTGGACGTCGAGGACGACGAGGTCCGGGCGCAGCAGCTGCGCCTGCTCGACGGCGGCCTGGCCGTCGCCGACCTCGGCGACGACGACGTAGCCCTCCTCCTCCAGCATCTCCTTGAGGTCGAGGCGGATGAGGGCCTCGTCCTCAGCGATGAGGACCCGGGTCGGTGCGTTGGTCACCAGGTGATCCTATCGGCCGCGGCGGGCCACACCTCGCCAGATACGCTGCTGCTCACCCGGTTGAGCTGGCCCCCGTACCCCAATCGGCAGAGGGAGCGGATTCAAAACCCGCGCAGTGTGCGTTCGAGTCGCACCGGGGGCACTCCAGGACCAGCACGACGTAGGACGGGTCACCGCCCGCGCAGACTGCGTCCGAGCCGCAGCCGGGGCCCACCACCCGGCACCACACGAGTCCGCCTGACCGGCCAGGAGCACCCGCCCGGTGAGGCCACCGGGACCCCGTCGGCACCGGCGCCTATGTTGGCCCCGTGACCGGCCACATGACCCCTGAGGAGTTCCGCCAGCACGGCCACGAGGTCGTCGACTGGATCGCCGACTACTGGGCCGGCATCGCCGCGCACCCGGTCCGGTCGCAGGTCTCCCCCGGCGACGTCCGGGCCATGCTGCCGGCGACCGCACCCGAGCAGGGGGAGCCGGTCTCCGCCGTGCTGGCCGACCTCGAGCGCGTCGTGCTCCCCGGCGTGACGCACTGGCAGCACCCCGGCTTCTTCGGGTACTTCCCGGCCAACACCTCCGGCCCCTCGGTGCTCGGCGACCTGCTCTCCGCCGGCCTCGGCGTGCAGGGCATGTCCTGGGTGACCAGCCCGGCCGCCACCGAGCTCGAGCAGCACGTCATGGACTGGTTCGCCGACCTCCTCGGCCTGCCGGCCTCCTTCCGGACCACCGGCACCGGCGGCGGCGTGGTGCAGGACTCCAGCTCCGGCGCCAACCTGGTGGCGCTGCTGGCCGCGCTGCACCGGGTGAGCAAGGGGGCGACGCTGCGCCAGGGGGTCCGCCCCGAGGACTTCACCGTCTACGTCTCGGCCGAGACGCACAGCTCGATGGAGAAGGCCGCCCGGATCGCCGGGCTGGGCACCGACTCGATCCGGGTCGTCGAGGTCGACGCCGAGCTGGCCATGAGCCCCCGGGCGCTCGAGCAGCGGCTGGAGCGCGACGTGGCCCGCGGGTTCGTCCCGGTGCTGATCTGCGCCACCATCGGGACGACGTCGACGACCGCGATCGACCCGCTGGCCGAACTCGGCCCCATCTGCCAGCGCTTCGGCGCGTGGCTGCACGTCGACGCCGCCTACGCCGGGGTCAGCGCCGTCGTCCCCGAGCTGCGCCCGCTGCAGGCCGGCGTCGAGTGGGCCGACAGCTACACGACCGACGCGCACAAGTGGCTGCTCACCGGCTTCGACGCGACGCTGTTCTGGGTCGCCGACCGGGCCGCGCTCACCGGGGCCCTGTCGATCCTCCCCGAGTACCTGCGCAACGCCGCCACCGACACCGGCGCGGTCGTCGACTACCGCGACTGGCAGATCGAGCTGGGCCGCCGGTTCCGGGCGCTGAAGCTGTGGTTCGTGGTCCGCTGGTACGGCGCCGAGGGGCTGCGGGAGCACATCCGCAGCCACGTCGCGCTGGCCCAGGAGCTGGCCGGCTGGGCGCGCGCCGACGACCGGTTCGACGTCGTCGCGCCGCACCCGCTGTCGCTTGTCTGCCTGCAGCCGCGCTGGGCACGCGGCGTGGACGCCGACGTCGCGACCATGACGTTGCTGGACCGGCTCAACGACGGCGGCGAGGTCTTCCTGACGCACACCACCGTCGCCGGCCGGGCGGTGCTGCGGGTGGCCATCGGCGCGCCGGCGACCACCCGGGCCCACGTCGAGCGGCTGTGGACGCTGCTGCGGGAGGGCCACGACTGGCTGGCCAACGACTTCGCCGAGCAGCAGGCCGAGCAGCGGGCCCGCGAGGTGGCCGAGCGCCAGGCCGCCGCGGAGAAGGCCGCCGCCGAGGCGGCCGCCGCAGAGCAGGCTGCCGCCGAGCAGGCTGCTGGGGAGCTGGCTGCCGCCGCAGAGCGGGCGGCTGCGGAGCAGGCCGCAGCCGATGGAGCAGCCGGCGACCAGGCGGCGGAACCGGCCGCCGAGCCGGCGGACGCGCCCAGCGGAGCCGGGTCCGCAGCCCCGCATGTGGCACCAGCCACCGAGCCAGGGTCCGGAGCCGCACAGGAGGCCCCGACCGACGAGGGCTCGACCGGAGAGGCCTCGCCCGGCGAGCCTCCGACCGACGACGCAGCACCTGCCGACGCAGCGACCGGCGAAGGCACGACCGGCGACCCAGCGGCCGCCGAGGCGCCGAACAACGAGGACTCGGTCGGCTATGCCGCGGCCTCCGAGGGGCCGACCGGCAACAGCACGACCGACGAGACAGCGGCCGCCGAGGCAGCGACCGGCGAGGGCACGACCGGCGACACCCCCACCGTCGAGACGCCCGCTGCCTGGGACGAGACGGCAGCGCAGGCGAGCGCGCAGACCGACCTCGCCGCACCGGTGGAGTCCAGCGACCCGGCCAGGTGACCCGGCGGCGGTCGTGCGCTCAGCGGGGTGCCGGGGAACCGGTCACCCAGGTGGGCGCACGACCGTGACGGGCCGGGCTCAGCCGAGGGAGCGGATGAGGCCCTCCTGGGCGACGGTGGCCACGTGCGTGCCGTCGGCCGACCAGATCTGCCCGAAGCACAGCGCCCGCCCGCTCGCGGCGGCCGGGCTGTCGGTCTCGTAGAGGAACCACTCGTCGGCGCGCACCGGCCGGTGGAACCAGACGGCGTGGTCCAGGCTGGCGCCCACGATCGAGCCGCTCCAGCCGCCGCCGTTGCGGGCCAGCCCGGCCGAGAGCAGGGTCAGGTCGCTGACGAAGGTCAGCGCCGCGGCGTGCACGGCGTCGTCGTCGGGGAGCCGGCCGGCCACCCGGAACCAGACCCGGAACGCGGTGTCCGGGGGCAGCCGCGGCTGCGGGTCGAACGGGTCGGCGAGGTACCGCTGCTCCACCGCGCGGCCGATCGCCGCGGATGCGGCCCCCTGCTTCGGGTGCGCCGCGGTGACCTCGGCCAGCCCGGGCAGGCCCTCGGGCCCGGGCACGTCGGGCATCGGCAGGGAGTGCTCGACGACGGCCCGCTCCCCCGCGGTGAAGTCGGCGGTCAGCGCGAAGATCGCGACGTCGGAGCCCTTGCGGGTCTGCCGGGCCACGACCCGCCGGGTGCTGAAGGAGCGCCCCTCGCGGATGCGGTCGACCTCGTAGCGGATCTCCTCGTGCGGGTCGCCGGGGCGGAGGAAGTACGAGTGCAGCGAGTGCACCACCCGCCCCGGCGCCACCGTCGCGTTCGCAGCGGTCAGGGCCTGGGCGGCGACCTGACCCCCGAAGATGCGCTGCAGCGGCGTGCTGGGGGTCTGGCCGACGTAGACGTCCGGGCCGCGCTCCTCCAGGTCCAGGACGACCATCAGCTCCGCAGCCGGGGTCTCCCCCGGCTGCGCGACCCCGGCCGTCACGCCTCGGTCCCCACCTCGTGCACCCGCACCAGGTTGGTGGAGCCCGCGGTGTTCGGCGGGCTCCCGGCGACGATGACGACCTTGTCGCCCTCCTTCAGCCGGCCGATGGACAGCAGCGAGAAGTCGACCTGCCCGACCATGTCGTCGGTGTGGGTCACCTCCGGCACCAGGAAGGTCTCCACACCCCAGGAGAGCGCCAGCCGGCTGCGGACCGCCGGGTCGGTGGTGAAGGCGAGGATCGGCAGCCGGGTGTGCAGCGCGGCGAGCAGCTGCGCGGTCTTGCCGGTCAGCGTGAAGGCGGCCAGGGCCGAGACGTCGAGGGCCTCACCGATGTCCTTGGCGGCCCGCACGATCGCGCCGGACCGCTGGCGCGGCGGCACGAGCAGCTCGGGCACCCGCACGGCGTCGGACTCGACCGCGTCGATGATCCGCTCCATCGTCTTGACCGCGACGACGGGGAACTTGCCCACCGAGGTCTCCCCCGAGAGCATCACCGCGTCCGCGCCGTCCAGCACGGCGTTGGCGACGTCGGAGGCCTCGGCCCGGGTGGGCCGGGAGGCGCTGATCATCGACTCGAGCATCTGGGTCGCGACGATGACCGGCTTGTTCCGCTCGCGGGCGACCTGCACCGCGCGCTTCTGCACCAGCGGCACCTGCTCCAGCGGCAGCTCGACACCCAGGTCGCCGCGGGCCACCATGACGCCGTCGAAGGCCTCGACGATCGCCTCGAGGTTCTCGACCGCCTCCGGCTTCTCCAGCTTGGCGATCACCGGCACCTCGACGTCCTCCTGGCGCATGATCTCGCGCACCAGCTCGACGTCGCGAGCGTGCCGGACGAAAGACAGCGCGATGAAGTCGACGCCCAGGGAGAGCGCGAAGCGCAGGTCCTCGGCGTCCTTGTCCGACAGCGCCGGGACGCTGACGGCGACGCCGGGCAGGGACAGGCCCTTGTTGTTGGAGACCTGACCGCCCTCGAGCACCAGGCACCACACGTCGGGGCCGTCGACCTCGACCACGGTCAGGGCGAGCTTGCCGTCGTCGACCAGGAGCCGGTCACCGACCCGCACGTCGTTGGCGAGGTCCTTGTAGGTGGTGGAGACCCGCTCGGGGGTGCCCGGGACGTCCTCGACGGTCACGCACACCCGGCTGCCGGTCGACCAGGTGACCGGGCCGTCGACGAACGTGCCCAGCCGGATCTTGGGGCCCTGCAGGTCGGCCAGGATGGCGACGGCGCGACCGACCTTGTCGGAGGCCTCGCGCACGAGCCGGTAGGCCGTCTCGTGGTCGGCGTGCTTCCCGTGGCTGAAGTTGAGGCGGGCGACGTCCATGCCGGCCTCGACGAGGGCGGTGATCTGGTCCAGGGAACCGGTCGCCGGGCCCAGCGTGCAGACGATCTTCGCGCGACGAGACATGAGGCAAAACTAGTCGCCCCCCGGGCGGGCACAGCGGACCGGGTCCGTCGTGTCCCCCCGAGGGGCAGCAGTCGTTCAAGACGTCCTGACGTGCTGGAACGCCCTCCGCAGGCCCGCGGCGTGCGTTGCACGTCGTGGGGGGCGAGGGCCCTCCGTCAGCGCAGCGGGACGGCGTCCGGGGTGACCGGCCGGGGCAGCATCGAGTTGCCGGTCAGCCAGGTGTCGACGGCGGCGGCCGCGGCGCGCCCCTCGGCGATGGCCCAGACGATCAGCGACTGCCCGCGGCCCATGTCCCCGGCCACGAACACCCCGGGGACGCTGGACATGTACTCGGCGTCCCGGGCCACCCGCCCGCGCTCGTCGACGCCGCAGCCCAGCTCCTCGACCAGCCCGGTGGTCTCCGGCCCGGTGTACCCCAGCGCCAGCAGCACCAGGTCGGCCGGCAGCTCCTGGGTGCTGCCCGGCTTGGGCCGGCGCTGGCCGTCCACGATCTCGATCTCGACGACCTCGATCGCCCGGACCCGGCCCTGCTCGTCGGCGAGGAACGCCTCGGTGTTGACGGCGAACAACCGCTCGCCGCCCTCCTCGTGCGCCGGGGAGACGCGCAGGATCATCTCGTAGGTCGGCCAGGGGTTGTCCTCGGGCCGGGTGCCCGAGGGCGCCGGCTTGTAGTCCAGCTGCGCCACCGAGGCCGCACCCTGCCGGTGGGCGGTGCCCAGGCAGTCGGCGCCGGTGTCACCGCCGCCGATGATGACCACGTTCTTGCCCTTGGCCGACAGCGGCGGGTCCTCGAGCTCGCCGAGCGCCTGGCGGTTGCCGTGCGGCAGGTACTCCATGGCGAAGTGCACGCCGTCCAGCTCCCGGCCCGGCAGGGGCAGGTCACGCGCCACCGGGGTGCCGATCGCCAGCACGACGGCGTCGTGCTCGGCCTGCAGCTGCTCGGTGGTCAGGCTGCCCGCGCTGCCGCCGACGGTGACGTCGGTGACGAACCGGGTGCCCTCGGCGCGCATCTGGTCCAGCCGCCGGTCGAGGTGGCGCTTCTCCATCTTGAACTCGGGGATGCCGTAGCGGATCAGCCCGCCGATCCGGTCGTCCCGCTCGTAGACGGTGACCTCGCGACCGGCCCGGGTGAGCTGCTGGGCGGCGGCCAGGCCGGCCGGCCCGGAGCCGATGACGGCGACCTTCTTGCCGGTGAGCTCGGCCGGCGGCTGCGGGGTGACCCAGCCGTTGACGAACGCCTGGTCGATGATCTCCCACTCGATCTGCTTGATCGTGACCGGCGCGTTCTCCAGGTTCAGCACGCACGCCGACTCGCACGGCGCGGGGCACAGCTTCCCGGTGAACTCGGGGAAGTTGTTCGTCGCGTGCAGCCGCTCGATCGCCTCCTGCCAGTCGTCCCGGCGGGCGAGGTCGTTCCACTCCGGGATTAGGTTGCCCAGCGGGCAGCCGTGGTGGCAGAAGGGGATGCCGCAGTCCATGCAGCGCGCCGCCTGGTCGCGGACCGCCTGCACCGGGAAGACGGCGTCCTCACCCGTGTCCCGGGTCAGGTACACCTCCTTCCAGTCCAGCAGGCGCAGGTCGACCGGCCGCCGCGGCGGCATCTGCCGGTCGAACCTCAGGAACCCGGTGCTGTCAACCACGAGCTGCCTCCATCACGGCTCGGTCCACGTCGTACCCCGCGGCCTCGGCGGCCCGCCGGGCCTCCATGGCACGCCGGTAGTCACGCGGCATGATCACGCTGAAACGCCCCGACCAGCGGCCCCAGTCGGCCAGCAGGCTGGTCGCGACGGCCGAGTCGGTGGCCTCGCGGTAGCGCTCGAGGACGTCGCGCAGCCAGGCCGAGCCCTGCCCGTCCAGCGCCTCGACGTCCACCATCTCGGTGTTGACCCGGTGCCGGGCGAGGTCCAGCACGTAGCCGATCCCGCCGGACATGCCCGCGGCGATGTTGCGCCCGGTCGGCCCGAGGATCACCGCGGTGCCGCCGGTCATGTACTCCAGCGCGTGGTCACCGACGCCCTCGACGACGGCCAGCGCCCCGGAGTTGCGGACGCAGAACCGTTCGCCCACCCGGCCGCGCAGGAACACCTCGCCGGCGGTGGCGCCGTAGCCGATCACGTTGCCGGCGATGACGTTGTCCTCGGCGGCGAAGCTCGCCTCCGGCGCCGGGCGGACGACGATCCGGCCACCGGACAGCCCCTTGCCGACGTAGTCGTTGGCGTCACCCACGAGCGTCATGCTGATCCCGCGCGGCAGGAACGCCCCGAAGGACTGACCCGCCGACCCGGTGAAGGTGAGGTCGATCGTGCCGTCGGGCAGGCCCTCGCCGCCGAACCGCCGGGTGACCATCGAGCCCAGCATCGTGCCGACGGTGCGGTTCACGTTGCGCACCGGCAGCTCCAGGTGCACCGGGCGGGCGTCGAGCAGGGCGCCCTCGCACAGCTGGATCAGCGTCTGGTCCAGGGCGACGTCCAGCCCGTGGTCCTGGTCGCGGACCTTGCGCCGCGGCGTGCCCTCGGGCAGCTCCGGCACGGCCAGGATCGGCCGCAGGTCCAGCCCGGAGGCCTTCCAGTGGTCCACGGCCGGCGTGACGTCGAGCAGTTCGGCGTGGCCCACGGCCTCGTCGATGGAGCGGAAGCCCAGCTCGGCGAGGTAGCCGCGCACCTGCTCGGCCAGGAACTCGAAGTAGGTCACCACGAACTCGGCCTTGCCGGTGAACCGCTTGCGCAGCTCCGGGTTCTGGGTGGCGATGCCGACCGGGCAGGTGTCCAGGTGGCAGACGCGCATCATCACGCAGCCCTCGACCACCAGCGGTGCGGTGGCGAAGCCGAACTCCTCGGCCCCGAGCAGTGCGGCGACGATGACGTCCCGGCCGGTCTTCATCTGCCCGTCGACCTGCACCACGATCCGGTCGCGCAGCCCGTTGGCCAGCAGCGTCTGCTGCGTCTCGGCCAGCCCGATCTCCCAGGGGATGCCGGCGTGCTTGAGCGAGGTCAGCGGCGCCGCACCGGTGCCGCCATCGAAGCCGGAGACCAGGACGACGTCGGCCTTGGCCTTGCTGACCCCGGCCGCGACCGTGCCGATCCCGGACTCCGCGACCAGCTTGACGTGCACCCGCGCCTCGTCGTTGGCGTTCTTGAGGTCGTGGATGAGCTGCTTGAGGTCCTCGATCGAGTAGATGTCGTGGTGCGGCGGCGGGCTGATCAGGCCGACGCCGGGCGTGGAGTGCCGGGTGCGGGCCACCCACGGGTAGACCTTGCTGCCCGGCAGCTGACCGCCCTCACCGGGCTTGGCGCCCTGGGCCATCTTGATCTGGATGTCGTCGGCGTTGACCAGGTACTCGCTGGTGACGCCGAACCGCCCGCTGGCCACCTGCTTGATCGAGGAGCGGCGCAGGTCGCCGTTGGGGTCGGCGGTGAAGCGGTCGGGGTCCTCCCCGCCCTCGCCGGTGTTCGACCGGCCACCCAGCCGGTTCATCGCGATCGCCAGCGTCTCGTGCGCCTCGGCGGAGATGGAGCCGTAGCTCATCGCACCGGTCTGGAAGCGCTTGACGATCTCGCTGACCGGCTCGACCTCCTCCAGCGGGACGGCGGGCCGCTCACCGGTCTTGAGGGCGAACAGGCCACGCAGCGTGGCCGCGTCGGCCGAGAGCCCGTCGACGGTGTCGGTGTACCGCTGGAAGACGTCGTACTGCCGGGACCTGGTGGCGTGCTGGAGCAGGAACACCGTCTCGGGGTTGAACAGGTGCACCTCGCCCTCGCGGCGCCACTGGTACTCCCCGCCGGTCTCCAGCCGCCGGTGCGCCTTCTCGGTCGGGTTGCTCGGGTAGGCGAGGCGGTGCCGCATCACCACCTCCTCGGCGAGCACGTCGAGCCCGACGCCGTCGAGGGTGGCCGACGTCCCGGTGAAGTACTCGTCGACGACGGCCTTGGACAGGCCGACCGTCTCGAAGATCTGCGCCATCGTGTACGAGCCGACGGTGCTGATGCCCATCTTGCTCATCACCTTCAGCACGCCCTTGCCCATGGCCTTGACCACGTTGCGGACGGCCTGGGCGGGCTGCACGCCGGTGAGCGTGCCGGTGCGGATGAGGTCCTCGACGCTCTCGAACGCCAGGTAGGGGTTCACCGCGGCGGCGCCGTAGCCCAGCAGCAGTGCGACGTGGTGCACCTCGCGGCAGTCGCCGGACTCCACGACCAGGCCGACCTGCATGCGGGTGCGCTCGCGCACCAGGTGGTGGTGCACCGCGGCGGTCATCAGCAGCGACGGGATGGGGGCGCGCTTCTCGTCGCAGTCGCGGTCGGAGAGCACGATGACCCGCGCGCCGGCGGCGATCGCCTTGCTGACCTTGGTGCGCAGGTCCTGGACCGCCTGGGCCAGCGCCTCGCCCCCGCCGGCGACGTCGAAGTGGCCGGTGATCCGGACGGCGGCGAAACCGGGCAGGTCGCCGTCGTCGTCGATGTGCAGGATCTTGGCCAGCTCGTCGTTGTCGATGACCGGGTAGGGCAGGAACAGCTGCCGGCAGGAGGCCGGGGTGGCGTCGAGCAGGTTCTGCTCGGGACCGAAGGTGCGCCCCAGGCTGGTGACCAGCTCCTCCCGGATGGCGTCCAGCGGCGGGTTGGTGACCTGGGCGAACAGCTGGGTGAAGTAGTCGTAGAGCTGACGCGAGCGCTCCGACAGCGAGGCGATCGGGGTGTCGGTGCCCATCGAGCCGATCGGCTCGGCGCCGCTGGCGGCCATCGGCTGCACCAGGATGCGCAGCTCCTCCTCGGTGTAGCCGAAGAGCATCTGGCGCCGGACGACGGACTCGTGACTGGGCCGGGAGCGACGGCGCTCGGGCAGCTGCGGGAGGTGCACCTGCCCGGCGTGCAGCCAGTCGTCGTAGGGCTCGGCGGTGGCCAGGGCGCCCTTGACCTCCTCGTCGGAGACGATCCGGCCGGCGGCGGTGTCGACGAGGAACATCCGGCCCGGCTGCAGCCGGCCCTTGGCGACCACGTCGGCGGCCGGGATGTCGAGCACGCCGGCCTCGCTGGCCAGCACGACCAGGTCGTCCTTCGTGCGCCACCAGCGACCCGGGCGCAGTCCGTTGCGGTCCAGCACCGCGCCGATCAGGCTGCCGTCGGTGAACGCGACGCAGGCGGGCCCGTCCCAGGGCTCCATGATCGAGGAGTGGAACCGGTAGAAGGCGCGGCGGGCCGCGTCCATCTCGTCGTGGTTCTCCCACGCCTCGGGGATCATCATCAGCACCGCGTGCGGCAGTGAGCGCCCCGACAGGTGCAGCAGCTCGAGCACCTCGTCGAAGGTCGCCGAGTCGCTGAAGTCGCTGGCGGTGACCGGGAAGATCCGCTCCAGGCCCAGCTCGCTCGCCGGGCCGGCCGGGCCGTCGAACAGCCCGGTCTCCAGCTTGGCCTCGCGGGCCCGCATCCGGTTCCGGTTGCCCTTGATGGTGTTGATCTCGCCGTTGTGGGCGATGAACCGGAACGGGTGCGCCAGCGGCCAGCTGGGGAAGGTGTTGGTGGAGAACCGGCTGTGCACCAGCGCGATCGCCGACTCGTACCGCTCGTCGGTCAGGTCGGGGAAGAACGCCGGCAGCTGGTCGGTGGTCAGCATGCCCTTGTAGGTGATCGTCCGGGAGGACAGCGAGGCGATGTAGCAGCTCGTGCCGGCGTCCCGGGCGGCGCGCTCGACCCGCTTGCGCAGCACGAAGGCGCGACGCTCCAGCCGGGTCACCCCGTGCGGGGCGGCGGTGCCGCCGAAGGCGCGGGAGTCGGCGCGGGCACCGATGGTCTCGGCGACGAACAGCTGGGCGAAGTGCGGCATGACCCGCCGGGCGGTGGGCCCGAGGTCGGCGGCGTCCGGGTCGACCGGCAGCTCACGCCAGCCCAGGACGGTCAGGCCCTCCTCGGCGGCGAGCCCGGCGACGGCGTCGACGACGGAGGCCCGCTCGGTCTCGTCGCTGGGGAGGAAGGCGATGCCGACGGCGTACTCGCCCAGCGGCGGCAGGTCGAAGTCGACGCTCGCCCGCAGCAGCCCGTCGGGGACCTGGGTGAGGATCCCGGCCCCGTCACCGGAGTTGGGCTCGGAACCCGCGGCACCCCGGTGGTCGAGGTTGTGCAGCGCGGTGAGCCCGGCCGCGACGATCGTCCGGGAACGGCGGCCCCGGGCGTCGGCGACGAAGGCGACACCACAGGCGTCGTGCTCGTTCGCCGGGTCGTAGAGCCCGGAGGCGGCCGGCAGCGCGGAGAAGGGCACCGCCGGTGCGGCTGGCGGCGTGGCCGGCACGGATGCGGCCGGGGACGGCGTTCCCGCGGAGGGGGCGGCGAGGTCAGACATGTCACTCCCGTCGTCGGCTGGCCGCGGCGCCGGCCGCACCGCCCGGGGGTCCGGGTCGGCGGGTGGCGCTGGTGCGGGGGGTCGCAGACCCCGCCGGGTGGTCAGAGCGGGTGGGTGGTGCAGGGAGGACCGGGGAGGGTCCGACGAGTGGGGCAGCGGAGGCCGGCGGACACGGTACGTCGATCCGGCTCCGTGGGCCCGCGCACCCGCGGGGGCGGGTGGCCGCGGGATGGTCGTGCGCGGGGCAGCGCTGGCCCGGTCCGACGTCGCCGGCCGGCCCAGGATCACTGGTCGGCCGAGGTCGAGCGTACACAGCGGGGACATGAGCGCGACATGTCGACCAGGTGTCGGGAAAGTCTCCGCCGGCCGCGCCGGACGCCGGCCGACGCGGCCGCGACCGGGTCAGCCGGCCGGGGGCGAGCCACCCTCGTCGGTCCGGGCGCCGGTCCGGCCCTCGACCACCTCGCCGGTGGCCTTCTCGCCAGCCGGCTCCCCCGCCGCGCCGCTCGCGGCCGTGGCACCCGAGGCCGTGGCACCTGCGCCGCCGGTGGCCGCACCGCCGGTGCCCGCACCGCCGGTGCCCGCACCGCCGGTGCCCGCGCTGCCGGTGGCCGTCGCGGGAGCCGACGCCGCAGCGGGGACGCCCTCGCCGGCCTTCTCCGCGCCGCGGGTGATCACCTCACGGGGCCTGCCACGGTTGACGATCATGTACGCGACGGCCAGCAGGCCGACGATGACCGAGGTGAACACGTTGAGCCGCAGCCCGAGGAACTGCTCGGCGGTGTCGATCCGGAGCATCTCGATCCACACCCGACCGGCGCAGTAGGCGGCCACGTAGAGCGCGAAGGCCCGCCCGTGGGAGAGCCGGTAGCGGCGGTCGGCCCAGATGACCAGGGCCGCGACACCGACGTTCCACAGCAGCTCGTACAGGAACGTGGGGTGGAAGGTGCCCAGCACCAGCGGCTCGCCGTCCGGGCCGGTGAGCGCCTGACCGGCGGAGGCGTCCCAGCGGTAGATCGTCAGCGCCCACGGGAGGTCGGTGGCGCTGCCGTAGAGCTCGTTGTTGAACCAGTTGCCCAGCCGGCCCACCGCCTGGGCGAGCACGATGCCCGGGGCGATGGCGTCAGCCCAGGCCGGCAGCGGGATGCCCCGCCGCCGGCAGCCGATCCACGCACCGACCCCACCGAGCGCGATGGCACCCCAGATGCCGAGGCCGCCCTCCCAGATGGCGAAGGCCCGGACCGGGTCGCCACCCTCGCCGAAGTAGGGCTCCGGGGTGGTGATCACGTGGTAGATCCGGCCACCGACGATGCCGAAGGGCACCGCCCAGACGGCGATGTCCAGCACGTCGCCCGGGGCGCCACCGCGGGCCACCCAGCGCCGTTCACCCAGCCAGCAGGCCAGCACGATGCCGGCGATGATGCACAGCGCGTAGGCGCGCAGCGGGAACGGCCCGATCTCCCAGACCCCCTGGGTGGGGCTGGGGATCGAGGCGAGGACGGCGGCGTCCGCCAGCAGGGTCATGCCCGTACCTCCGCACGACGGACGCCCTCGGCGAGCTCGGCGGACAGGGCCCGCACGCCCTCGGTGCCGAGGCCGTCGAGCAGCCGCCGGACGTAGGCGGACCCGACGATCACCCCGTCGGCGAACCCGGCGACCTCGGCCGCCTGGTCACCGGTGGAGACCCCCAGGCCGACGCACACCGGGGGCTCGCCGGCGGCCGCCCGGGTGCGGGCGACCAGCCGCTCCGCGGCGTCCCCGACGGTGGCCCGGCTGCCGGTGACGCCCATCGTGGAGGCGGCGTAGACGAAGCCCCGGCAGGCGGCGACGGTGGCGGCCAGCCGGGCGTCGGTGGACGACGGCGCGACCAGGAAGACCCGGTCCAGCCCGACCCGGTCGCTGGCGGCCAGCCACGCACCGGCCTCGTCGGGGATGAGGTCGGGGGTGATGGCGCCGGCGCCGCCGGCCGCGGCCAGGTCGTCGGCGAACCGGTCGACCCCGTAGCGCTCGATGGGGTTCCAGTAGCTCATCACCACCGGCACCGCGCCGGCGGCGGCGACCGCGGCGACGGCGCGCAGCACGTCGGCCATGCCGACCCCGGCCCGGACGGCGACGTCGACGGCCTCCTGGATCACCGGCCCGTCCATCCCCGGGTCGGAGTACGGGACCCCGATCTCGACGACGTCGGCCCCACCGTCCACCGCCGCGACCATGGCCGCGATGGAAGTGTCGACGTCGGGGTAGCCCACCGGCAGGTAGGCGATCAGCGCCGCCCGCCCCTCGGCCTGCGCCGCGGCGATCCGCTCCTGCAGCGCGCTCATGCCTGCTCCCCCGCGTCCTGCCCGGCCACGGCCCGGCCGTTGCTGACCGCGCCCTCGGTGGTGTGCTGGTCGGTGTCCATCCCCGGCCCGGGCTCCGCGCCCCGGCCGGCCTCGACCGCCCGCTCGTCGGAGTCGGTCGGCGCCGTCCGGTCGGCGAGGTCGAACCAGGCGCTGGCGGTCTCGACGTCCTTGTCCCCGCGGCCGGAGAGGTTCACCAGCAGCACCGGGACCTCGTCCCCCTCGCTCCGCTGCGCCGCCAGCTCCCGGCCGACGACCATCGCGCCGGCCAGCGCGTGCGCCGACTCGATCGCCGGGATGATCCCCTCGGTGCGGCACAGCAGGGCGAAGGCCTCCATCGCCTCGGCGTCGGTGACCGGCCGGTACTCCGCGCGCCCGATGTCGTGCAGGAAGGCGTGCTCGGGGCCGACACCCGGGTAGTCCAGGCCGGCGGAGATGGAGTGCGACTCCACGGTCTGCCCGTTGTCGTCCTGCAGCAGGTAGGAGCGCGCGCCGTGCAGCACCCCGGGGTCTCCCCCGGTGATGGTGGCCGCGTGCCGGCCGGTGTCCACGCCGTCCCCGCCGGCCTCCAGGCCGACCAGCCGGACGGCCTCGTCGGGCACGAAGGCGGTGAAGATGCCGATCGCGTTGGACCCGCCACCGACGCAGGCCAGGACGACGTCGGGCAGCCGCTGCTCCCGCTCGAGCAGCTGGGCCCGCGCCTCGTCGCCGATCACCCGCTGGAAGTCCCGCACCATCATCGGGAACGGGTGCGGGCCGGCGACGGTGCCGAAGACGTAGTTCGTCGTCTCCACGTTCGTCACCCAGTCGCGGAACGCCTCGTTGATCGCGTCCTTGAGCGTGCGCGAGCCGGTGGTCACCGGGATCACCTCGGCGCCCAGCAGCCGCATCCGGGCGACGTTGAGCGCCTGGCGGCGGGTGTCCTCCTCGCCCATGTAGACGGTGCAGGACAGCCCCATGAGGGCGGCAGCCGTGGCGGTGGCGACCCCGTGCTGGCCGGCGCCGGTCTCGGCGATGACCCGGGTCTTGCCGATCCGCTTGGTGAGCAGGGCCTGGCCGAGCACGTTGTTGATCTTGTGCGAGCCGGTGTGGTTGAGGTCCTCGCGCTTGAGCAGCACCCGCACGCCACCGCAGTGCTCGGCGAACTTCGGCACCTCGGTGACCGGGCTGGGCCGGCCGGTGTAGTCGCGCTGCAGGCGGGCGAACTCGTCGAGGAAGGCGGGGTCGACCCGCATCGTCTCGTAGGCCGCGGTCAGCTCGTCCAGCGCGGCGATCAGCGCCTCCGGGACGAACCGGCCGCCGAAGACACCGAAGTGCCCCGTGGCGTCCGGCCACTCCGCGGACGCCGTGGCGTCGGGGACGTCAGGGGCCGGGGCGTGCGCGGAGAGGGTCATGCCCCCAAGCGTAGGGACCTCTCCGCCCTCGGCCGCCCGCAGGCTCGCGGCGGGCCCGCTGGCCCTCCTGCAGGGTCCCACCGTGAGCCTGCGAACGGTGGGGCAGGAGGGCCCTTCCTCAGCGGCTGGTGCGGGGGGTCGCCGGGTGGGACCCGGCGGTG
The DNA here is from genome assembly GCF_011758655.1 of Modestobacter marinus. Lineage (NCBI taxonomy): Bacteria > Bacillati > Actinomycetota > Actinomycetes > Geodermatophilales > Geodermatophilaceae > Modestobacter > Modestobacter marinus. The sequence continues at coordinate 880,509 of NZ_JAAMPA010000002.1, forward strand.
ACCAGGTCGGCGACCGCCTGGCGCGGGTCGCCGGCGGTGACCAGGCCCTCACCGACCAGCACGGCATCGGCGCCCGCCCCGGCGTAGCTGATCAGGTCGTGCGGGCCGCGCACGCCGGACTCGGCGATCTTGACGACCTCGCTGGGCAGGCCGGGGGCGATCCGCTCGAAGGTGGAGCGGTCGACCGACAGGGTGGTCAGGTCGCGGGCGTTGACGCCGATCACCGAGGCGCCGGCGGCGAGCGCGCGGTCGGCCTCGGCCTCGCTGTGCACCTCGACCAGGGCGGTCATGCCGAGGGACTCGATCCGCTCGAGCAGGCCGATGAGCACCGGCTGGTCGAGTGCGGCCACGATGAGCAGGACCAGGTCGGCACCGTGCGCCCGGGCCTCGTGCACCTGGTAGCTGCTGACCACGAAGTCCTTGTTGAGCACCGGCACCTCGACAGCGGCCCGGACGGCGGCCAGGTCGGCGTGCGACCCGCCGAACCGGCGGCCCTCGGTCAGCACGCTGATCACCCGCGCGCCGCCGGCGGCGTACTGGGCGGCGAGTGCGGCCGGGTCGGCGATGGCGGCGAGGTCGCCCTTGCTCGGGCTGCGCCGCTTGACCTCGGCGATCACGCCGACGCCCGGGGCCCGGAGGGCGGCGAGGGCGTCCAGGGCGGGCCTGGCGTCGCGGGCCGCGGCCTGGACCTCGGTCAGCGGGGTGGTGGCCTGACGGGCAGCGACGTCCTCGCGGACACCGGCGACGATCTCGTCGAGGACGCTCATGACCCCTCCTCGGACCTCTCAGGATGTGGCACCGGACCGGCCCCCACCACTCGGACCGCGCGGATCACTCTAGAGACGGCTCAGGTCCGGTTCCGTCCGGGGGGCCGTGCACGGTGCCGGGACGGTCCGGGTGTAGGTGCCGATGACCGACCGGCGCGGACCGGTCCTCAGACCGTCGGGTCGTCCCCGCGGTCCAGTGCCTTCCACGCCGCCTGGTGCCGGTCCTCGTCGGTCTCCGGACGGGCGGGGCGGGCCGGCCGGGCCGGCGCGGCGGTCGTCCCCGCCGGCTGGCCGGTCCGCTCGTACCGTCGCCCCATGCCCGGCCAGTCCCGGCCGCGCAGCACCACCAGGGCCCCCGACAGCACACCGAGCACGCCGGCGACCAGGGCCACCGCGGGCCAGGTGGCCACGGGGTCGATGGACACCTGGGCCTGCCCCAGCCCGACCTCCGACGTCACGCCGGTGGCGTCGAGGTCCAGCGAGCCGGTGACCGCCCGCAGGCCCGACCAGCCGAGCACCCCACCGGAGACCGCCACCAGCAGGCCGACCACCACCCGGCCGGCCCCGCGGACGGCGATGACCGCGACCGCGGCGGCCAGCAGCAGCAGCCCGCAGGCGGCCACCAGCGGGGCGGCCTGGCTGCCGGTCAGCACCTCCGCCGTCGGCGGCAGCGGCGGTTCGCGCACGACCGTGACGTCAGCCCACCGCTCCCCGGACGCGGACAGCGCCAGCCCACCGGAGAGCGCGCACAGTCCGACGGCGACGGTGAGCTCCCGCCGCGCCCGGGACGCGGTCGGCGGTGTGGCGGGAGGGGCTGACCCGCTCACGTCAGCTCCCGCAGCCCCTCCGCGGTGGCGATCGCCGACAGCACGGCCCGGGCCTTGTGCCGGGTCTCGGCCTCCTCGGTGGCCGGGTCGCTGTCGGCCACGATGCCCGCGCCGGCCTGCACGTAGGCGTGGCCGTCGTGCAGCACCGCGGTGCGGATGGCGATCGCCATGTCCATGTCGCCGCTGGCGTCCACGTAGCCGACCGTGCCGGCGTAGAGCGCCCGGCGGGTGGGCTCCAGGGACTCGATGACCTCCATGGCCCGCGGCTTGGGCGCCCCGGAGACGGTGCCGGCCGGGAAGGTCGCGTCGAAGACGTCCAGCGCGTCCCGGTCCGCCGTCACCTGGCCGGCCACCGTGGAGACCAGGTGCATGACGTGGCTGTACCGCTCCACCCGCATGAAGTCGGCGACCTCGACGGTGCCCGGCTCGCTCACCCGGCCCAGGTCGTTGCGGGCCAGGTCGACCAGCATCACGTGCTCGGCCCGCTCCTTGGGGTCGGCCAGCAGCTCCTCGGTGAGCCGCACGTCGTCCTCCGGGGTGGCGCCGCGCGGCCGGGTGCCGGCCGGGGGGTGCACCACGGCCCGCTGCCCCGTCACGGTGACCAGCGCCTCCGGGGAGGAGCCGACGACGTCGAACGGCGACTGCCGCCCGGCGAAGCGCAGCAGGTACATGTACGGCGAGGGGTTGGTGGCCCGCAGCACCCGGTAGAGGTCCAGGGCGTCGACGTCGGTGGCCAGCTCGAAGCGCTGGGCGAGCACCGTCTGGAAGACGTCACCGGCGCGGACGTGCTCGCGCACCCGCTCGACGCCGGCCTCGTACTCCCCGGGCCCCATGTTGCTGGTCACCGGCGGCGCATCGGCGGTCTCGACCGTCGCGACCGCCGGTGGTGCGGCCTCGGCCAGGGCCGCGGCCATCGCGTCGAGCCGGGCGACCGCGTCGTCGTACCCACCCGCTGCACCGCCGAGCACGTTGGCGATGAGCAGCACGGTGCCGTCGGTGTGGTCGAGCACCGCGAGGTCGGTGACCAGCATGAGCGCCAGCTCGGGCATGCCCAGGTCGTCCACGGCGGTCTGCGGCAGCCGCTCCAGCCGGCGCACGACGTCGTAGCCGAGGTAGCCCACCAGCCCGCCGGTCAGCGGCGGCAGACCGGGGGTGCGCGGCGAGCGGAGCCGGCGGGCCAGGGTGCGGACGGCGGCCAGCGGGTCCTCGGGGAGGTCGTCGGTGAGCCCGGGCAGCGGGTCGCCGAGCCACGCCGTCGTCCCGTCCACCTCGGTGAGCACGCCGGCGCTGCGCACGCCGACGAAGCTGTACCGCGACCACTGCTTGCCCTGCTCGGCCGACTCCAGGAGGACGGTGCCCGGGCGGTTGCGGGCCAGCTTGCGGTAGATGCCCACCGCCGTCTCGCTGTCGGCGAGCAGCCGGCGGGTGACCGGGACGACGGGGGCGTCCAGGTGCGCGAACTCGGCGGGGGTCGGGGAGGTGCGGCCCAGCTGCAGGCTCACGCCGGTGCCCCGGGCGTGGCCGGCAGCGGTCGGGAGAAGCAGCTGCGCGTGCCGGTGTGGCAGGCCGGTCCCTCCTGGTCGACGAGGACCAGCAGGGCGTCGCCGTCGCAGTCCAGCCGCACGTCGCGCACCCACTGCCGGTGGCCGGAGGTCTCCCCCTTGACCCAGTACTCGCCGCGGCTGCGGGACCAGTAGGTGGCCCGGCCGGTGGTGAGCGTGCGGTGCAGCGCCTCGTCGTCCATCCAGGCGACCATCAGCACCTCGCCGGTGTCGTGCTGCTGCACGACGGCGGCGACGAGGCCGGCGGGGTCGCGGCGCAGCAGCGTGGCGACGGCGGGGTCCAGGGCGGTGTCGGGGGCAGGGGCGGACATGCGCTGATCGTCCCACCCGGTGCGCTGCGGCCGGTCAGGCCCCGGGCCGGGGCGCTGCTGCGGCCCACTCCTCCCCCGCCGGTGCCGGTGGGCCGGCCCGCCGCGCCCACGCCCGGGCGTCGGGCAGGAAGGTCAGCCCGGCCGCCGCGCCCGCGAGGGCCAGGTAGAGGAGCGGGACGAAGCCGAGGGCGTCCCCGACGGTGCGGGAGGCGAGGTCGTCGAGCACGAGCACCCAGTACAGGCAGAGGGCGAGCTGGACGGCGCAGGCGGCGAGCAGCCACCGGCGGTCGCCGTTCAGCTGCCGCAGCCCGCCGACGACCAGCAGCGTCACCAGGGCGAGCTGGGCCAGCGCCGTCCAGGTGCCGACCCCGGCCGAGGGCCCCCGGGCGAGGCTGAGCAGCGCGCTGAACGCCAGCCCGTAGATCGTGCCGAGCACCACCAGCACCGCCGAGACGAACGCGAGCACCGAGGCGGCGATGACGGTCCCCGGGCGGGCCGGACCCCGGGGCGCGCCCCAGCCCGGCGGCGGCCCCCAGCCCGGCGGACCCCACGCGGGCGGACCCCAGCCCGGCGGCGGGGGCCATCCCGGCGGAGCGGTCCACGGCGGCGGCCCGTAGGTGGAGGGGTGGCCGTGTCCCTGTCCCGGCGGCCCGTAGGACGGCGGGCCGGGCTCCTGCCCCGGCCACCCGTAGGGCGATGGCGGGCCGTGGCCCGGCTGCCCGGGCGCCCCGTGGGCCGGCGGCCGGCCGTGGCCCGGCTGCTGCGGCGGCCCGTAGGACGGCGGGCCGGTGTAGGGCACGGCGTCCCAGTCGGGCGTGGTCACAGCGCCGCCACCAGTGCCCGCCCGGCCACCCGGCCGGAGAAGATGCAGCCGCCGAGGAAGGTGCCCTCCAGCGAGCGGTAGCCGTGCATCCCCCCGCCGCCGAACCCGGCGACCTCCCCGGCCGCGTACAGCCCGGGGAACGGTGCCCCGTCGGCCCGCAGCACCCGGCCGGACAGGTCGGTCTCCAGGCCGCCGAGGGACTTGCGGGTCAGCACGTTCAGCCGGACGGCGATCAGCGGCCCCGCGTCGGGGTCCAGCAGCCGGTGCGGCGCGGCGACCCGGATCAGCTTGTCGCCCAGGAAGGTGCGGGCCTGGCGCATCGCCGTCACCTGCAGGTCCTTGGTGAAGGTGTTGGCGATCTCCCGGTCCCGGGCGACCACCTCCCGCTCCACGGTGGCCAGGTCGACGTGCGGGGAGTCGCCGGTGAGCCGGTTCATCCCGGCCACCAGCTCGGGCAGGGTGCGCTCGACGACGAAGTCCTCGCCGTCGTCCAGGAACCGCTGCACCGGGGCGGCCGCGCCCGGGCGCACCCGGGTGAGCAGCAGCTTGAGGTCCTTGCCCGTCAGGTCGGGGTTCTGCTCGGAGCCGGAGAGGGTGAACTCCTTCTCCACGATCTTCTGGGTGAGCAGGAACCAGGTGTGCTCGTGGCCGGTCGTGCCGATGTGCGCGAGCGTGCCGAGGGTGTCGAAGCCGGGGAACAGCGGCACCGGCAGCCGGGTGCCGGTGGCGTCGAGCCACAGCGAGGAGGGGCCGGGGAGGATCCGGATGCCGTGGTGGGCCCAGATCGGTGAGTGGTTGGCGATGCCCTCGGTGTAGTGCCACATCCGGTCGGGGTTGACCACCCGGCCCCCGGCGCCCTGGGCGATCTCCAGCATCCGGCCGTCGACGTGCGCCGGGACGCCGGAGAGCAGCCGCTTCGGCACCGGGCCCAGCCGCGCCGGCCAGTTCTTGCGCACGAGGTCGTGGTTGCCGCCGATGCCGCCGGAGGTGACGACGACGGCCTGCGCCGCGTACTCGAACTCACCGACCTCGGTGCGGGAGCTGGCGACACCGCGCGGCACGTCGCTGGGCTCCAGGACCGCGCCGCGCACCCCGGTGACCGCGCCGCCGGTGACCACGAGGCCGTCGACCCGGTGCCGGTGCCGGACGTCGACCAGGCCGCGGGCGGCGGCGGCGGCGACCCGGCGCAGGAAGGGGGCGAGCACGCCCGGCCCGGTGCCCCAGGTGATGTGGAAGCGGGGGACGGAGTTGCCGTGCCCGAGCGCGGTGTACCCGCCGCGCTCGGCCCAGCCCACGACCGGGAAGAACCGGACGCCCTGCGCACGCAGCCAGGCACGCTTCTCCCCCGCGGCGAACTGCAGGTAGGCCTCGGCCCACTGGCGGGGCCAGTGGTCCTCCGCGCGGTCGAAGCCGGCGGTGCCCAGCCAGTCCTGCCGGGCCAGCTCCAGGGAGTCCTTCACCCGCAGCCGGCGCTGCTCGGGGCTGTCGACGAGGAACAGCCCACCGAAGGACCAGTGCGCCTGCCCACCGAGGGAGGCGGCCGGTTCCTGGTCCAGCAGCAGCACCCGCTTCCCGGCGTCGGCCAGCTCGGCGGTGGCCACCAACCCGGCCAGCCCCGCCCCCACCACGATCACGTCAGCGTCGTTGCCCACCCCGGGGACGCTAGCCGGGCATCCGCCGCCGGGGCGAGCGACGGCCCGGGACGGCGGCGGCGGGTTCCGGCACCGGCCGGACCGGCGCCGGTGGGGTGGTCAGCGGAGCGCCCGCGCGGACGGTGCCGAGCGGCTGACGATCCACGGTCGGAGCCGGTCGCCTTCCCCGGTCGGCGCCGAGCAGCTGACGGTCGTGGCGGCGGCCGGAGCCGGTCGGGCATGCCCAACAGGTGCGGGACGCCACCCGAGGCCGGGGCGGCCGGTCAACCCGGGGCCTCGTCGGCCGGCCCCGCGGCCCAGCGCCGGGCACCGGCGGAGGACCCCAGCAGCAGGGCCAGGAGCGGGCCGGCCAGCACGAGGGCCAGCGCCTGGACCGTCTCGCCCACCGGCTCGGGCCGGCCTGTCGACGACGCGACCACCAGCAGCGGGTAGCCGACCAGGGTGGCCACCGCGGCCCCCACCTGCAGCCGGTAGCCCCGCCGCCGGGTCGACCGGTGGGCGCCGACCAGGTGCGCGACCGCCAGGGCGAGCAGCACCGGCCAGGACCAGCGCTCCACCCCGTCGAGCTCCGGGGCGTAGCTGACGACGACCACTGACAACGCGATCAGCGGGAGGGCGCTCAGCCCGCCCGCCAGACCGGCGAGGAGCGCGGTCGCCGGGATGTCCTGGTCCGTGTCGGTCACCCTCCGGACGCTAGGGGCGCCGACCGGCGAGCGGGGTGGTCAGCCGCGATCTGTGGACAGCCGGGCAGCCCGACGGGCGGCGACCCAGCCCCGGACGCCGGGCAGCGCGGCCAGCAGCGCCGTCCCCGCCGGCAGCGCCCAGATCAGCGGCATCAGCCCGTCGGAGTCCGCGATCAGCCCCTCCGCGACGATCACCCAGCCGAGCACCCCGGCCAGGGCGGCGGCGGGGAGGAACACCGCCAGCCAGCTGCGGCCGAGCACGAGCAGCACCGCCCCGACGAGCAGCCAGACCGACAGCAGCACCGGGACGGCGACGACCAGCCAGCCGCCGCCGTCGAACCGGCCGTTGGAGAACGCCAGGGCGAGCAGGGCGAACAGGGCGGTCGCCAGCGCGGCGGCGACCGCCAGCGGGACGGCGAGGAGGACCGGCACCGGGGGGCGGCGGCGGACGGGGACGTCGACGGCGGGCACGACCGGCAACCTAGAGCCCGCGAGCCGCCGCTCCCGGCCGCCCCGCCGGGACGGCCGAGGTCAGACCGGCTCGGCCTGCCGGCCGGAGCTGCGCCGCCAGGAGGCGTGCAGCCGGGCGTACGGGCCGTCGGCGTCCACGAGCTCGGCGTGCGTGCCGCGCTGGACCACCCGGCCGGCGTCGACGACCAGCACCTCGTCGGCCCGCTCCGCGGTGGACAGCCGGTGCGCGATGGTCAGCGTGGTGCGCCCGCTGGTGAGCGCGTCCAGCGCCCGGGTCAGCCGCATCTCGGTGGCCGGGTCGACCGCGCTGGTGGCCTCGTCGAGCACCAGCAGGTCCGGGTCGGCCACGTAGGCGCGGGCCACGGCGACCAGCTGCCGCTCCCCCGCCGACAGCGACTCCCCGCGCTGGCCCACCGGCGTGCCGACGCCGTCGGGCAGCCCGGCCAGCCAGTCGCCCAGGCCGAGCTCGTCGAAGGCGGCCCCGATCTGCTGGTCGGTCAGGCCGGGCCGGCCGTAGCGCACGTTGTCCGCCACCGAGGCGTCGAACAGGAAGCCGTCCTGCGGCACCATCACCACCCGCTCGCGCAGCGACGCGAAGGCGACCTGGTCCAGCGGCACGCCGCCGACCAGGACCCGGCCACCGGTGGGGTCCATCAGCCGGGTGACGAGCTTGGCGAACGTCGTCTTGCCCGAACCGGTCTCCCCGACGATCGCGATCCGGGTCCGGGCGGCGATGGTCAGGTCGACGCCGTCCAGCGCTTTGGCGCCACCCGCGGCGTAGGCGAACGAGACGTCGTCGAAGCGCACGTCCAGCGGGCCGTCGGGCAGCGGCCGGCCGTCGGCGGGGTCCTGCACGTCGGGCTCGGTGTCGAGCACGTCGAGGACCCGGCGGAACCCGGCGACGGCGTTCTGCGCCTCGTTGAGCACCTCGCTGGCGGTCTGCACCGGTGCCACGAACAGCGTGACCAGGAACAGGAAGGCGACCAGGGTGCCGGCGGAGATGTCCCCGGCGATGCCGAGCAGCACGCCGACCACGACGACCGCCGCGTTGGCGACGGCGGCGATGAACTCCCCGCTGACGTAGACGCCGGCGGTCACCTTCTGCGCGTGCACCGAGGCGCGGTAGTGCCGGTCGATGGCGCCGTCGATGCGGGCCGCCGTCCGGGCGCGGACGCCGTAGGCGCGCACCGTGGGGGCGCCGACGACCGACTCGCCCACGGCGGCCAGCACGTCGCCGACCCGCTCGCGCACGACGCCGTAGACCTCGGCGAGGCGGCGGGCGAAGAACTTGACCGCCATGCCCAGCGGGACGAAGCAGACCAGCACCAGCAGGGTCAGCTGCCAGGAGTAGACGGCCATGACGACGGTGGCCACGACGAGCTGGCCCACGCTGACCAGCCCGAGCACCCCGCCCCACTGCATGAACACCGACAGCTGGTCGACGTCGCTGGTGACCCGGGAGACCAGCGAGCCCCGCCGCTGGCCCTGCTGGTGCAGCACCGACAGGTCGTGCACGTGCCGGAACGCCCGGACCCGCAGGCCGGCCAGCGCCGTCTCGGTGGTGCGGAACAGCCGCACGTTCATCCGGTAGACGGCGATGCTGGTGACCACCACGACGAGCGCGCAGAGCGCGACCAGGTCCCGGACCAGGTCGATGTCCGGGCCACCGGGTGCGCCCAGCCCGCGGTCCAGGGTCTGCTGCACCGCGATCGGGACGACCACCCGGCCGGCGGTGGCGAGCAGCGCGAGGGCGAAGGTGGCGGGCAGGCCCTGCCGAAACTCCGGCATCATCCGCAGGCCCCGGCGCAGGGTGGCGGTGGCGCTCTCCGCCCGGTGGTCGGTGGCCAGCACCGGCTGGTCGCTCACGCCGACACCCCCGCCGGCTCACGCTCGGCCGGGCCGGGCTCGGGGGGCTGGTAGGCGTGCACGAGCCGGGCGTAGCCGGGCACCTGGGCGAGCAGCTCGGCGTGGGTGCCGCGGGCGACCAGCCGGCCGTTCTCCAGCCAGAGCACCTCGTCGGCCAGCGCGATGGTGGCCTGCCGGTAGGCGACGACGACGACGGTCGCCGGCCGGTCGGCGGCGCGCAGCGCGTCCAGGATCCGGGCCTCCACCGACGGGTCGACGGCGCTGGTCGCGTCGTCCAGGACCAGCAGCCGGGGCCGGCGGACGACGGCACGGGCCAGCGCGAGCCGCTGCCGCTGGCCACCGGAGAGGCTGGCGCCGCGCTCCCCGACCCGGGTGTCCAGGCCGTCGGGGAGCCGGGCGACGAACTCGTCGGCGGCGGCGATCCGCAGCGCCTCGTGGACCTGCTCGTCGGTGTAGGGCCCGCCCAGGGTCACGTTGTCGCGGATGGTGTCGTCGAACAGGAAGGTCGTCTGGGCGACGAAGGCGACCTGGTCGCTGACCTCCCCCTCGCGGAGGGTGCGCAGGTCGACGCCGTCGAGCTGCACCGCCCCGGCGTCCGGGTCGGTCAGCCGGACCAGCAGCCCAACGAGGGTGGACTTGCCGGCGCCGGTCGGGCCGACGACGGCGAGCGTGCGCCCGGCGCCGACCTCGAAGCCGACGCCGTCCAGGGTCGGCCGGGTGGCGCCGGGGTAGCGGAAGCCGACGTCGGTCAGGGCGAGCACGGCGCCCTGGTCGCCGGACGGCGCGGCATCGGGGCCGTGCGGGATCTCGCCGGTGGCCTCCAGCACGGGGGTGACCCGGTCGAAGCCGGCCATCGCCCGGGGCAGGTCGGCCAGCACCCAGCCGATGGCGCGGATCGGCAGCGCCAGCAGGGTGAACAGGTAGGCGATGGAGACCAGGTCGCCGGCGTCGGCGGCGCCGGCCGCGACCCGCTGGGCCCCGATCAGCAGGACGGCCAGGGTGCCCAGGTTCGGCAGCGCCTCCATCAGCGGGTCGAACAGGCCACGGACCCGGCCGACCGCGATCAGCCCGTCGCGCAGCTCGTCGGCCTTGGCCGCGAAACGGGTGGTCTCGGTGGTCTCCCGGCCCAGCGTCTTGACCACGAGGGCGGCGTCGAAGCTCTCGTGGGCGATCTCGCTGACCTCGGCCCGGAGCTGCTGGGCGCGGGCCATCCGGGGCGACATGACCTGGCTGTAGACGGCGTTCATCACGAACACCAGCGGGAAGACGACCAGCCCGACCAGGGCCAGCAGGGGGTCGGTGAGCACCAGGGCGACGCTGGTGATGGCGACCATCACCAGGGCGCCGCAGGCGAAGGGCAGCGGCGCGACGAAGAACCAGGCCGACTCGACGTCGGAGTTGGCGTTGGAGAGCAGCTGGCCGGTGGGGTGCTGCTGGTGCCAGGACAGCGGCAGCCGGAGGTACTGGCCGGTGACCCGGCGGCGGTAGTCGGCCTGCAGCCGGTAGGACATCATCCCGGCGAACAGCCGCCGGCCGATGATGCCGATGATCTTGAGGACGGCGACGACCAGGATCGCCAGCGCGGCGAGCGTGAGGGCGGCCGTGGTGGTGGCCCCCTCGTCGAAGGCCGGCAGCAGCACCCGGTCGGTGATCCCGCCGATCACGTACGCGCTGGCGACGGTCATCCCGCCGTAGAGGCTGCTGCCCAGGAACGCGAGCACGAAGATGCCCGGTTGCTCGCGCACGGCGCGGCGCACGTGACGGAGCCCGCGCCGGACGACGGCGTCTCTGCGGCGCGGCACAGGTGTCCTCCAGGGGGTCGGGCGGTGGATGCGGCCAGCCTACTCGCGTTGCTTAGGCGCCCTAACGGAATTGCCGCCGGGCGCCCACCGGCCCGGCACGACCGGTCCGCGGTACCGGTCACGAGCTGGTCTCGTCGGCGGGCCCCCGGTGCCGCAACGGCGATAACCTCGGTCCGTGCCGACCTCCGCCGTGCCCGTGTCGCAGTCGGAGCGGGCCGCCCTGGCCGACCTGCTGGAGCAGCTGGGGCCCGACCGGCCGACCTGCTGCGAGGGCTGGGCGACCCAGGACATGGCCGCCCACCTGGTCGTGCGCGACCGCCGCCCCGACGCCATGCCGGGCTTCGTGCTGGGCGGGCCGTTCGCCAGGTGGACCGGCAGGGTGCACGGCCGCGCCCGCGCGCGGCAGGACTACGACCGGCTGGTCGACGAGCTGCGGTCCGGGCCGCCGGCGTGGGTGCCGACGTCCTGGCCGGCGGTGGACCGGCTGGTCAACACCGCGGAGATGGTGATCCACCACGAGGACGTCCGGCGGGCCCAGCCCGGGTGGGCGCCCCGGGAACTGCCCCGGACGGTGCAGGACCAGCTGTGGCGGAGCGTCCCGGTCCTGGCCCGCGGCCGCGCCTCGCAGCGGCCGACCGCCGGCCTGCTGGTGCGGCGCAGCGACGTCCCCGACGGCTCGGCCGGCAGCGAGCGCCGGCTGCACGACGGCGAGCCGACGACGACGGTGACCGGGGCCCCGCTGGAGGTGCTGCTCTGGGTGAGCGGCCGCCGCGAGGTCGCCTGCGTGGACCTCACCGTCGACTGACCGCGAGCCAGCCGGCCGCTCACCCGAGCGGGCGGTCGGCCTCCTGCCGGATCGGCACCCCGGCGGCGGCGAGGCCCTGCTTGACGTCGCCGACCCGCAGCTGGCCGAAGTGGAAGACGCTGGCCGCCAGGACCGCGTCGGCGCCGGCCGCCACCGCCGGCGGGAAGTGGTCGACCGCGCCCGCTCCCCCGCTGGCGATCAGCGGCACGGTGACCTCGCGGCGCACCGCGGAGATCAGGTCGGTGTCGAAGCCGGTGCGGGTGCCGTCGGCGTCCATCGAGTTCAGCAGCACCTCACCGACGCCCAGCTGCGCGGCCTGCACCACCCACTCCACGGCGTCCCGGCCGGTGCCGCGGCGGCCGCCGTGGGTGGTGACCTCGAAGCCGGAGTCGGTCCGCGCGCCGTCACGCACCCGGCGGGCGTCCAGGGACAGCACGAGCACCTGGTTGCCGAACCGGTCGGCGATCTCGGCGATGAGCTCCGGCCGGGTGACCGCCGCGGTGTTCACCGCGATCTTGTCCGCGCCGTTGCGCAGCAGCCGGTCGACGTCGGCGACGCTGCGCACCCCACCCCCGACGGTCAGCGGGATGAAGACGCTCTCCGCGGTGCGCCGGACGACGTCGTAGGTCGTCTCCCGGTCACCGGAGCTCGCGGTGATGTCCAGGAAGGTCAGCTCGTCGGCGCCCTCGGCGTCGTAGACCCGGGCCATCTCCACCGGGTCACCGGCGTCGACCAGGTCGACGAAGTTGACGCCCTTCACCACCCGGCCGGCGTCGACGTCCAGGCAGGGGATCACCCGCACGGCCAGGCTCACGCCGCACCCCGTACTGCGTCCGCCTCGACCTCGACCAGCATCGCGGGGTCGATCAGCGCGGCGACCTGCACCATCGCGGTGGCCGGCCGGACGTCGCCGAAGAACTCCCCGTGCACGCGTCCGACCTCCTCCCAGCGGCTGATGTCGGTGACGTACACGCGGGTGCGGACGACGTCGCCGAGGGCGAACCCGGCGTCGGCGAGCGCCCGCGCGATGGTGCTGAGCGCGACCCGGGTCTGGGCGCCGGCGTCTCCGGGGTGCGCCACCTGACCGTCCACGGTCGCCGTGGTGCCGCTGACGTACGCGGTGTCCCCGGCGACGACGACCCGGCTGTAGCCGACCACCGCCTCCCAGGGGGCTCCCGAGCCCAGCCGGAGCGCGGTCATGCCAGCTCCCCGGTCAGCGCGAGCGCCTCGGGCAACGTGAACTGGCCGGCGTAGAGCGCCTTGCCGACGATCGAGCCCTCGACGCCGATGCCGGTCAGCCCGGCCAGCGCGCGGATGTCGTCCAGCGAGCTGACGCCCCCGGAGGCGATCACCGGGCGCGGGGTGGCGGCGCAGACCTCGCGCAGCAGCTCCAGGTTCGGGCCGCGCAGCGTGCCGTCCTTGGTGATGTCGGTGACCACGTAGCGGGCGCAGCCCTCGGCGTCCAGCCGGGCGAGGGTCTCGTACAGCTCGCCGCCCTCCTTGGTCCAGCCGCGGGCGGCCAGCCGGGTGCCGCGCACGTCCAGGCCGACGGCGACCCGGTCGCCGTGCTCGGCGATCGCCCGCGCGCACCACTCCGGGGACTCCAGCGCCGCGGTGCCCAGGTTGACCCGGCGGCAGCCGGTGGACAGTGCCGCGGCCAGCGACTCGTCGTCCCGGATGCCACCGGAGAGCTCCACGTCGACGTCCAGCTGCCCGACCACGCGGGCCAGCAGCTCCCGGTTCGAGCCACGCCCGAAGGCGGCGTCCAGGTCGACCAGGTGCACCCACTCGGCGCCGTCGCGCTGCCAGGCCAGGGCCGCCTCGAGCGGGTCGCCGTAGGAGGTCTCGCTGCCGGCCTCCCCCTGGACCAGGCGGACGGCGAGGCCGTCGGCGACGTCGACGGCGGGGAGCAGCTGGAGCTTCGGCACGTGCACAGCCTAGGAGACGGGCGGCCGGGCCCCGCGCGAGCTGCCGGCCGCGTACCGGGCGGCGAACTGCCCGGGTGGGACGCCGGTGACCCGGGCGAAGTCGCGGGTGAGGTGGGCCTGGTCGGCGTAGCCGAGCGACGCCGCCACCCCGGCGAGGCCGGCCGGGCCCTCGCGCAGCCGCTCGGCGGCCTCCTGCAGCCGCCTCCGCTGGATCAGCCACTTCGGGGTCAGCCCGAGCCGGCGGTGGACCAGCCGCTGCAGGGCCCGCTCGGAGAGGCCGAAGCGCTCGCAGACCTGGGCGACGCGGAGGACCTCCCGGTCGCCCTCCACGTAGGCCACCACCCGGTTGACCAGCTCCCCGTCGGCGTCGACCGGCAGCAGCGGCCGCAGCGCGTCCCCGAAGGCGTCCATGGCGGCGGCGTGCGCGGCCGGCGCGTGCGGGTCGGGGGCCATCGCGGCGCGGACCCGGGCCGTCAGGGTCTCCCCCGCCGGGCCGAGCACCTCGGCGACGTCGACGTGCCGGTCGGTGTGGTCGCTCATCGGCCCGCCGGCGACGAGGAAGCCGGCGGCCGGTGCGCACATGACGCCGACCGCCCAGCCGGTGCCGGTCAGCGTCGTGGTGGACAGCCCGGAGACCACGCCGTAGAAGCGGGCGTAGTCGGCGGACACGACGACGAGGGACACCGGGTACTGCAGCACCCGCTGCGGGGCTTCCTGCCCCGGGGGCACCGACCAGACCGGGATCCAGAACCGTTGCAGCAGCCCGTCGAACGCGGGGTCCGCCGGGTACCGGTGGATGACGTGCGAGGCGTCGCCCGGGTCCTTCAGGTGGGCACGCTCGACGGGGTCCCGCGGGGTCGCGTCCCCGGCCGGGGACGGGCTGTCGGCTTTCATCAAGACCGAGCCTCCCGCACGCTCCTACGTTCCCGGGCATGACCTCTCCCGCCACGAGCTACGCCGCAGCCGACCGTCCCCTCACCGCGTTGCTGGACACCGTGCCCCCGACCGGCTGGTCCCGCCCGTCCCCGTGCGACGGCTGGACCGCCGCCGACGTCGTCGGGCACCTGATCGGCACCCAGCGGCACTTCCTCGGCACGCACGGCGTGGACCTGGGCGAGGCACCGGACGTCGCCGCCGACCCGGCGCTCGCCTGGCGCCGGCACGCCGAACGGGTCACCCGCGTCGCGTCCGACGAGACCGTCGCCGCCCGGGAGTTCGACGGCCACTTCGGCCGCACCACGGTCGGCGCCGCCCTCGTCCAGTTCTACGTGTGGGACATGGTCGTGCACCGCTGGGACGTCGCCCGCGCCGTCGGCGCCGACGCCGGCCTCACCGACGAGGAGCTGGACCGGATCGAGACCGGCGCCGACGGCTTCGGACCCGCCCTCCACATGGACGGCGTCTGCCGTCCGGCCCTGGACGTGCCCGCGGACGCCGACCGGCGGACGCGCGCGCTGGCCCGGCTCGGCCGCAGCGCCTGACCGCCCGCGGCGGCCGTGCGGCAGGCTGACGCCGTGGAGTTCGCTGACGTCGTCCGCCGCCGGCGCATGGTGCGGGACTACGACCCCGACCGGCCGGTGCCCCCCGAGGTGCGCGAGCGGCTGCTCGAGCACGCGATCCGGGCGCCGTCGGCCGGGTTCAGCCAGGGCTGGGCGTTCCTGGTGCTGGAGACGCCGGAGGAACGGGACCGCTTCTGGGCGGCGACCACCGGGCCCGGTGCCCCCGACGGCTGGCTGACCCGGATGCGCCGGGCACCGCTGCTGGTCGTGCCGCTGTCGCACAAGGCCGCCTACCTGGAGCGCTACGCGGAGCCCGACAAGGGCTGGACCGACCGCGACGAGGCCCGCTGGCCGGTGCCCTACTGGGACGTCGACACCGGGATGGCCTCGCTGCTGATGCTGCTCACCGCGGTCGACGAGGGGCTGGGCGCCTGCTTCTTCGGCGTGCCACCCGAACGGATCGACGGCTTCCGCGAGGCGTTCGGCGTACCGGCGGCCTACACCCCGATCGGCTGCATCTCGGTCGGCTACCCCGGCAGCGAGGACAAGCGGTCGCCGTCGCTGAAGCGTGGGCGGCGGGGGCTGGACGAGGTCGTGCACCGGGGCAGCTGGTGACTGGTTGACTCCCCCCGTGGCCCCGCAGACCCCGAGTTCCCGCGCCGTCCTGGTGACTGGCGCCTCCCGCGGCATCGGCCGCGCGATCGCGCTGGCGTTCGCCGGCCAGGGCGACCGGGTGGCGGTGCACTGGGGTGGGTCCCGCGAACGGGCCGAGCAGGTGCTCGCCGAGCTGCCCGGCGACGGGCACGTGCTGGTGCAGGCCGACCTGACCGACCCCGACGCCGTCGGGCGGATGGTCGACGAGGCCGCCGCGGCGCTGGGTGGGTTGCACGTGCTGGTCAACAACGCCGGCGTCTTCACCGCCCACCCGCCGCTGGAGACCAGCTACGACGAGTGGCAGGCGGCCTGGCAGCACACCCTCGCGGTCAACCTCGTCGGCCCGGCCAACGCGACCTTCCGCGCGCTGCCGCACCTGATCGCCGCCGGTGGCGGCGCGGTGGTCAACGTCTCCAGCAGGGGCGCCTTCCGCGGGGAGCCGGCCAACCCCGCCTACGGCGCGTCCAAGGCGGGGCTCAACGCCTTCGGCCAGTCGATGGCACTCGCGCTGGCCCCGCACGGCATCACGGTGGGCACCGTGGCGCCGGGCTTCGTGCAGACGGAGATGGCCCGGGAGGTCCTCGACGGCCCGGGCGGGGACGCCGTCCGCGCGCAGTCGCCCTACGGCCGGGTCGCCGACCCGGCGGAGGTCGCCTCCGCGGTGCTGTGGCTGGCCTCCCCCGGCGCCCGCTTCTCCACCGGCACGATCATCGACGTCAACGGCGCCAGCTACCTGCGCAGCTGAAGAAGGACCCCACTGCCCCCCACCACTCGCAAGCTCGCGGCGGGCCCCTGCAGCGGGGCCAGGGAGGCTCAGTCGAGGGTGGCGAGCCAGTTGGTGAGCAGCTGGGCGCCGGCGTCGCCGCTCTTCTCGGGGTGGAACTGGGTCGCCGACAGCGGCCCGTTCTCCACGCCGGCGACGAACCGGTCGCCGTGCTCAGCCCAGGTGACCGCCGGCGGGGTCAGCCGGCCGGTGACACCGGGCTCGGCGAGCGGGAACTCCCGCACCCCGTAGGAGTGCACGAAGTAGAAGCGCTGCCCCTCCAGGCCGGCGAACAGCGTCGACCCCTCCGGGGCCTCCACCGTGTTCCAGCCCATGTGGGGCAGCACGGGGGCGTGCAGCTGCTCCACGACGCCGGGCCACTCCCCGCAGCCCTCGGTGTCCTGGCCGTGCTCGACGCCCCGCTCGAACAGGATCTGCATGCCCACGCAGATGCCGAGCACCGGACGCCCGCCGGCCAGCCGGCGGCCGATGACCTTCGGCCCGTCGACGGCGCGCAGCCCGTCCATGCAGGCGGCGTAGGCGCCCACCCCGGGGACGACGAGACCGTCGGCCGCCAGGGCGGCCTCCGGGTCGGCGGACACGGTGACGTCCGCGCCGACCCGGGTCAGTGCCCGCTCGGCCGAACGCAGGTTGCCCGACCCGTAGTCGAGGACGACGACCTTCTTCACAGCTGCCACGCTACCCACCAGCTCCGGACGGGTCCGCGGTGTTCCACGGCAGCACTGTGAGCTGCGGCCACTCGGCCAGCCAGCGGGCCGCCTTGGTCTCGTACACGTGCCGGGGCGCCAGCCGCCGGTTCGGCCGCACGACCATCCCGAACAGGTCGTCCAGCCCCCGCGGCGCGTAGACCTCCGGGTCCGCGGCACCGGCGCGCACGCCGACCATGCAGCAGACGGCCGCGAAGGAGTCGATCGCGTCGCGGCAGTCGCGGAACGGCGCCGGGGCCGGGCCGCCGAACCGCTGCGCGTACCAGAGGTGCACCCGGGCCTCGTTCCGCACCTCGACCGGCACCGGGAGGTCGCCGAAGAGCTCGGCGGCCCGGCGGATGACGGCGTCCTCGGCGTCCCAGGAGGTGTCCGGGTCGAAGTAGAAGAGGTCGGCGTCGCGCACGCCGGCGTCGGCGGGACGGCCGGTCAGCCCGTTCCACACCGACTGGAACAGCACCCCCGCCGTCAGCCACAGGTCCGGCACGCCCAGCGTGGGCGCCCGCTCCAGCACCGCGGTCACCGTCGGGTTCGCCGTGACCAGCGCGAGGAGGCGGGACTCGTCCGCGCCGGGCACGGGGCGCGGCGGACGTGCCCCGCTCACACCAGGTAGAGCACCCCGGCCGCCGTCGCCAGCAGCGCCGCGACCAGCAGGACGACGGCGAAGGCCACCTGCACCCCGGTCCGCCCGTCGGTGTCGGAGTCGGCCTTGAAGATGCTGTACGCGCCGCCGAGCAGGAACCCGCCGACGACCAGGAGTGCGACGCCGAAGGTCACGAGGTCACGCCGCCGGAGGGCACGAGGTCACAGAGCGCCCTTGGTCGAGGGCACGTCGGTGACCCGCGGGTCGAGCGCGACGGCGGTGCGCAGCGCGCGGGCCAGGGCCTTGAACTGGCCCTCGACGATGTGGTGGGCGTCCCGGCCGGCGTAGAGCACCCGCACGTGCAGGCTGATCCGTGCGTTGAACGCGAAGGACTCCAGCACGTGCTTGGTCAGGCTGGTCGGGTAGTCCGCCCCGATCATCGGCGTCATGTTCTCGGGCTCGGCGTGCACGAAGTACGGCCGGCCGGAGAGGTCGACGGCGGCCTGCACCAGCACCTCGTCCATCGGGATGGTGGCGTCGCCGTAGCGGGTGATGCCGCGCTTGTCGCCGAGCGCCTCGGCGAAGGCCTGGCCCAGCGCGATGGCGACGTCCTCGACCGTGTGGTGGGCGTCGATGTGCAGGTCACCGTCGGCGTGGACGGTCAGGTCGATGCCGCTGTGCTTGGACAGCGCGGTGAGCATGTGGTCGTAGAACCCGACGCCGGTGGCGACGTCCGCCGCACCCGTGCCGTCGAGGTCGACCTCGACCACGAGCTTGGTCTCCTTGGTCGTGCGTTCGACCCGTGCAGTGCGGTTCATGCCGTCGATCCTCCCAGAGAGCTGCGGTGCGCCGGTGCGACCTCACCCAGCGCGGTGAGGAACGCGTCGGTCTCCTCGGTGGTGCCGGCGGTGACCCGCAGCCAGCCGGGCAGGCCGACGTCACGCACGAGGACGCCGCGGTCCAGCAGCGCCTGCCAGGCCGCGCCGGCGTCGGCGAAGTGCCCGAACAGCACGAAGTTTGCGTCGCTGGGCACGCTGGTCAGCCCCATGCCCGGCAGCGCCTCGACGATCCGGTCGCGCTCGGCGCGCACCAGGTCGACCGTGGCCAGCAGCTGCTCGGTGTGCGCCAGCGCCGCCCGCGCCGCGGCCTGGGTCAGGGAGCTGAGGTGGTACGGCAGCCGGACGAGCTGGAGGGCCTCGACGACGCCTGCGTCGGCGGCCAGGTAGCCCAGCCGCAGCCCCGCCATGCCGAAGGCCTTGCTCATCGTGCGGCTGACGATCAGCCTGGGGCGCCCGGGCAGCAGCGAGAGCGCCGAGACCGTGCCGGTGCGGGCGAACTCGGTGTAGGCCTCGTCGACGACCAGCACGCCGGCGCCGTCGTCGTAGCTGGTCGCCTCGTACAGCGCGGCGATGGTGTCCAGCTCGACCGCGGTGCCGGTCGGGTTGTTCGGGCTGGTCACGAAGACGACGTCGGGCCGCACCTCGCGCACCTGGGCGGCAGCCGCCGCCGGGTCGATGGTGAAGTCGGGGCGGCGGTGCCCGTCGACCCAGGCGGTGCCGGTGCCCGCGCTGAGGATCGGGTGCATCGAGTAGGACGGCGTGAAGCCCAGCGCCGTCCGGCCGGCGCCGCCGAAGGTCTGCAGCACCTGCTGGAGCACCTCGTTGGAGCCGTTGGCCGCCCACACCTGCGCGGGCTCCACCTGCTCGCCGCTGGTCCGGGTCAGGTAGCCGGCCAGGTCGGCCCGCAGCGCCGTGGCGTCCCGGTCGGGGTAGCGGTTCAGGCCGCTGGCCGCCTCGGCCAGCGCCACCTGCAGGTCCGCCAGCAGCGCCGGGGGCAACGGGTGGGGGTTCTCGTTGGTGTTGAGCCGGTGCTCGGCCGGTGGCTGCGGCGCGCCGTACGGCGACCGGCCACGCAGCTCCGGCCGCAACGGGAGCGCCTCCATCGCCGTCACGACCGGGACGGCGACTGCTGCCGGGCCCGCACCGCAGCGGCGTGCGCCGGCAGGTCCTCGGCTCCGGCCAGCGCGTCGATGTGCGGGGCGACCTCGGCGAGGGCCTGCTCGTCGTACTCCACGACGTGGATGCCGCGCAGGAACGACTGGACGCTCAGCCCGCTGGAGTGCCGGGCGCAGCCGCCGGTGGGCAGCACGTGGTTGGAGCCGGCGGCGTAGTCGCCGAGGGAGACCGGCGCCCACGGCCCGACGAAGACCGCCCCGGCGTTGCGCACCCGCATCGCCACCTCGCGGGCGTCGCGGGTCTGGATCTCCAGGTGCTCGGCGGCGTAGGCGTCGACCACGGCCAGCCCGGCGTCCAGGTCGTCGACCAGGACGATGCCCGACTGGGTGCCGCCGAGGGCGGTGGTGATCCGGTCGCTGTGCTTGGTGGCGGCCACCTGGCCGGGCACCAGGTCCAGGACGGCGTCGGCGAGCTCCTCGCTGGTGGTCACCAGCACCGCACCGGCCAGCGGGTCGTGCTCGGCCTGGCTGATCAGGTCGGCGGCGACGTGCACCGGGTCGGCGGTGTCGTCGGCCAGGACGGCGACCTCGGTGGGGCCGGCCTCGGAGTCGATGCCGATCAGCCCGCGCAGCAGCCGCTTGGCCGCGGTCGTGTAGACGTTGCCCGGCCCGGTGACCAGGTCGACCGGCGCACAGGGGCCCGCGCCGTAGCCGAAGACGGCGATCGCCTGGGCCCCGCCGACCGCGTACACCTCGGTGACGCCCAGCAGCGCGCACGCCGCCAGCACCCCGGGGTCGGGCAGGCCGCCGTTGTCCCGCTGCGGTGGGCTGGCCACCGCGATCGAGGTGACCCCGGCCAGCTGCGCCGGGACGACGTTCATCACCACCGAGCTCAGCAGCGGCGCCAGCCCGCCGGGCACGTAGAGCCCGACCCGACGCACCGGCACCCAGCGCTCGGTGACCGTGCCGCCGCGGACCACGTCGGTGGTCACGTCGGTGCGGCGCTGGTCGGCGTGCACGATCCGCACCCGGCGGATCGACTCCTCCAGCGCGGCGCGGACGGCGGGGTCGACGGTGGCCAGCGCCTCGTCCAGCGCGGCCTGCGGCACGGCCAGGTCGGGGACGTCGACGCCGTCCAGCCGGGCGGTGATCTCGCGGACCGCCTCGGCGCCGCGCAGCCGCACGTCCTCGCAGATGGGCCGGACGACGTCCAGCACCGAGTCGATGTCGACCCCGGCGCGGGGCAGCAACTGGGCGAGCTCACGCGGCCCGGGCAGAGCAGGACCACGCAGGTCGATGCGGGACAGCACGGAGCACCTCCGGGTACGACGGGAGAACACCCCACGGTAGACGGCGGGTGGACCGGCCCCGCTGCCCGTAGGCTCCCGGCGTGGCCGAGGACGGGACCGGAGACCGGGAGGTCATCCCGCTGTTCCCCTTGGAGACCCCGCTGTTCCCCGGCGTCGTGCTGCCGCTGCAGATCTTCGAGCCCCGCTACCGCCAGCTCGTCGCCGACCTCTCCGCGCTGCCGGAGGGGGCGCCGCGCCAGTTCGGGGT
This sequence comes from Modestobacter marinus, assembly GCF_011758655.1. Lineage (NCBI taxonomy): Bacteria > Bacillati > Actinomycetota > Actinomycetes > Geodermatophilales > Geodermatophilaceae > Modestobacter > Modestobacter marinus. The sequence continues at coordinate 901,741 of NZ_JAAMPA010000002.1, forward strand.
CGTGGCGATCCGCCAGGGCTGGGAGGTGGAACGAGTCGCACCCGCCGAGGCCCTGTTCGACGTGGGCTGCACCGCGGTGCTGCGGGTGGTCGCCCCCCAGTCCGACGGCGGCTACCAGGTGGTGTCGGTCGGTGATGCGCGGTTCCGGCTGCTCGAGGTGCTGGCACCGGCCGACCTGGACGAGCACGCGGTGCCCGCCGGCGGCGGGGACACCGACGCCGGCGCCGGTGCCCCGCCGACGTACCTGCGGGCGGTCGTCGAGTGGCTCCACGAGGAGGAGGCGGCCGAGGAGGCCGCCGGGGACGCCGAGGGGCTGATCGGCCTGGACCCGGTCCACGGGCCGGAGCCCGACGACGTCGTCACCGACGTGGCCCGCGGCTCGCTGGAGCTGCTGGCCGGCAACGTCCGGGACCTCTTCGCCCGGTACGTGGCCGACGTCGCGATCCGCCAGGGCGGGGGCGACGGGCTGCCCGACGAGGTGCTGGACGCACTCACCTCCGAGGACCTGGTGCCCGAGGACGACGCCGCCCCGGCCGGGATCGCCGACACCGCGGCCCTGCTGCGGGAGGTCAGCGACGACGCCCGTGGGCTGTCCTACCTGGTGGCCTCGGCGGCCCTGCTGACCACCGAGGACCGGCAGGCGCTGCTGGCCGAGTCCGCGACCCGCCGCCGGCTGGCCATGGAGTCCCGGATGCTGCGCCGGGAGCTCACCCTGCTGCGCACCCTCGGGGCGGTGCCGGTGCCGCTGCGCCAGTTCGCCACCCCGATGACCCCGAACTGAAGAACCCCCACCCCTCACAGCCTCACGGTGGGCCCCTGCACGGGGGCCTGAGGACGGGGTCCTCCCACTGCTACCGGCGGCGCGGGACCGCCGGCGGGACGGGCGGGAGCGGCGGGCGGAGGAACTGCTGCTGCGCGGGACGCGGGGGGCCGTCGTCGGGGCGGCCGAGGTCGTCGTCCGGCGTGAGCGCGGTGGCGACCAGGTAGGTGAGGACGGCGACGAACGGGCCGACGGCCAGCGCCGCGGTCGCGGCCAGGTCCACCCCGGTGGTGACCGTGGCCCCGACCTCGGCAAGCTCCGCCTCGGTGGGGCCGGCCCCGAGCCACTCCCCCAGCTGCCAGGCGACGACGCCGGCGCCGACCATCCCGGTGGCCAGGGCGACCAGCACCGGCACGCCGCGACGGCCGCGGACCTGCCACGCCAGGACGCCGGCCACCAGCCCCAGCCCGGCCAGCAGGAGCACGTACACGCCGTCGTCGGCCATGAACACCTCGGCGCTCGGCACCCCGACGACGGGCACCGGCTGGGTCTCGGTGACCCGGTAGTCGACCCGCGGGGCCAGCCAGGCCCACAGGGCACCGGCCGCCAGGCCGGCGACCGTCGACGCCAGCACGGTGACCAGTCCGGCCCGCAGGTCCGCGCGGCTGCCCCGCAGGCCGGGCCCCCATGCCGCCCGGATCGCCGGCCGCCGGGGCGGGTCGTCCGGTCGGGGTGGCGCCGGCCGGGGTGCCGGCGGGGCGCCGGGACCGGCCGGTGCACCCGGCGCCGGCCCGGCGGTGCGGGGATCGGTCACCGGTCCAGTGTCGCTGTCCCGGCTGTGCGCCCGGCGGCTGGCCGACCCACCGGCCCCCGGCGGGGGTCCGCCGCGGGCCGGCGAGCAGGAGCCAGCGGCGGGCCCGCCGTCACAGGAGGGCGACGCTGGTGGGCCCCAGCAGTGCCTTGATGTCACCCATCAGCGCGGTGCTCGGGCGGACCCGCAGCCCCTGGTCCAGCCGCAGCACCGTCTCTCGGCCGCCGTTGAGCAGCTTCAGCTGGACCTCCGTGGTGCCCGGGTGGCTGCCCAGCACCTCGCGGAGCCGCTCCACCACCGGTGGGGTGCAGCGGGCCGCCGGCATGGAGACCAGCACGGGCCCGCGGGGCCCCTCGGTCAGCTCCGGGACGGTGACCTCGGAGGCGAACAGCGACGGGGTGTCGTCCCGGCGGTTGATCCGGCCCTTGACCACGACGATCTGGTCGCGGACCACCTTGTCCGAGACCTGGGCCCAGGTCTTGGGGAAGAACAGCACCTCCAGCCCGGCCTCGAGGTCCTCGATGGTGGCGATGGCCCACGGCGCGCCCTGCTTGTTGGTACGGGGCCCGACCGCGGTGAGGATGCCGGCGACCGTGACGTTGGCGCCGTCCTCGACGCCGCCGGAGAGGATCTCGGCCAGCGCCGTGTCGGCGTGCGAGGTGAGCACGTGCTCGACCCCGTGCAGCGGGTGGTCGGAGACGTAGAGACCGAGCATGTCCCGCTCGAACACGAGCTTCTCCGACTTGGACCAGTCGGCGGTGGGGATGGCGATGTCCAGCGAGGAGCCGAACGGGTCCTCGGCGGTCTCGCCGAAGCTGCCGAACAGGTCGAACTGGCCCTCGGCCTCCTTGCGCTTGAGGCCCATCGCCTGGTCGACGGCGTTGGCGTGGATCGCGGCGATGCCCTGCCGGGAGTGGCCCATCGAGTCGAACGCGCCGGCCTTGGCCAGGGACTCGATGACCTTCTTGTTGCAGGCCACCGTGTCGATCTTGCGCATGAAGTCGGCGAAGTCCTTGAACGCGCCCTTCTCCTCGCGCGCCCGCACGATCGAGTCGACGACGTTGGTCCCGACGTTGCGCACCGACGCCATGCCGAAGCGGATGTCGTTGCCGACGGCGGTGAAGTCCCAGGAGGACTCGTTGACGTCCGGCGGGAGCACCTTGATGCCCATCCGGCGGCACTCGGCCAGGTACACCGGTCGCCGGTCCTTGTCGTCGCCGACGCTGGTGAGCAGCCCGGCCATGTACTCGGCCGGGTAGTTGGCCTTCAGGTACGCGGTCCAGTACGAGACCAGCCCGTAGGCCGCCGAGTGCGCCTTGTTGAACGCGTAGTCGGCGAACGGGACCAGGATGTCCCAGAGCGTCTTGACCGCGGCGGCGGAGAAGCCGTTGGCCTTCATGCCGGCCTCGAAGCCGACGAACTCGGCGTCCAGCACCGACTTCTTCTTCTTGCCCATCGCGCGGCGCAGCAGGTCGGCCTTGCCGAGGGAGTACCCGGCGACCTTCTGCGCGATCGCCATGACCTGCTCCTGGTACACGATCAGGCCGTAGGTCTGCCCCAGGATCTCCTCGAGCGGCTCGGCCAGCTCCGGGTGGATCGGGGTGATCTCCTGCTGGCCGTTCTTGCGCAGCGCGTAGTTGGTGTGCGAGTTGGCACCCATCGGGCCGGGCCGGTAGAGCGCGCCGACGGCGGAGATGTCCTCGAAGTTGTCCGGGCGCATCAGCCGCAGCAGCGACCGCATCGGGCCGCCGTCGAACTGGAACACCCCGAGGGTGTCGCCGCGGCCCAGCAGCTCGTAGGTCTTCTTGTCGGTGAGGTCCTTGCTGATCTCGTCGAGGTCGACCGGGTCCTTGCCGTTGATGACGATGTTGCGCAGCGCGTCGTCGATCACGGTCAGGTTGCGCAGGCCCAGGAAGTCCATCTTGAGCAGGCCGAGGGTCTCGCAGGTCGGGTAGTCGAACTGCGTGATCACCGCGCCGTCGGCCTCGCGCCGCATGATCGGGATGCTGTCGATCAGCGGGTAGCGGCCGATGATGACCCCGGCCGCGTGCACGCCCCACTGCCGCTTCAGCCCCTCGAGCTTGCGGGCCTGGTCGACGACCTCGGCGGCACCCGGGTCGGACTCGTAGCGGGCCCGGAACTCCCCGGCCTCCTTGTAGCGGTCGTGCTTGGGGTCGAAGATCCCCGACAGCGGGATGTCCTTGCCCATGACGCCGGGGGGCATCAGCTTGGTCAGCTCGTCGCCCACCGAGTAGGGCCGGTCGAGCACCCGGGCGGCGTCCTTGATCGCGGCCTTGGCCTTGATGGTGCCGTAGGTGACGATCTGGCTGACCCGCTCCTCGCCGTACTTCTCCGAGACGTAGCGGATCACCTCGCCCCGGCGGCGGTCGTCGAAGTCGATGTCGACGTCGGGCATGGAGACGCGCTCGGGGTTGAGGAACCGCTCGAAGATCAGCCCGTGCTGCAGCGGGTCGAGGTCGGTGATGCCCATCGCGAAGGCGGCCATCGAGCCGGCGGCCGAGCCGCGGCCCGGGCCGACCCGGATGCCGTTGTCCTTGGCCCAGTTGATGAAGTCGGCGACCACGAGGAAGTACCCCGGGAAGCCCATCTGGGTGATGATCCCGACCTCGTAGTCGGCCTGCTTGCGCACGTGGTCGGGGATGCCGGCCGGGTAGCGCTTGTGCAGCCCCGCCTCGACCTCCTTGACGAACCAGGAGGTCTCGTCCTCGCCCTCGGGCAGCGGGAACCGGGGCATCAGGTCGGCGCCCTCGGTGAAGGTCACCTCGCACTGCTCGGCGATCAGCAGGGTGTTGTCGCAGGCCTCGGGGTGCTCGGAGAACAGCGCGCGCATCTCGGCGGCCGACTTCAGGTAGTAGCCGTCGCCGTTGAACTTGAAGCGGTTGGGCTCGTTGAGCCGCGAGCCGGTCTGGATGCACAGCAGGGCGTCGTGGGCGTCGGCGTCCTCACGGCGGGTGTAGTGCAGGTCGTTGGTGCCCAGCAGCGGGATGCCCAGCTCCCGGGCGATCTCCAGCAGGGCGGGCTTGGTCCGCTTCTCGATCGACAGCCCGTGGTCCATGACCTCGGCGTAGAAGTTCTCCCGCCCGAAGATGTCCTGGAAGTCGGCGGCCGCCTGCCGGGCGCGGTCGACCTTGCCCGCCCGCAGCCACATGTTGACCTCGCCGGAGGGGCACCCGGTGGTGGCGATGAGGCCCTTGCCGTACTTCTCCAGCAGGTCGCGGTCGAACCGGGGCTTGCGGTACTGCCCCTCCAGGCTGGCCAGCGAGGAGAGCCGGAAGAGGTTGTGCATGCCCTCGGTGGTCTTGGCCAGCAGGGTCATGTGCGTGTAGGCGGCCTTGCCGCGGTTGGACCCGCCGTCGCCCTCCTCGTCGATCAGCTTGTCGCCGAACTCGAAGGGGGCGCGGTCGAAGCGCGAACCGGGCGTGTAGTAGCCCTCCATGCCGATGATCGGCTTCACGCCGGCGGCCTTGGCGGTCTTGTAGAAGTCGTAGGCGCCGAAGACGTTGCCGTGGTCGGTCATCGCCAGCGCCGGCATGCCCTCCTCGGCCGCGGCCCTGGTGACCTCACCGAGCTTGGCCGCCCCGTCGAGCATCGAGTACTCGGTGTGCACGTGCAGGTGCACGAAGTTCTCTGCGGACGGGGTGCTCACGGTGCGTGGTGCTCCTCACGGGTCGCGTCGGCCCGGTCCGGCGGGGCGGCCGGAGCCGACGTGGTCGTTCTCGTGACCGGCGGGGAAGGCCGTTCAGCGGTGTCGCTCCGTGCTGCTCGGGAGCGAGGGACCGGTGCTGTCGATCCTCGCACCGCAGAGGTCTACCAGCGAGCACCGACAGGAACGTTTCTCGGCGATCCGGACCACTCCGTCACGCCTCCCGCGCGGCCTCAGCGGACGGCGGCCGGCAGCGCGGAGGAGGGCACGAAGAGGAACCGCAGGTCGATCGCGGCGTGCAGCAGCACCGGCAGCAGCAGCGACCCCGTGTCCAGGTACACCCCGGCCAGCACGCTCCCCAGGACGCCGGTGGTCAGCACCCCGGCCGGCCCCTGGTAGGCGTGCGCCACCCCGAACGCGAGCCCGGCGACAGCGACCAGCACCAGGGTCGGCAGCCCCGGGGCCAGCGCGGCCACCACGGCGAGGAAGAAGCCGCGGTAGAGCCACTCCTCGCACACCCCCGCGGTCACCCCGACCAGCCCGAACAGCCGGCGCTCGGAGCGGCTGCGGGGCAGCAGCGCCAGCGTCGAGTGCCCGGGCGGCTCGGCGTGCCGGGCCTCGCCGGGGCGCGAGCGGCGCAGCGTCTCCGGCGGCGGCCCGGCCACGGCGCCGCCGCGCAGCGCCCGGGTGGTCAGCACGACCAGGAGCACGAGCGCCGCGACGGCCAGCCAGGTGACCACCCCGGGCGCGCCGGTCGGCCAGCGCAGCCCCACCTGGGCCGCGCTCACCCCGGGGGCGGCGAGCCACACCACGACGGCGACCAGCGCCAGGCCCCACTCGAGCACCAGCAGCCGGCGGTAGAACGAGCGGCGGGCGGCCGGGTCGGTGCGCAGCCGCCCCTCGAACCGCCGGTGCAGCACGTACCCGACGAACGGCTCCCCCACGACCAGGTAGACGGCGATGATCACCGCCGCCAGCTGCGCGTCACCGAAGTCGGCGAGCGCAGCAGGGAGGTCGGGGGCTGCGGACACGAGGCGGGTGCCTCAGTTCTCGGCGCGCAGGACAGCCAGGGCGCCGGCCAGGTCGGCCGGGTGGTCGCTGGTGAACTCCACCCAGCGCCCGTCGGCGGGGTGGGCGAACCCGAGCCGCACCGCGTGCAGCCACTGGCGCTCCACCCCGAGCCGGGCGGCCAGCGTGGGGTCGGCGCCGTAGGTCATGTCCCCGACGCAGGGGTGGCGCAGCGCGGAGAAGTGCACCCGGATCTGGTGGGTGCGGCCCGTCTCCAGGTGGACGTCGACGAGGCTGGCCGACGGGAAGGCCTCCACCACCTCGTAGTGGGTGACCGACGGGCGACCGCCGGTGACCACCGCGAAGCGCCAGTCGTGCTTGGGGTGCCGGTCGATCGGGGCGTCGATCGTGCCCTTGGACGGGTCGGGGTGCCCCTGCACCAGCGCCTGGTAGCCCTTGTCGACGGTGCGCTCCTTGAACGCCGCCTTCAGCAGGGTGTACGCCCGCTCGCTCTTGGCCACGACCATGAGGCCGGTGGTCGCGGCGTCCAGGCGGTGCACGATGCCCTGCCGCTCGGCCGCGCCGCTGGTGGAGATCCGGTAGCCGGCTGCGGCCAGCCCGCCGGTGACCGTCGGACCGGTCCAGCCGGGGCTGCCGTGCGCGGCGACCCCGACCGGCTTGTCGATGACCACGACGTCGTCGTCGTCGTGCACCACCGCCAGCCCGGCGACCGGCACCGGCGGGGCCGGCTCACCCGGCGGTGGCGGCAGCTCCACCTCCAGCCAGCTGCCCGCGGTCAGCCGGTCGCCCTTGCCGCGGGCCCGCCCGTCGACGACCACGGCGCCGCCGTCGGCCAGCTCGGCGGCCACGGCGCGGGAGACGCCGAACAGGCGCACCAGGGCCTGGTCGACCCGCTGGCCCTCGAGCCCGTCGGGGACGGGCAGCGACCGGTGCTCACCGGGTCGCCCGCCGGCGGAGGGGGCCTGGCCGGGACTGCTGGTCACCCTCCCATTGTGACGGGTGGGACTCCCCTCCCGTCCGCCGCCGGGCCGACCGGCGCTCAGCCGGCGACGGTGTCCGGCCGGTCGCTGCTGCGGCTGCCGTCGAACTCGATGCCCCGGAAGGCGAGCAGCGCACCGAGCACGCCGCCGCAGACGATCGCGGAGTCGGCGATGTTGAAGATCGGGAAGACCTGGCCGTAGGGGTCGAACACCGAGATGAAGTCGACGACGCCGCCCTCGAGGAACCCCGGGTCACGGAACACCCGGTCGATCAGGTTGCCCAGCGCACCGCCCAGCACCAGGCCGAGGGTGACCGCCCAGCCGGTCGAGTACATCCGCCGCGCGCTGCGCACGATCACCACGACCACGACCAGGGCGATCAGGCTGAACACCACCGTGGCGCCCTCGGCGAAGGAGAAGGCCGCCCCCGTGTTGCGCGCCTCGGTGAGGTACAGCGCCCCGCCGAGCAGCCGCAGCGGCTCCCGGTCGGACAGCGTCGCCACGACGACGAGCTTCGTGGCCAGGTCCAGCGCCAGGACGACGGCGGCCAGGACCAGGAGCAGGCGTGCCCGGGAACGGCCCCCCGGCGCGGCGGCCGCCGGGGTCGCACCCGTCGAGGAGTCGGGCTGCTCGGACATCGCCGTCCTCCCCCGCTGGCGGCCCCGGTGACCACGTCGACGACGACGATAGCGGCCGGCCGGCGTGGTCCCGGCGGACCGCCGCGGTCCCCCGGTGCCGCGCGCCCGCGGGGAGGGGGCACGATCGGTGTCCGTCGTCCAGGCGTCGCGCACCGACCCGTCCCGGGGTCGACGCTGCACGCGCCGGCGACGCAGGGGACCCTGGGACGGGCGCCCCTGTGATGCATCTCATCCCCTCAGATCGGGGGGTCGCCCCGGTTCGGGACGTGTCGTCCGCCGACGCGGACGACGATGGACCGGTACGTACTCAGTCACGGAGGCAGATCTTGACCACGGATGGTTCCTCGAACCCCGACGTAGTCCTCGTCGGCGGCGGCATCATGAGCGCGACGCTCTCCGCGCTGCTGGGCGTCGTGGCGCCGGACTGGACCGTCGCGGTCTTCGAGTCCGCCGACCAGGTCGCGGGCGAGAGCTCCGACGCGTGGAACAACGCCGGCACCGGCCACTCGGCCCTCTGCGAGCTGAACTACACCCCCGCGGCACCCGACGGGCACGTGGACACGGCCAAGGCCGTCGGGATCAACGAGCAGTTCCAGGTGTCCCGCCAGTTCTGGTCGCACCTGGTGCGGTCGGGCCTGACCGACTCCCCCAAGCGGTTCATCACCTCCGTGCCGCACGTCAGCTTCGTGACCGGCGAGGCCGGGCGGCAGTACATGCGCACCCGGTACGACGCGCTGTCCGCCGAGCCGCTGTTCGCGGAGATGGAGTACACCGACGACCGCGACGTCCTCGCCTCGTGGGTGCCGCTGATGATGGCCGGCCGGCCCGCCGGGGAGGTCGCCGCCGCGACCCGCTCGCTGGCCGGCACCGACGTCAACTTCGGGGCGCTGACCCGGCTGCTGCTGGACGCCGCCGTCAGCCGCGGCGTCGAGCTGCACACCTCCACCCGGGTCCGCAAGGTGCGCCGCGAGTCCGACGGGCGCTGGGCGGTCACCGTCCGCTCCGGCTCGGGCCGCAGCCGCACCGTGCGCACCCGCTTCCTCTTCGTCGGGGCCGGCGGCGGGGCGCTGCCGCTCCTGCAGGGCGCCGGCATCCCGGAGATCCGCGGGTTCGGCGGGTTCCCGGTCAGCGGCCAGTTCCTGCGCACCCGCTCCCCGGAGCTGGTCGGCCAGCACCAGGCCAAGGTCTACGGCCAGGCGAAGGTCGGCGCCCCGCCGATGTCGGTGCCGCACCTGGACCTGCGGCTGATCGACGGCGAGCAGGCGCTGCTGTTCGGGCCCTACGCCGGCTTCTCCCCCAAGTTCCTCAAGGCCGGCTCGATGTGGGACCTGCCGAAGTCGGTGCGCAGCGGCAACCTGGGCTCCATGCTCGGCGCCGGGATCGCCAACATCCCGCTGACGAAGTACCTGATCGGCCAGGTCCTGCAGTCGACCAGCGCCCGGTTCCGCGCGCTGGAGGAGTTCGTCCCGACCGCCGAGCAGGACGACTGGGAGCTCATCACCGCCGGCCAGCGGGTGCAGGTCATCAAGCAGGACCCGACGACGGGTCGCGGGGTGCTGCAGTTCGGCACCGAGCTGATCGTGGGTGCCGAGGGCTCGATCGCCGGGCTGCTGGGCGCCTCACCCGGCGCCTCCACCGCCACCTCGGCGATGCTCACGCTGCTGGAGCGCTGCTTCCCGGAGCGGATGGACACCTGGCGCCCGCTGCTGCAGGAGGCCATCCCCTCCTACGGCCACAAGCTGTCCCAGGAGCCGGCGCTGCTGGCCGAGGTCCGCGCCGACACCACCAAGACCCTGGAGCTCGAGGGCTGAGCGCCCAGGTCGCGGAGCCCGGAGGGCTCCCGACCTGGGCGCTCGACCGCAAGCCGAAGCGGGTCCTTGCGGGCCGGAGGCCGCTGAGCTGTGCCGTCGCGGGGCCGGAGGCTCCCGACGGCACCGCTCCCAGCGGCTCATCGTGACCGGGGCACGGCACCTGGCCGCGGTGTCGGCCGGAGGCCGACAGATCAATCAGTCTCGCTGGGCTGGCCGCTCTCCCCGCGCCAGGTGGCCAGCCGGCCGGCGCGGCTGACCGCGCGCAGTCGCCGCTCCGCCTCCTGGCGGGAGCCGCGCGCGGACACCAGCAGCGCCTGGTCGCCGTGCATCAGCCGAGTGGACCGGTCGGGGACGAACGGCTTGCCGTCCCGGACGACGAGGACCACCGCGGCGTCTTCGGGCAGCCGCAGCTCGGGCAGGTAGACGCCGTGCAGCCGCGACGTCTCGGGAACCCGCAGCTGCATCAGCTCGGCGCCGAGCTCGTCGAGCGGGGCGGACTCGACGTCGATGTCCCGTGGGGTGACCGGGGTGGCCAGCCGGAGCAGCCGCGCGACCGCCGGCAGCGACCAGCCCTGCACGACGGTGAAGACGACGACGAGCACGAAGACCGTGTCGAACACCCGGGTCGCGCCGGGCACCTGGGCGGCGATCGGGAACGTCGCGAGCACGATGGGGACCGCGCCGCGCAGCCCGGCCCAGGAGATGAACAGCTGCTGGGCGATCGGGATGCGGAACCAGACGACGCTCAGCAGCACCGACAGCGGTCGGGCGACCAGCAGCAGCGCGCCGCCCACGAGCAGCGCCGGCAGCAGGGCGTCGGGCAGCCGGGCCGGGGAGACCAGCAGCCCCAGCAGCACGAACAGCCCGATCTGGGCGAGGCTGGCCAGCCCCTCGGCGAACCCGATCGTGCCGGCCCGGTGCGGCAGCGCGGCGTTGCCCAGCACCAGGCCGCAGAGGTAGACGGCGACGAAGCCGGAGGTGTGCAGCAGGTCGGCGGAGGCGAACGCCAGCACGCACAGCGCCACGGTGGCCAGCGGGTAGAAGCCGACCAGCGGCAGGGCGGCCCGCCGGAGCAGCCAGGCCCCACCGAACCCGATCCCGACGCCGATCGCCGTCCCGCCGGCCAGCTCACCGAGCACCTCGGCCACGACGAGGTACCAGACCGAGGTGTCCCCGCCGGTGAGCTGCTCGCTGAGCACCAGGACGAGCAGGATGACCGGGGCGTCGTTGAGGCCGGACTCCAGTTCCAGCGCCGCGACCATCCGCCGGGGCAGCGGGATCCGGCGCAGGGTGGAGAAGACGGCGGCCGCGTCGGTCGAGGTGACCACCGCACCCAGCAGCAGCGCGAACGGCCAGTCGAAGTCCAGCAGCCAGACGGCGATCGAGGAGACGACGGCGATGCTGACCACCACGCCGACGGTGGCCAGCGCGATGCCCGGGCCCACCGCCCGGCGGACGTCGGACCAGCGGGTGGTCAGGCCTCCCTCGGCCAGGATCACCACCAGCGCGGCGACGCCGAGGGTCTGGGTGAGGCCGACGTCCTCGAACTCGACGCCGAGGCCGCTCTCCCCCAGCGCCACCCCGAACGCCAGGTAGAGCAGCAGCGACGGGAGCCCGATCCGGTCGGCCAGCCGCAGCGCGACCGCAGCGAGGAGCACGACGAGGGCACCGACGGCCAGCGCGACGGTGACCGTCGTGTTCATCGGCGAGCCCCCATGGGGGCAGTCTCCCGTACCGGCGTCCCCGGCTGGGGACGGCCGCGGAGCGGCGGCTGCGCGGGGGCGGTGGCGGGGTCGGGGATGATGGACGGCGTGAGCGTTCCCCCCGGCCCGTTCCGGGCCCTCCCCCCGCAGGTCGACCTGCCGGCCCTCGAGCACGAGGTCCTCGAGCAGTGGGAGGCCGACAAGGTCTTCGCCCGGTCGCTGGAAGGCTCCGCCGACCGGCCGCAGTGGGTCTTCTACGAGGGCCCGCCGACGGCCAACGGCCGCCCCGGCACCCACCACATCGAGGCGCGGGCGTTCAAGGACGTCTTCCCCCGGTTCAAGACGATGCAGGGCTTCTCCGTCCCCCGGCGTGCCGGCTGGGACTGCCACGGCCTGCCGGTGGAGATCGCGGTGGAGCAGGAGCTCGGCTTCGCCGGCAAGCCGGACATCGAGCGGTACGGGATCGCGGAGTTCAACGCCCGCTGCCGGGAGTCGGTGGAGCGGCACGTCGGCGCCTTCGCCGAGCTGACCCAGCGGATGGGCTACTGGGTCGACATGTCGACGGCCTACCGCACCATGGACGCCAGCTACATCGAGAGCGTCTGGTGGTCGCTGCAGCAGGTGTTCGACAAGGGCCTGCTGGTGGAGGACCACCGGGTCGCCCCGTACTGCCCGCGCTGCGGCACCGGCCTGAGCGACCACGAGGTGGCCCAGGGCTACGAGACGCTGACCGACCCCTCGGTCTACGTCCGGCTGCCGGTGACCAGCGGCGACTGGGCCGGCGAGGCCGACCTGCTGATCTGGACGACGACGCCGTGGACGCTGCCGTCGAACACCGCGGTCGCCGTGCACCCCGACGTCACCTACGTGGTGGCCCGCACCGACGACGGGACGTTCGTCGTCGCCGAGCCGCTGCTGACCGCCGCGCTCGGGGAGGGCGCGGAGGTGCTGGCCCGCACCACCGGCCGGGACTGGGAGCGGGTGCACTACCAGCGGCCGTTCGAGCTGGTCGACTTCCCGGAGGGCGACTCGCACTTCGTCGTCCTGGCCGAGTACGTCACCACCGAGGACGGCACCGGGCTGGTGCACCAGTCCCCCGCCTTCGGCGCCGACGACTTCACCGTCTGCCGGTCCTACGGCCTGCCGGTGGTCAACCCGATCGACTCGACCGGCCACTTCCTCGCCGACGTGCCGCTGGTCGGCGGGCACTTCTTCAAGGCCGCCGACCCGACCCTGGTGCAGGACCTCCAGGACCGGGGCGTGCTGTACCGGGAGCTGCGGTACGAGCACAGCTACCCGCACTGCTGGCGCTGCCACACGCCGCTGATGTACTACGCGCAGCCGTCCTGGTACATCCGCACCAGCCAGGTCAAGGACCAGCTGCTGGCGCAGAACGAGCAGACCAACTGGCACCCGGAGAACATCCAGTGGGGCCGCTACGGCGACTGGCTGAACAACAACGTCGACTGGGCGCTGTCCCGCGACCGGTACTGGGGCACCCCGCTGCCGATCTGGCGCAACGACGCCGACCCGAGCCGGATGGTCGTGATCGGGTCGCTCGCCGAGCTGTCCGAGCGCACCGGCCGCGACCTGTCCGACCTCGACCCGCACCGGCCGTTCATCGACGAGGTGACCTTCACCGTGCCGGGTGAGGAGGGCACCTACCGGCGGGTCCGGCAGGTCATCGACGCCTGGTACGACTCCGGGTCGATGCCGTTCGCCCAGTGGGGCGCACCGCACCGCAACGAGGCGGAGTTCGAGGCCGCGTACCCGGCGCAGTTCATCGCCGAGGCGATCGACCAGACCCGCGGCTGGTTCTACACGCTCATGGCCGTGGGCACGCTGGTGTTCGAGCAGAGCTCGTACGAGAACGTGCTCTGCCTGGGCCACATCCTGGCCGAGGACGGCCGGAAGATGAGCAAGCACCTGGGCAACATCCTGGAGCCCATGCCGCTGATGGACCGGCACGGCGCCGACGCCGTCCGCTGGTTCATGCTCGCCGGCGGCTCGCCCTGGTCGGCCCGGCGGGTCGGCCACGAGACGCTGTCGGAGGTGGTCCGCAAGGTCCTGCTGACCTACTGGAACACCGCCAGCTTCTTCACCCTCTACGCCGAGACCAACGGCTGGGACCCGACCGCCACCCCGGCCCCGCCGCGCGCCGAGCGGCCGCTGCTGGACCGCTGGGCGCTCGCCGAGCTGGCGTCGGTCACCGCGGGCGTCACCGACGCGCTGGAGCGGTTCGACACCCAGACCGCCGGGCGGCTGATCGCCGAGTTCGTCGACGACCTGTCCAACTGGTACGTCCGGCGCAGCCGGCGACGCTTCTGGGACGGCGACCCGGCGGCGCTGGGCACCCTGCACGAGGTGCTCGACGGTCTGACCCGGCTGATGGCGCCGTTCACCCCGTTCGTGACCGAGCGGGTGTGGCGGGACGCCGTGGTGCCCGGTGCGGCCGACGCCGTGGACTCGGTGCACCTGGCGAGCTGGCCCGCCGTCGACGAGGACGCCCGGGACGACGAGCTGGTGGCCCAGGTCGCGCTCGTCCGCCGCCTGGTCGAGCTGGGCCGGTCCGCCCGCACGGCCGGCAAGGCCCGGACCCGCCAGCCCCTGGCCCGGGCGCTGGTCGCCGCACCCGGGTGGGCGCAGCTGCCCCGCGACCTGGTCGCCGAGGTCGCCGAGGAGCTCAACGTCGCGGAGCTGACCGAGCTCGCCGCCGTCGACGGCTCGCTGGTCGACGTCTCGGTGAAGGTGGACTTCCGGGCGGTCGGGCGCCGGATGGGCAAGCAGGTGCAGGCCGTCGCGGCGGCCGTCGGCGCCGCGGACGCGGCCGAGCTGGTCGCCGCCTACCGGGCCGGCACGGCCACCGTGCCGGTCGACGGCGACGAGGTGCCGCTGCTCGAGGGCGACCTGGTGGTCACCGAGACCCCGCGCGAGGGCTGGACGGTGGCCTCGGCCGGGGGGCTCACCGTCGCCCTCGACTTGACCCTCACCCCGGAGCTGGAGCGGGCCGGGCTGGCGCGCGAGGTGGTCCGGCTGGTGCAGGACGCCCGCAAGTCCAGCGGGCTGGCGGTCAGCGACCGGATCGAGGTCCGGTGGACCGGTGAGGGCGCGGTCGCCCAGGCGCTCACCGAGCACGCCGCCCAGCTGGCCGCGGAGGTGCTGGCCACCGCCGTGCACGCCCAGCAGCCCGGCGACGGCGAGGGCCTCGAGGGCCCGGCGGGCGCCCGGGTCTGGATCTCACCGACCAGCTGACGCCGCTGGGGTGGGCCCGGTCGTCACCGGGCCCACCCAGGGGCACGACAGCACGAGGCCCCGCCGGACCAGGTCCGGCGGGGCCTCGTGCTCGCTACCAGGTGCGTCAGGCGCTGACGTGCTGGGTCTGGCGGCTGTTGGACGCCGGCTCGGCCGAGCCGCGGCTGTCCAGGTCGCGCAGGTGCGACTCCAGGTAGGAGCGCAGCCGGGTGCGGTACTCCCGCTCGAAGGTGCGCAGCTCGTCGACCTTGCGCTCGAGGCTGGCTTTCTTCTCCTCCAGGGAGCCCATCGCCTCCACGTGCTTGCGCTCGGCGTCCTGGGCCAGCGCGGTGGCCTTGGCCCGGGCCTCGCGCTCCATCGTGTCCGCCCGGGTGCGGGCGTCGCCCAGCATCGCGTCCGCGCGGCTCTTGGCCTCACCGACCATCTGCTCGCTCTTGGCCCGCGCCTCGGCCATCATGCGGTCGCTGCTGCTCTTGGCGGTGCCCACCATCTGGTCGGCCTGGGCCTTCGCCTCGTTGACGTGCCGCTCGGCCGTCTCGGTGGCCAGCGCCAGCATCCGGGAGGCGCGGATCGCGTCGTCCTCGCGGATCTGCGCCGCCTGGGCCGGCGGGGGCGGCGGGGCCGCGACCGTCATCGGCGCCGGCTCGGCCCGCTCCTCCCGCGCACCGGAGCCGCGCAGGTCGTTGTTCTCCTCGATCAGCCGCGCCAGCTCGGCCTCGACCACGTCGAGGAACGCATCGACCTCGTCCTCGTCGTAGCCACGCTTGCCGATCGGCGGCTTCTTGAAGACGACGTTGTGCACGTCGGCGGGAGTCAGTGGCATGCGGCTCACCTCAGGTCGGGCGGGAGGAACGGGAACGGAGCCGGATCGGCGGCGAACCGCTTCGGGTCCACACCCCGCTCGGGCACGGTACGACGGATCATGCGATGGAGTAGGCCAGGCTGCTCAGGATGTTGCGCAGGAGGATCACGCCGATCAGCAGCACCATAAACCCCAGGTCCAGCCGGATGGACCCGAGGTTCAACGGCGGGATGACCTTGCGCACCGCCTTGAGCGGCGGGTCTGTCGTCGCGTAGACGACCTCGAGCCCCGCGGCGACCAGACCCTGCGGGCGCCAGCTCCGGGCCAGCACCATCACCCAGTCCACGACGAACCGGGCGAAGAGGAGGATCAGGAAGACGAGCAGGATCGACGAGACGATCTGCAGAAGGAGAGCCACGGTCCTCGCTCGTTCGGGAGCACCTCGCGCCGGGGCGGAGGTGCGCGGGGTCAGGACTGGCTGAAGAAGCCGCCCTCACGGATGCGGGCCTTGTCCTCAGCCGTCACGTCGACGTCCTGCGGACTGAGCAGGAAGACCTTGGCCGTGACGCGCTCGATACTACCGTGCAGCCCGAACGTCAGACCGATGGCGAAGTCGACGAGCCGCTTCGCGTCGGCGTGCTCCATGTCGGTCAGGTTCATGATCACCGGCATGCCGTCCCGGAACCGCTCGCCGATGGTGCGCGCCTCGTTGTAGGAGGCCGGGTGCACCGTGGTGATGCGGTAGTTCTGCGGAGCGGGCGCCGACGCGGGGGCCGGGGCGGGCTCGGGAGCCGGGGCGGGCGTGACGGGCTCGCTCATGGCCAGGCCGGTCGCGGCCCCGGAGCCGCCGGCGGAAATCCGGCTGCGGCCCGCGGAGCCGGCCCCGGCGCTGCCGGCGGTGGACAGCCCGCCACCGGCCAGCCGCGCCGCGGTGCTGCCGCTGGACGGCGTGCCCGCCAGGCCGATCGTCCGGGGGGTGGCCGGCCGGCGCCCCAGGGAGACCTCGGGCTCGGGGGCGCGCTCCTCGACCGGCTCGTCGGCGAGGCGGACACCGGCGTACTCGGTGTCGTAGCCACCGCCGTACCCGCTGCCGTAGCCGTACCGCGACTCCTCCGCGACGGGGTCGGCGTCGTCGGCGGCATAGCGGTCGTACCCGCGGTCGTAGCCCCGGTCGTCCCGGTCGTAGTCGCTCTGACGTGCGGCGTAGCGGTCGTAGCCGCCGCGGGTGTCGTCGTCCTCGACGAGGCCGAGGTAGACCCCCATCCTCCGCATCGCTCCGGCCATCGGACGTCTCCCTCTGGTCTCGTCGGCGCTGGACGCCCCGCGCTGCAACAGGTGGCTGGGTGGTTCAGGTGGTGCTGGTGTGACTCGGGAGGGCGCACGGGTGGCGCGTCACTCCCCTGCATCGGAGGTTAGGGGGCGAGTCCCGAACAACGCAGTACCGACACGCACCACGGTGGCCCCAGCTGTCACAGCAGCCTCCAGGTCGCCGCTCATGCCTGCCGATGTCTCCGTGGCACCAGGATGATCGGCGCGCACCCGCGCGGACAGGGCGGCCAGCCGTTCGAACGCCGGGGCGGGCTCCTCGCCGCGCGGGGCCACCGCCATCAGGCCGCGCAGCCGGAGCTCCGGCGCCTCCGCGACCGCGTCCGCCAGGCTGGGGACGTCGACCGGCGCCGCGCCGCCCCGGCTGCCCAGCTCGCCCTCCGGCCCGCCCAGATCGACCTGGACGAAGACGTCCAGGACCCGCTGCTCGCGCTCGGCGGCGCGGGCCAGGGCCGTCACCAGCGGGGCCCGGTCGACCGAGTGCACCGTGGCGCCGAGGCGGACCACCGGGGCCACCTTGTTCCGCTGCAGCTGGCCGACCAGGTGCCAGCGCAGCCCGGGGACGGCGGGGTCCTCGGCCAGGGCCGCCGCCTTGCCGACCAGCTCCTGGACGCGGTTCTCGGCGAAGTGCCGCTGCCCCAGGGCGGCCAGGGCCCGGACGTCCTCGGCCGACCAGGTCTTGCTGACCGCCAGCAGCCGCACCTCGGCCGGGTCGCGTCCGGCCGCGCGGGCGGCGTCGTCGATCCGGGCACGGACGGCCCGCAGGTTGTCGGCGAGGGACGTCATGGCCCGATCCTGCCCGCCGGCCTGGCGGCCGTCCTCCTGCGAGGTCCGTCCAGCCCCGCCCCGGGCGCACCCGAGGCGGGGAGGACGGGTGCTCTCAGGAGCCGAGCCAGACGACGCCGGCCTGACGGCCGGTGACGCCGTCCCGGCGGTGGCTGAACAGGCGGGGGTCCTCGACGGTGCAGCGCGGGTCGTGCACGACCTGACCGACCCCGGCGCCGCGGAGCACCTCGGCCAGCCCGGCGCGCAGGTCCAGACCCGGCGTGCCGCGCCGGGTGCGGACCGCACTGGCCGGCGCGACCCGGGCCACGTCGGCCTGCATCTGTGCCGGCACCTCGTAGTCCAGGCCGCAGACGGCCGGGCCGAGCAGCGCCTCCACGTCGCCGGGGCGGGAACCCAGCCGGGTCATCGCCGCCAGCGTGGCCGGCACGACGCCGGCGCGCACCCCCTCCCGGCCGGCGTGCACCGCCGCGACCACGCCCGCGACGGGGTCGGCCAGCAGCACCGGCACGCAGTCGGCGACCAGCACGCACAGCACCAGCCCGGGGGTCGCGGTCACCAGCGCGTCGACGTCGGCCACCGGGTTCTCCTCGGCGTCCTCCACGATCGCGACGCCGGTGCCGTGCACCTGGGTCATCCACAGCAGCCGGTCGCCGGGCACGCCCAGCTCGCCGGCCAGCCGGGCCCGGTTGGCGGCCACGGCGTCCGGGTCGTCACCGACGTGGACGCCCAGGTTGAACGAGTCGTACGGCGCAGCAGAACGGCCGCCCCGCCGGTCGGTGACGACCCGTCGGGGCCGCACCGCCGAGAGGGCGGCCGAACTGTCACGCACGGTGACCTGCTGGAGCGGCCCCCGTGCAGGGGCCCGCCACGAGCGTGGTGACGTGCTGGAGCGGCCCCCCTGCAGGGACCCGGGGCGAGCCTGCGAGGCCCGGGGGGCAGGGGGGTCCTTTCACTGGCTGCGCAGGAACTCGGGGATGTCGAGTTCTTCCTCGAAGTCGTCGGTCGCGAGCGGCCGGCGGGCTCCGCCGGACTGCCCGGAGATCGGCGGCAGCGGGGGCACGGTGATCCCGCCACCCTGCGGTGCACTGCCGGGCTGCCCCGGTCGCGGCGCCGCGGGCGAGGAGGTCGCAGGTGCCGCCGCCGGGGCCTGCGGCGGTGCGGCCGGAGCCGGGGTGGCCGGCCGCTCAGCGGCCTGCGCCGGCGCCGGCGGCCGGGCCGCCGGAGGGGCACTGACCGGAGCCACCGGGGCGGCCGGCGCCGAGGTCGCCAGCGGCGTGCTGCCGGCGTCCTTGCGGGTGCCGGGCTTGCCGCCGTCGAACCCGGCCGCGATCACCGTGACCCGCACCTCGTCACCGAGGGCGTCGTCGATGACGGCGCCGAAGATGATGTTGGCGTCGGGGTGCGCGGCGTCGGAGACCAGTGAGGCCGCCTCGTTGATCTCGAACAGGCCCAGGTCCGACCCGCCGGAGATCGACAGCAGGACGCCGTGGGCGCCCTCCATCGAGGCCTCCAGCAGCGGCGAGGCGATCGCCTGCTCGGCGGCCAGCAGCGCGCGGTTGTCCCCGCGGGCACTGCCGATGCCCATCAGCGCCGACCCGGCCCCGGACATGACCGACTTGACGTCGGCGAAGTCCAGGTTGATCAGGCCGGGGGTGGTGATCAGGTCGGTGATGCCCTGGACACCGGAGAGCAGCACCTGGTCGGCGGTGCGGAAGGCGTCCATCACGCTGACGTTCCGGTCGCCCAGCTGCAGCAGCCGGTCGTTCGGGATCACGATGAGCGTGTCGCACTCGTTGCGCAGCTCCTCGATGCCCGACTCGGCCTGGACCGCCCGCCGCTTCCCCTCGAAGGAGAACGGGCGGGTGACCACGCCGATGGTCAGTGCGCCGAGCTTGCGGGCGATCGAGGCGACGACCGGCGCACCACCGGTGCCGGTGCCACCGCCCTCGCCCGCGGTCACGAAGACCATGTCGGCGCCCTTGAGCACCTCTTCGATCTCCTCGCGGTGGTCCTCGGCGGCCTGCCGGCCCACGTCGGGCTGGGCGCCGGCGCCCAGGCCGCGGGTGAGCTCGCGACCGACGTCGAGCTTGACGTCGGCGTCGCTCATCAGCAACGCCTGCGCGTCGGTGTTGATCGCGATGAACTCGACCCCCTTGAGGCCGACCTCGATCATGCGGTTGACCGCGTTCACCCCGCCGCCGCCGATGCCGACGACCTTGATGACCGCTAGGTAGTTGTGCGGAGGTGTCATGCCGCGCTCCCCAACTGGACCCTCATCCTTAGGTTAAGCCTTATAGTTATGTCAACTGAGTCGTTGTGTGGACGAAGTTAGGTGTGCCCATCCGGGGCAGCAAGCACCCTCCTCGGCTCGGCGTGTCCGTCGGGCGGGTTCTCACGAGGATCCCCCGGCACATCCGTCACTTCCCGCTCACTGGACGTGACGAACCGCCTGGTCAGCGTCTCCAGTTGTGCTCAAGACATCCCCGACCCCCGTCGGCACGCCCGGACGCAGGACGCGCACAGTCTTTTTCTCGACCGGGCGTGTCGGAGCGCCGCGGCAACCCGCCGGGACCCTCCCTCAGCGGAGGACGACGGCGTCGGGGGTGCTGACGTCGAGGGTGTCGGCCGGGTCGAGGGTGCCCTCCTCGATCTGGTCCAGCAGCGCACCCAGCACCTCGGCCTTGCGGTCGGTGCGCGCCGCGCTCCCCCAGCGCACCGACCGGCCGTCGGTCAGCGTCAGCGTGACGTCGTCGGCGGTGCGCGCGGAGACCCCGGTCACCTGGCGGCGGACGGCGTCCGGGAGGGCGGTGAGCGCGCCCAGCGCGGCGGTGGTGGCCGCGTCGTCCGGGCCGGGCTCGGGCACGTCGAGCGGGACGACGCCGTCCGGGGCCTCGCCGGTGATCGTGTCGAAGACCACGCCCTGGGCGTCGACCAGTCCCCGGGTGCCGCCCTGGTCCACGACGGCGACCGGCACCCGCTCCGCCAGGGTGACCACGACGGTCCCCGGCCAGCCGCGGGTCACCTCCACCGAGTCGACCTGGGGCAGCTGCGCCACCCTGGCGGTCGCCGCCTCGGTGTCCACCCGCACCAGCGGGGTGCCCTCCTCGATCCCGGCGACGGAGACGACCTGGGCGTCGGACAGCGCGACCGCCCCGTCGACCCGCACGGTGCGCACCGCCAGCAGCGGGCTGGCCAGCAGAACCCAGGCGACCAGCGCCACCACGAGGGCGGACCCGACCCCCAGCACGACCGACCGGCGGCGTCGCGACGCGGCGCGGCGGGCGCGACCGCGCCGGGCGCGCAGCGAGGTGACCGGTGCGGCAGCTCCCGCCGGGGTGGCGCCGCGCCGCGGTCTACGGGACCGGTCGCGGGTCGTCGACCCCGTACGGCTCACCGGAGGGGCTCCGGCCCGTCCTCCACCGCGTCCGCGAGCTCCGGCGGCGCCAGCGCCACCAGCACCTCGGGTCCGACCATCGACACGTCGCCGGCGCCCATCGTCACCACCAGGTCGCCCGGGCGGGCCCGCTCGGCCATCGCGCCGGCGGCCGCCGACCAGGACGGCTCGAAGGCGACGTGACCGGCGGGCAGCGGCACCGCGTCGGCGACCAGCGCGCCGGTGACCCCGGGCACCGGGTCTTCCCGGGCGCCGTAGACCTCCATGACCACGACCTCGTCGGCCAGGCCCAGCGCCTCGCCGAACCCGGCCGCGAACTGCGCCGTCCGGCTGTAGAGGTGCGGCTGGAAGAGCACCAGCAGCCGGCCCTCCCCCACCACCGCCCGGGCTGCCCGCAGCTGGGCGGCGACCTCGGTGGGGTGGTGGGCGTAGTCGTCGTACACCCGGACGCCGGCGGCGGTGCCCTTGAGCTCGAAGCGCCGGTGCACGCCGCCGAACCGGCCGAGTCCGTCGACCAGCCCGGCGGCCGGCAGCTCCAGCTCCAGCCCGGCGAGGAGTGCGGCCGCGCTGTTGAGCGCCATGTGCACCCCGGGCAGCCGGATGTGCACCGCGCCGATCTCCTGGTCGTCGAGGACGGCGGTGTACCGGGTGCCGTCCGGGCCGACCTCCAGGTCGACCAGCCGGAGGTCCGCACCGGCCGACTGGCCGTAGGTGCGGACCCGGGCCGGGGCGCCGATCGTGGCCAGCCGGGCAGCACCCGGGTCGTCGGCGCACAGCACCAGGAAGCCGTCGGCGGGGACGGTGCGCGCGAAGGTGTCGAACGCCGCCTCGACGGCGGCCAGGTCGCCGTAGTTGTCCAGGTGGTCGGCCTCGACGTTGGTGACGATGCCCCCGCGCGGGGCCAGCAGCAGGAAGGAGCGGTCGCTCTCGTCGGCCTCGGCGAGGAACACGTCGCCCTGACCGGCGTGCGCGTTGGAGCCGGACTCGTTCAGCGTGCCGCCGATGGCGAAGGACGGGTCGACGCCGCAGGCCTGGACGGCGACGGTCAGCATCGACGTCGTCGAGGTCTTCCCGTGCGTGCCCGCCACCGCGACGCTGCGCCGGCCGGCCATCACCGCCGCCAGCGCCACCGCCCGCGGCAGCACCCGCAGCCCGCGCTCCCGAGCGGCGACCAGCTCGGCGTTCTCGTCCCGGATCGCCGTGGAGACCACCACGGTCGCGGCCTCGCCCAGGTGCTCGGCGGCGTGACCGACCTCGATCCGCGCGCCGAGGGCGTCCAGCGCGCGCAGCGCCGGGGAGTCGCGCCGGTCGCTGCCGGACACCGGCACGCCGCGGGCGAGCATGATCCGGGCGATGCCGCTCATCCCGGCACCGCCGATGCCGATGAAGTGGACCGGGCCGAGCTCGTCCAGCGACGGGATGGGGCCGCGCCAGGCGGCGACGTCGTCGGCGCTCATCGGAGGGCCACCTCCCGGCCGGCGACCTGCAGCACGAGGTCGGCCAGCCGCTCGTCGGCGTCCGGGGTGCCTGCCGCGGCCGCGTGCTCGGCCAGCGCCGACAGCGCCTGCGGGTCGGTGAGCAACGGGAGGAGCTCCCGCTCGATCCAGGACGGCGACAGGTCGGCGTCGGCGACCAGCACCGACCCCCCGGCCTCGACCACGGGCAGCGCGTTGAGCCGCTGCTCGCCGTTGCCGATCGGCAGGGGCACGAACGCGGCCGGCAAGCCGACCGCGGAGAGCTCGGCGACGGTGACCGCGCCGGAGCGGCACAGCGCCAGGTCCGCCGCGGCGTAGGCCAGGTCCATCCGCTCCAGGTAGTCGACGACGACGTAGGGCGCCGACCCGGCCGGCCGGGCGGGAACCGTGACCTCGGTGTTCTTCGGCCCCCGGGCGTGCAGCACCTGCACCCCGGCGGCGGTCAGGGCGTCGGCCGCCGCGACCGCGGCCCGGTTCAGCGACGCGGCGCCCTGCGAGCCGCCGAACACCAGCAGGGTCGGGCGGTCGGGGTCCAGCCCGAACTCGGCGCGCGCCTCGCCCCGCCGGGCGGCCCGGTCCAGGCCGCTGATCGCCGTCCGCAGCGGCATCCCGACGTGCTCGGCGCCGCGCAGCGGCGTGCTCGGCACGGTGACCGCGACCCGGGCGGCGAGCCGGGCGCCGATCCGGTTGGCCAGGCCCGGCAGTGCGTTCTGCTCGTGCACCACGACCGGGACGCCGGCCCGGCGGGCGGCCAGGTAGGCGGGCAGGGCCACGTACCCGCCGAAGCCGACGACCACGTCGGCGCGGAGCTCGTCGAGCAGCTGCCGGGTCTCGGCGACGGCGCGCCACACCCGGCCGGGGACACGCAGCAGGTCTGGGGTGGGCTTGCGCGGCAGCGGCACCGGCGGGATGAGCCGCAGGTCGTAGCCGCGGGCCGGCACCAGCCGGGTCTCCATGCCGCGGGCGGTGCCCAGGCACGTGACCCTCGGGGTCCCTCCCCCGGCAGCGGTGCGGCGGGTGAGGGCGTCGGCGAGGGCGAGCATCGGCTCGATGTGGCCGCCGGTGCCGCCACCGGCGAGCACGACGTGCACCGGGTCGGCGCCGGACGGAGGCCCGGCCGGGCGGTCGCCGGGGGCGGGCTGGGATGAGGTCACTGCGGGCGTCCTGGCCGTTCGGTTCTCGGGGGGCGGGACCGCGGGACGGGCCGGCCCCGGGCAGCGGGCGGCTCCCCCGACCAGGGACGGTCGCGGAGCCCCTCGCGCAGGCCGGGCCCCGCAGCAGCCGGGGGCCGGCTGCGTCCGGTCGGGCGGTCACCGGGGTTCTGCCGGCGGTCGACAGTCTGCCGGTCCGCTCCGCCCCGGCGCGCGTCCGGGGTGGGCGCCGGCTGGTCGGGACGACGTCCCCGGGCCGGACCGACGGGCGAGGGGTCGCCCGGCACCCGGGCGACCGTCCGGCCGTTCCCGCGCCGGGGCGCCGCGGGCGGCGGGCCGGCGCGGCCCGCGGACCGGGCCTCCCGGCGCCGGCGGGAGGGCACCGGGTCGACCGCAGCCGAGGGCACGGGCGCCAGGAGGCGCGCCAACCGGCCGCGGCGCTGGCCCCGCTGGAAGGCGATCGCGGCCGGTTCGGCCCGGGCGAAGCGGACCAGCAGCCCGACGACGAAGAGGGTGAGGACCAGCGAGGTGCCACCGGCGGAGATCAACGGCAGCGTCACACCGGTCACCGGCAGCAGGCCCACCACGTAGCCCATGTTGATCACGGCCTGCCCGACCAGCCACACGATGATGGCGACGCTGGCCAGCTGGACGAAGCGGTCGGTGGACCGGCGGGCGATCCGGAAGCCGGCCCAGGCCAGGATGCCGTACAGGGTGACCACCACGAGGCAGCCGAGGAAGCCCAGCTCCTCGCCGATGATCGCGAAGATGTAGTCGGACTCCGCGTGCGGCAGGATGTTCCACTTCATCGCGCTGTTGCCCAGCCCGACGCCCCACACCCCGCCGGTGGCCAGCGCGTACAGCCCGCGGATCGCCTGGTAGCCGCCGTTCTCCGGATCGGCGAAGGGGTCCAGGAACGAGGTGATCCGGGCCATCCGGTAGCTGGCGAACGTGACCATCAGGACGACGGCCACGGCGGCGAGCGCGACGGCCCCGGCGATGTAGCGGCGGGACAGCCCACCGGCCCACATCAGCCCGGCCAGCACCAGCCCGAGGCTGACCACCGCACCCATGTCGGGCTCGGCGAGCAGCAGCAGCGAGACCAACCCGAAGACCGGCAGCACCGGCACGAGCAGCGACTGGACGGTCAGGTACTTCTCCCGCAGCGCGATCACGTGCGCGCCCCACAGGGCGAAGACCAGCTTGCCCAGCTCGGAGGGCTGGAAGTTGGTGAAGCCCAGGTCGAACCAGGCCCGCGAGCCGTTCAGCTTCAGCCCGATCCCCGGCACCAGGACCAGCAGCAGCAGCCCGAACACGCCGAGCAGCGCCCAGCCGGAGAACTGGCGGATGCGCCCGACCGGCAGGTGCATCGCCACCAGCATGGCGACCAGCCCGACCACGGCGAACGCGATCTGCCGGACGCCGGGCAGCCAGGCGGGCTGGCCGGCCTTGGCCGCCTCGATCGAGGAGGCGGAGAAGACCATCACCAGACCGATCGCCAGCAGCATGCCGGCCGCGCCGAGCACCAGGTGGGAGCTGGTCATCGGGCCGTCGACCCAGGCCGGGGCGCGCAGGCGCAGCCCCTCGCCGCGGGCCGCGGTGGGCTGCTCCTCCTCCCGGCCGGCACGGCGGGACGAGCGCTGCCCGGTGGTCGCCGTCACCGGCCGGTCACCCCAGCGCGCGGACCGCGTCGGCGAAGGCCCGGCCGCGGTGCGCGTAGTCGGTGAACACGTCCATCGAGGCCGCCGCCGGGGCGAGCAGCACGGTGTCCCCGGGGCGGGCCAGCCGGACGGCGGCCGCGACCACCTCACGCATCACACTGTCCCCATCCGTCACGGCGCCATCGTCGCCGCTGGGGACGACCGTGCGTGGGACCGACGGGGCGTGTCGCGCCAGCGACCGGGCCAGCACCTCCCGATCCCGGCCCAGCAGCACCACCCCGGCCAGCCGTGGGGCGACCGCGGCGACCAGCGGGTCGACGTCGGCGCCCTTGAGCAGGCCCCCGGCGATCCACACCACCCGCGGGTAGGCGGCCAGCGAGGCCCCGGCTGCGTGCGGGTTGGTCGCCTTGCTGTCGTCGACGAAGTCGATGCCGTCGACGCTGCCGACCAGCACGTTGCGGTGCGCGCCGCCGCGGAAGCCGGCCAGGCCCCGCCCGACGGCGGCCGCGTCGACCCCGGCGACCCGGGCGAGGGCCGCGGCGGCCAGCGCGTTGACCGTGTTGTGCGGCCCCCGCACCTGCAGGGCGTCCAGCTCGACCAGCACCTCACCGGCCGGCTCGGGGCTGAACGCGCGGTCGACGAGGGCACCGGCCCGGACGCCGAGCTGGCCGCGCGCGGGCTCGCCGAGGGTCACGGTGACCGGGTGCCGGTGGGCGGCGACCAGCGAGGACGCCACCGGGTCACCGGCGTCGGCGACCGCGACCGGCGCCAGCCGCAGCAGCTGGGCCTTGGCGTCGCGGTAGGCGTCGAACGAGCCGTGCCAGTCGACGTGGTCGTCGGCGACGTTCAACACGCAGGCACCGGCCGGGGCGATCGAGGAGGACCAGTGCAGCTGGAAGCTGGACAGCTCCACGGCGATCGCGTCATGGGCGGGGGCGCCGTCGGCGTCGCGGGCGGTGACCACCTCCACGAGCGGCCGGCCGACGTTGCCGGCCGCGACCGCCCGCCGCCCGCCGGCCTGCAGGACCGCCTCCAGCATCGTGACCGTCGTCGTCTTGCCGTTCGTGCCGGTGACGGCGTACCAGGGGGCCGGCTCCGCGCCGGGGGCCGCGATCCGCAACCGCCAGGCCAGCTCCGGCTCGCCGATGACCGCCACCCCGCGGGCGGCGGCGATCCGCAGCAGCGGGGAGTCCGGCCGCCAGCCCGGGGAGGTGACGACCAGGTCGACGCCCTCCGGGGGCTCACCGATCGCCCCGAGCCAGCGGGCGCCGGCCCCGACCAGCTCGGCCAGCACGGCGGGCTCGGCGGCGTCGGTGAGCAGGACGTCGTCCCCGCGGGCCAGCAGCACCCGGGCAGCTGCCGCGCCGGAAACGCCGAGCCCGGCGACCAGCACGGTGCCCAGCGGGCGCCCGGCCGTCTCGTTCGCAGGTGCCACGTCTACAGCCCCGCGACGGAGAGCCAGTCGGCGTAGAACAGCCCCAGCCCGAAGGCGACCGCCATCCCCGTGACCAGCCAGAACCGGACGATCACGGTGTTCTCCGCCCAGCCGGCCAGCTCGAAGTGGTGGTGCAGCGGGGCCATCCGGAAGACCCGCCGGCGGGTGGCCCGGAAGAAGCCGACCTGGATCACCACCGACAGCGTCACCGCGACGAACAGCCCGCCGAGCACGACCAGCAGCAGCTCGGTGCGGGTGACGATGGCCAGCCCGGCCATCAGCCCGCCCAGGGCCAGCGAGCCGGTGTCGCCCATGAAGATGCGGGCCGGCGAGGTGTTCCACCACAGGAAGCCCAGGCAGGCGCCCATCGCCGCGGCGGCCACCAGCGTGACGTCGAGCGGGTCGCGGACGGTGTAGCACCCGTCGACGACCCCTCCGGCGCAGTCGTTGCCGAACTGCCAGAACGAGATGACCACGTAGGAGCCGAACACCATCGCCGAGGCGCCGGCGGCCAGCCCGTCGAGGCCGTCGGTGAGGTTGACGGCGTTGGAGAACCCGGCGATGAACAGGTAGGCCAGCGCGACGAAGGCGACCGCCGGCAGGGTGAGCGGGGCGATGTCCCGGACGAAGGAGACCGTCGTGGTGGCCACCGCGGTGCCGTCCTCGCCGTCGGCGATCAGCGCGAGGACGGCGAAGGTGACCCCGATGACCAGCTGGCCGACCAGCTTCGCGGTCTTGTTCAGGCCGAGGCTGCGCCGGTACCGGATCTTGAGGTAGTCGTCGAGGAAGCCGACCGTGCCCAGACCGATGAGCAGGAACAGCAGCAGCAGGCCGGTGGCGGTGACGCCACGCCCCTCCTGGTTGATCACGAACAGGTGCGCCACCAAGTAGCCGACCACCGTGGCCAGCACCATCACGGTGCCGCCCATGGTGGGCGTGCCCTTCTTCGACAGGTGGCTCTCCGGGCCGTCGTCCCGGATCTCCTGGCCGAAGCCGTGCCGCCGGAAGGCCTTGATGGCCAGCGGGGTCAGCAGGATCGAGACCATCAGCCCGACGGCGGCGGCGACGAGGACGGACCTCATGCGACCACCTCCGGGCCGCCGTCGGCGATCAGGTCGGCGGCGAGCTCCTCGAGGCCGTAGCTGCGCGAGGCCTTGACCAGGACGACGTCGCCCGGCCCGACCACCTCGGCCAGCATCCGCCGGGCTGCTGCCCGGTCCGGCAGGTGCACGGACTCCTCCTGCTCTCCCCCACGGTCGGCTGCGCGACCCCGGGCGTCCAGTTCGGCCCGGGCGCCCGCGTGCACGCCGGCCGCGTCGGGACCGACGGCGACGACCAGGTCGACCCCGGCGCGCACGGCGTCCCGGCCCAGCTCCTCGTGCGCGGCCCCGGCGGTGTCGCCCAGCTCCCCCATCGCACCGAGGACGGCGATCCGGCGACGGCCGCGCAGCCGGCTGAGCGCGGCGAGCGCGGCACGCATGGACTCCGGGTTGGCGTTGTAGGCGTCGTTGACGACGGTCACGCCGTCGGCGCGGGTGGTGACCTCCATCCGCCAGCGGCTGCGGGGGGCGGCGGCCGACAGCGCGGCGGCGACCTGCGCGGGGGTCATCCCGGCGGCGAGTGCGGCGCCGGCGGCCGACAGCGCGTTGGCCACCTGGTGCAGCCCGACGACCTGGAGGGCGACGGGGTGCTCCTCGCCACCGGCGCGCAGGGTGAACCGCGGGCGGGCGGCGTCGTCCAGCGTCACGTCGGTGGCCCGGACGTCGGCGTCGGCCTCGACGCCGGTGGTCACCACGGTCGCCGCGGTGCGGGGCGCCATGCCGATCACCCGCGGGTCGTCGGCGTTGAGCACCGCGGTGCCCTCGACCGGCAGCGCCGCGACCAGCTCGCCCTTGCTGGTGGCGATCACCTCGGCGCTGCCGAACTCCCCGAGGTGGGCGGACCCGACGTTGAGCACGACGCCGATCGCCGGCCGGGCGATCCCGCACAGCCGGGCGATGTGGCCCGGGCCGCGCGAGCCCATCTCCAGCACCAGGAAGCGGGTGTCCGCGTCGGCGGAGAGCACGGTCAGCGGCAGGCCGATGTCGTTGTTGAACGACCCCTGGGGGCTGACGGTCGGGCCGGCCGCGGCCAGCACCTGGCCCAGCAGGTCCTTGGTCGAGGTCTTGCCGGAGGACCCGGTGATCCCGATGGTCACCAGCCCCGCCTCGACCAGGCGGCCGTGCACGGCCGCGGCCAGCCGGCCCAGGGCCGCGACCGGGTCGGCCACGACCACGCAGGGCAGCGCGGGGTCGGCCCGGGCGGTGAGCGCACCGACCGCGCCGGCCGCCGCGGCCGCAGGGAGGAAGTCGGCGCCGTCCACCCGTTCCCCGGGGAGGGCGACGAACAGGTCACCGGCGGCCACGGCGCGGGAGTCGACCAGCACCGCACCGGTGACCTCGGCCGCACCGTCCCCGACGAGCTCGCCGTCGACGGCCAGGGCCACCTCGGCCAGGGTCAACGAGATCACGCGTCCACCCCGGTGCGGGCGGCCAGCAGCTCGTGCAGCACCACGCGGTCGTCGAAGGGCAGCACCTGGCCCCCCACCTCCTGACCTCTCTCGTGGCCCTTGCCGGCCACCAGCAGCGTGTCACCCGGCCCGGCGAGCGCGACGGCGGCCGCGAGGGCCGCCCGCCGGTCGCCGATCTCCAGCACCTCGGCCCGCCGGTCGGCGGGGACGTCGTCGACACCGGCACGCATCGCCGACCGGATGACCGCGGGGTCCTCGGAGCGCGGGTTGTCGTCGGTGATCACGAGCACGTCGCTGGCGGCCGCCGCGGCGGCGCCCATCCCCGGCCGCTTGCCGGGGTCGCGGTCACCGCCGCAGCCCAGCACGGTGAGCAGCCGCCCGGGGGTCGCCGGGCGGAGCGCGGCCAGCGCGGTCCGCACCGCGTCGGGGGTGTGCGCGTAGTCGACGACGGCGACGAACGGCTGGCCGGCGTCCACCGGCTCCATCCGCCCGGGGACGACGGTGTCGGCGATCCCGGCCAGCGACGTCTCCGGCGGCACCCCGACGGCGTCGAGCAGCGCGACGGCGAGCACCGCGTTGGCCACGTTGAAGCTGCCCGGCAGCCGCAGCCGGGCCGGCCAGCTCCGCCCGCCGGGGCCGTGCAGCGTGAAGGTCGAGCCACCGGCGGGGACGGTGGCGACGTCGCCGGCCGACCAGTCCGCGCCGCCGGCGCCGAGCGCGGAGACGGTGACCGTGCCCGGGCGGACCAGCCGCCGTCCGGCCGGGTCGTCGACGTCGACCACCTCGACCGCGGCGCGGCCGTCGAACAGCAGCGCCTTGGCCTGGAAGTAGCTCTCCTGGTCGCCGTGGAAGTCCAGGTGGTCGCGGGAGAGGTTGGTGAACCCGGCGGCGGCGAAGCGCACCCCGCCGACGCGGCCCAGGACCAGCGCGTGGCTGGACACCTCCATGACCACCGCGCGCACCCCGGACTCGACCATCGTGGCCAGCAGCGCGTGCAGGTCGGCCGCCTCCGGGGTGGTGCGGACGCTGGGCAGCTCGGTGGTGACCGGTGCGCCGTCGGCGTCCCGGCCCCGGGTGCGGGTCTGCACCGTGCCGATCAGGCCGCTGGCCCAGCCGGCGGCGGCCAGGCCGGCCTCGACCAGGTAGCTCGTCGTCGTCTTGCCGTTGGTGCCGGTGATGCCGAGCACGGTCAGCTGCTCGCTGGGGCGCCCGTAGACCCGGGCGGCGACCGGGCCGAGCACGGCCCGTGGGTCGTCGGCCACGCAGACCGGCAGGCCGGCGGCCCGGGCCTGCTCCTCCCCCGCCGGGTCGGTGAGCACCGCGCGGGCGCCGCGCGCGGCGGCGTCGGCGGTGTACCGGGCGCCGTGCGTGCGGGCGCCGGGGAGGGCGGCGTAGAGGTCACCGGGGCGGACGTCGCCGGAGGCGTGGGTGACGCCGGTGACGGCCACGGCGGTCGCACCGGTGACCGGGGCGCCGACGAGGTCGGCGAGATCGGCGAGGGAGAGCGGGCGGTTCCCGGCTGGCCGGGACGCCGCCCCGGGCGCGGTCGGGGTCACGACGGTCCAATCTACCGGCGCGGAGGAGGACGGCCCGGTCACCCGCTGGCCCCGTGTCGCGCCGGTGGGCGGGCGACTCCCTGCGCCGGCGGGGTTCAGGGGACGGTGAGGGTGAAGTCCGGCCGCGGCGCGCCGGAGGGGACGACGCCGCCGGAGATCAGCGCGTACCGCATGACGTCGGCGAAGACGGGGGCGGCGACCTGGCCGCCCTCGGCGTCGCTGGTGGGCCGCTCGAGGTCGACGGCCACCACGTACTGCGGGTCGTCGGCGGGGGCGTAGCCGACGAAGGTGGTGAAGTAGCCGCCCCCGGCGTAGCTGCCCGTCTCCGGGTTGGCCCGCTGGGCCGTGCCGGTCTTGCCGGCGACCCGGAAGCCGTCGACCTCACCGAGGGGCGCGGTGCCCCCGGGCCCGACCACCGCCTCGAGCATGTAGGTCAGCTGGTCGGCGGTGGACTCGCTGACCACCCGCACGCCCTCGGGCTGCGGCACGTCGGTGACGGTGCCGTCCGCGGCGGTCACCGAGGAGACCACCCGCGGCTCGATCCGCACCCCGTCGTTGGCGAGGGCCTGGTACGCCGACGCCATCTGCAGGGTGGTCACCGAGACGCCCTGCCCGATCGGCACGTTGGCCGCGCGGCTCTCGGTCCACTCCGCGGAGTCCTGCAGGATGCCGGCGCTCTCCCCGGGGAGCTCGATGCCGGTGGTCGACCCGAGCCCGAAACGGCGGAGGTAGTCCTCGAGCGTGCTGTCGCCGATCTCCCGGGCCAGCATGATCGACCCGACGTTGCTGGACTTCGCGAGGATCCCGGTGACGGTGAAGTCGATCGGCTCGTGGTCGTGGGCGTCGGTGACCACGACGTCGCCGGCCTGGATGTGGCCGTCGACGTTGAGCACCGTGTCCTTGGTGGCCTTGCCCTCCTCGATCGCGGCGGCCAGGGTCACCGCCTTCAGCACCGAGCCGGGCTCGTAGACCTCGGAGACGACGGGGTTGCCCAGCAGGTCCGGGTCGGTGGTGTTGTAGCTGCCCGGGTCGTAGCCGGGGCAAGAGGCCATCGCCACCACCTCGCCGGTGTGCACGTCCTGCACGACGGCCGACGCGGTGGCGGTCGCCTCGTCGGCGCAGGCGGCGTCCAGCGTCTGCTGCACCACGAACTGCAGGTCCTGGTCCAGCGTCAGCTGCACGGTGCTGCCGTCGGTGGCCGGCTGGGTGTCGTCGATGCCCGAGGGGATCGGGTTGCCGACGCCGTCGACCTCGATCCGCTTCTCGCCGTCGATGCCGGCCAGCACGTCCTCGAAGGTCTGCTCGATCCCGGCGAGGCCGTTGTCCTCCTTGCCGACGAAGCCGACCAGCTGCCCGCCGACCGCCCCCGCCGGGTACAGCCGCACCGGGTCGTCCTGGAAGACCAGGCCGGCCTGGGTGGCCGCCGGCAGCTCGCGGATCTGGTCGGTGACGTCGGTGCTGACCTCGTCGGCCAGGACGACGTAGCGGCCCTCCCGGGAGAGCTTCTCGACCAGCTCGTCGACCGGGACGCCGAGCAGCGTGGTCAGCGCCAATGCCGTACGGGTGGGGTCGGTGACCAGCATCGGGTCGGCGGTCACCCGCTCGGCACCCACCGAGTAGGCGAGCACCTTGCCGTTCCGGTCGGTGATCTCCCCGCGGACGGCCTCGATCGGGTAGGTGCGCATCCGGTCGTTCTCGGCGGCCTGCGCGTAGGCGGCCCCGTCGACGCCCTGGAGCACCACGAGCTTGCCGACGACCACCACCAGCAGGGTGATCAGGAAGGCCAGCCCCCAGCGGTTGCGCTGGTCCCGCTGGGCCATCCCCAGCGGCTGGAGGCGGCGTGCCCCGGGCTCACGACGGGCGCCGGGCTCACGACGGGGTCCCGGCTCACGACGGGACAGCGGCACACCGCGCCCGGCCGGGCCGGTGGGCCGGACCGGGGTGCGACGGGCCCCGACCGGACGGTTCGGCGGGAGAGGACCTGCAGGCGGCACGGATCAGTCCCCGGGGGTCGGCGACGCGGGGTCGGTGGGCTCGGGGTCGGTGGGGGTGGTGGTGGACTCGGCGTCGGCGGGGGCGTCGGCGGCTGTCGACGGGGCCGTGCCGGTCCCGCCGGCCGCCGGGTCGGTGGCCTCCGGCTCGACGGGGGGCGTCGCCGGGGTGGCGCTGCCCAGCAGGACCGAGCTGCCGTCGGGCTGCAGCACCAGGTGCGCCGCGTCCCCCGGCGGGACCAGCCCGACCGCGGCCGCGGCGCGGGCCAGTTCGGCAGCAGTGTCGGCAGCGATCACCTGCTGCTCCAGCCGAGCCACGTCCTTGGCCTGCTCGGCCATCGCGACCCGCTGCTCGGTGGCCTGCAGGGAGTCCACGGCGATCGCGGTGTTCAGCAGCAGCAGGCCCAGCGTCGTGCCGACCAGCAGGGCGACGAGCACGACGACGAACGGCGCCCGGCGGCCGCGCAGCAGCGCCCGCCGGTTGCCGCGGGGCGCGCGGGCCGGGATGGGCCGGCTGGGCGGGACCAGCCGGAGCTGCGGGCCGCTCGGCACCGGCCCGCTGCGCCGGGGCAGGGCGGGGCGGGGCACGTGCACCGGGCCGGTGGTCGCCCGGCCGGTGGCCCGGGCGGTCCGCGCCGTCGTCGTCCGGGGGGTGCCGGCGCGGGTCGCCCCGGTGCGGGCGGTGCTGCCGTGCGGCGTGCGCGGGGTGGGCGTGCGCGGGGTGGACGAGCGGGGGCTGCTGCTCCGCGGCGCGGAGCGCGCCGGCTGGCTCATGCCGCCCGCCGGAGGCGCTCGGCGGCGCGCACCCGCGCCGACGCGGCCCGGGGGTTGGCGGCGACCTCGGCCTCCCCGGGTGCCTCACCGCCCCGGGTCACCAGCTTCAGCACCGGGGCGTGTTCGGGCATCGGGACCGGCATGCCGGGCGGCGTGCGGTCGGTGGCCTCTGCGGCGAGCGTCTGCTTCACGATGCGGTCCTCGAGGGAGTGGAAGCTGATCACGACCAGTCGGCCACCGATCGCGAGCGCGTCGATGGCGGCGGGCAGGGCCCGGGTGAGCACCCCGAGTTCGTCGTTGACCTCGATCCGGAGGGCCTGGAAGGTCCGCTTGGCCGGGTGGCCACCGGTGCGGCGCGTGGCCGCGGGGATCGAGGAGCGCACCAGCTCGGCCAGCCGGGCGGTGCCGGTGAACGGCTCCCGGGCGCGCTCCCGCTCGATGGCGGCAGCGATCCGGCCGGCGAAGCGCTCCTCGCCGTAGACCTTGAGCACCCGGGTCAGCTCGCCGCGGGAGTAGGTGTTGACGACGTCGGCCGCGGTGCGGGGCCCGGTGGGGTCCATCCGCATGTCCAGCGGCGCGTCGGTGGAGTAGCTGAACCCGCGGGTGGGGCGGTCCAGCTGCAGGGAGGAGACGCCGAGGTCGAACAGGACGCCCTGCACCTCGTCGACCCCCTGCTCGGCCAGCACGTCGGGCAGCTCGTCGAAGACCGCGGGCACCAGGGTGGCCCGGTCGGCGTGGCCGGCGGCGGCGATCCGGGCGGAGGCCTCGGCGCGGGCGTCGGGGTCCCGGTCCAGGCCGATCAGGCGGAGGCCCGGGTGGGCCGCCAACAGGGCCAGCGAGTGGCCGGCCAGCCCCAGCGTGCAGTCGACGAGGACGGCGCCC
The DNA here is from genome assembly GCF_011758655.1 of Modestobacter marinus. Lineage (NCBI taxonomy): Bacteria > Bacillati > Actinomycetota > Actinomycetes > Geodermatophilales > Geodermatophilaceae > Modestobacter > Modestobacter marinus. The sequence goes on from NZ_JAAMPA010000002.1 coordinate 936,131, forward strand.
GGTGCGCTCAGCGCCGGGGCGAGCAGTTCGGTGACCCGGTCGAGGAGGACGGGGACGTGCAGCGCGGGCCCGGCGGCCTCGGGGCTGCTCATCGACTGCTCCTCTCGGGCGCGGGGGCGGACGGGACGGGGGCGGGCGGAGCTCACCGGTGGGCCGGGGGGAGGTGCGGCTCAACGGGTGGGTGGGCGGGTGGAACTCAGCGGGCGGGTGGAGCGCAGTGGGGAGTGTGGAGCGCAGTGGCGCGCGGGTGGGGAGCGGGCGGTGCGCTGCCCCGGCCCGCTGCCCCGCCGGGCTCGCCTGGCGCCGGGGAAGCGGTACCAGGTGGAGCCGGGCTGGGGCAGCCGGGCGGGGAGGGCGGTGGACGTCGAGCCGGGGGGAAGTCGGCTCGCTGTCCGGGTCCGGTCGAGCCGCGGGGAAGTCGGCTCGCCCGGGGTGGGGCGGGGTGGTGCGGTCGGGGTGCTGCGGTCCGGGTGGGGTGTGGTGGGGGTCGACTCAGGACAGGGTCGGCATCCCCTCGCTCTCCATGGCGGCGAAGACGGCCTCCTGCTCGGCCACGTAGGCGTCCCAGGTGGCGGAGTCCCAGATCTCGAAGCGGGTGTCCACGCCGACGACGACGACGTCGCGGTCGAGGCCGGCGTACTCCCGCAGGGTGGCCGGGATGGTGATCCGGCCGGTCTTGTCCGCCTCGACCTCGACCATCGAGCCGAAGCTCATCCGGGCGTGCATGCGGCCGGCGTTGGTGTCCGCCGGCGCCATGGACTTCAGCGCGGCGCTCTGCTCGGCGACCCGGGCCATGGTGAGGCCGTAAACGCAGCGCTCCTGGCCCTTCTTGATCACCATGCCGTCGGCCACCAGTTCGCGGTACCGGACCGGGAGGGCGAGCCGGCCCTTCTCGTCCAGACGCAGGGGGTAGCTGCCGACGAACACCGGATCACCCCCTGCATCAGTCCTCCTGTGGTCGTGCCGGGCACCATCCGTGGCCCCTGCCTCCCCATTGCGCGACACACTAACCCACTGGCCCCCACTGGACACCACTCCGCGCCGTGTCGCCCCCGCTCCTCCACCGGCCCCCACCGGGCTCCCCCAGCCACCGGAACCGGATCGGCCGCGCACCCCGCTGATCAGCACGTACCGTGAGCGGCGTGACCGAGGGCACGGCAGAGCTGCGGTCGGACCGGGGGGCGACGGAGCTGCGCTCCACCTCCCGGCTCGGCACCGGCCAGGACGCCGCAGCGATGCAGCCGGAGACCGATGTCGACGTGGCGGCCGAGGGGGCGCAGCTCGCCGAGGCGATCGGCCGGGTGGTCCAGGGCAAGCCCGACGTCGTCCGGCTGGCGCTGGTCGTGCTGCTCGCCGAGGGCCACCTGCTGATCGAGGACGTCCCCGGGGTCGGGAAGACCACCCTGGCCAAGGCGCTGGCCCGCACCATCGACGGCACGGTGCGCCGGATCCAGTTCACCCCCGACCTGCTGCCCAGCGACGTCACCGGCGTGGCCGTCTACGACCAGGAGTCCCGGGCGTTCGAGTTCAAGCCGGGCGCCGTCTTCGCCAACGTGGTCGTGGCCGACGAGATCAACCGCGCCTCCCCCAAGACCCAGTCGGCGCTGCTGGAGTGCATGGAGGAGCGGCAGGTCACCGTCGACGGGGTCACCTACGAGCTGGCCCGGCCGTTCATGGTGATCGCGACGCAGAACCCGCTGGAGATGGAGGGCACCTACCCCCTCCCGGAGGCGCAGCGCGACCGGTTCACCGCCCGGGTCTCGATGGGCTACCCGGACCGCGACGCCGAGCTGGCGATGCTCGGCGGGCGGGCCACCGTCGACCCGCTCACCGCGCTCGGCCCGGTGGTCGACGCCGGGCACGTGCGCACGCTGGTGGCCGCGGTGGGTCGCCTGCACGTCGCCGAGCCGCTGCGCCAGTACGTCGTCTCGCTGGTCGAGGCCACCCGCCGCTCCCCCGACCTGCGGCTGGGTGCCTCCCCCCGGGCGGGGCTGCAGCTGCTGCGGGCCGCCCGGGCCACCGCGGCGCTGGCCGGCCGCGACCACGTGCTCCCCGACGACGTCCAGGCCATGGCGGTGCCGGTGCTGGCGCACCGGCTGCTGCTGACCCCGGACGCGGCGCTGGCGCGCCGGGACGCCCAGCGGGTGGTCACCGACCTGCTCGCCACCGTGCCGGTCCACGGCGGCCGCTGACCCCGGCCGCCGCAGAGACGGACACCCGCCCATGGCCCGCACCCGGATCGCCGACGCCGCCTCCTCCCTCACCGTGCGCGGCCGCTGCCTGGTCGCCGCCGGCCTGACCCTGGCCGCGCTGGGCGCCCTGCTCGGCGAGCGGGCGCTGGTGCAGCTGGCCGTCTTCGTGCTCGCCCTGCCGGTGGTGTCGGCCGTCGGGATCGCCCGCCAGCGGTTCCGGGTCGCCACCCGGCGCACCGTCACCCCCGCCCGGCTGCCCCGCGGCGGGTCCGCCGACGTGCTGCTGGAGCTGGCCAACACCGACCGGCGCGCCGGTGGGCTGTGGCTGCTCACCGAGCACCTGCCGGTCGACCTGGGCGTCCGGCCGCGCTTCGTCGTGGAACGGCTGGCCAGCGGCAGCACCGCGCCGCTCCGGTACCGGCTGCACGGCTCCCGGCGCGGCCGGTACACCCTCGGGCCGCTGAGCCTGCGGCTGGTCGACCCCTTCGGCCTCGTGCTGCGCACCGCGACCGGCCACGACACCGCCGCGCTGCTGGTGCTCCCCCGGGTGGTGCCGCTGCACGGCGGCGGGACGCTGACCGGCGCCGGGGGCGACGGCGGCGAGGGCGCCCGCCGCTCCATCGCCGTGCACGGCGAGGACGACGTCAGCACCCGGGAGTACCGGCACGGCGACGACCTGCGCCTGGTGCACTGGCGCGCCACCGCCCGCACCGGCGAGCTGATGGTCCGGCTGGAGGAGCGACCGTGGCGCGCCGCGGCGACGGTGTTCGCCGACACCCGGTCGACCGTCCACCTGTTGGGGGGCCACGTCGACGGTCCCGCCGGTGACCCGGCCCCGCCGCAGGACACCCTGGAGTGGGTGGTGGAGGCCGCGGCCAGCATCGGCAGCCACCTGCTGCGCCGGGGCGCCGCGCTGCGGGTCGTGACCGACGGCGGCGAGCTCACCCCCGCCCTCGGCCGGGGACAGCTGGGCCCGGACGAGCTCCTCGAACGACTGGCCGGGCTGGGCGGTGCCCCCCAGCCCGGGCTGCAGCTGGGGGTGGAGGCGCTGCGCCGGTCGGGGGCCGACGGGCCGGCCATCTGCCTGCTGGGCCTCGTCGGCCCCGACGACGTCGCGGCGCTGGTCCGCGCCCGGTCGGGCCCGGGCCGGGACGTCGCCGTCCTGGTGGACGCGGCGGCCTGGCTGGACGGCGGGGCCACCCGGGGCCGGCGCCCGCTCAGCCCGGCCGCCCGGGCGGAGCTGTGCACCCGGCAGCAGCAGGCCGGCGACCTGTTCCGCGCGGCCGGCTGGCAGGTGGCCACGGTCGGCCCCGACCAGGGCGTGGCGCAGCTGTGGAGCCAGGTGGGCAGCCGGGCCGGCGCCGCGGGGGCGGTGCCGGCATGAGCGGGCAGGTCGACGAGCTGCCCCGGGCCACCCGCGGCGGGCCGGGCACCGGGATCGCCGTCGCGGTCGCCGTCGGACTCGGGGCGCTCGCGCTGGACCCGGTCTTCGCCGCCCGCACGTGGCTGCTGCCGGTGACGTTGGTCGTGGCGGCCGTCGGCCTGGGCGGGGTGGGGCTGCGGGCGCTGCTGGACCGGCTGGTCGACGCCGCCGCGGACGACTCCCCGTGGTGGTCCGGCCCGGCCCGGCTGGCGGTGCCGCTGGGCCAGGTGGCCCTGGTGCTCGTCGTCCTGACCGTCGTCTTCACGCCCGAGCGCGCCCGGGCGGGCGTGCTGCCGACCCTGGGCAGCCTCGCCGACCTGGCCGGGCTGCTCGCCGACGGCACCGCGGAGATCCAGGAGCAGACCACCCCGGCGCTGCCGCTGACCGGGCTGGTGGCGCTGACCACCGTCTTCGTCGCCCTGATCGCGCTGGCCGTCGACCTCCTCGCCGTCCCCGCCCGGCAGCCGGCCCTGGGCGGCCTCGGGCTGCTGGTCCTCTACTGCGTCCCGGTCAGCACCGTGATCGGGGAGGTCGCGCTGATCTCCTTCGCCGCTCCGGCCGCCGGGTTCGCCGTCCTGCTGTGGGCCGACCAGCGGGGGCGCCTGGTGGGGGACGGCCGGGGCGGCAGCGGGTCGCCGATGGGCACCGGCACCCTGCCGGCCCTGCGCACCGGCGTGGTGGCCCTGGTCGCCGGTCTGCTGGTGCCGGCGTTCGTGCCCATGCTGGCCGAGGGCTCGCTCGCGGCGGGGCTGGGCGGCGCGGGCACCGGCAACGGCGTGGGGACGGCGCTGGACCCGGTGGCGGAGATGGCCGGCCAGCTGTCCCTGCCCGAGCCGATCGACCTGCTGGCCCTCGACGCCTCGGTGGCCGACCCGGGGTACCTGCGCTCGGTGTCGCTGGACGAGTACAGCGGCGACGTCGGCTGGCGGATGAGCAACCTCGACGGCCAGGAGTCGATCGCGACCGAGGGGCCCCTGGCACCGCTCCCCGACGCGCGGTCCAGCCGTGCGGTGACGGGCCGGGTCACCGTGCTGGAGCACGACGACCGGTTCCTCCCGCTCCTGGACTCCCCGCTGTCGGTGCAGGTGCTGGGCTCCGAGGACGAGGACTGGCGCTTCGACCCCGCTGCCCGGACGGTCTTCGGCCGGGACGTGACCACCGGGGGGCTCTCCTACCGGTTCACCGCCCAGCAGCCACAGCCGAGCACCGCGGAGCTGGCCGCCGCGCCGCTGGACGCCGGCGACCCCCTGGTGCAGCGCTACACGGCCCTGCCGGACCTCGACCCCAGCGTCACGGCCCTGGCCGAGCAGCTGACCGACCCGGCGCAGTCGCCCTACGAGCGGGTCCGGGCGGTGCTCGGCCTGTTCACCGACCCGGCCAACGGCTTCACCTACAGCCTGTCCACCAGCCAGGGCACCACCGGCGACGACCTCGCCGACTTCCTCCGGCTCAAGCGGGGCTACTGCGAGCAGTACGCCGGTGCGATGGCCGTGCTGGTCCGGGCAGCGGGGGTGCCGGCCCGGGTGGTGCTCGGCTACACCCCCGGCCAGGCCGAGGAGGACGGCGAGCGGCTGGTCACCACCGACGACGCGCACGCCTGGGTCGAGGCCTGGTTCGCCGGCATCGGCTGGATCCCCTTCGACCCGACCCCGATCGCCGCCGACCGCGCCGTGGAGCTCCCCTGGGCGCCGCGCACCGACGCGGCCGACGACGACACCCCGGACTCGTTCACGCCGGGAGCCGACGTCCCGGTGCCGGCCGCGCCGACCGCCGAGCTGGACCGGGACGACCAGTACGTGCCCCCGCTGGCGCCCCAGGCAGCACCGCAGCAGGAGCTCACGCCGTGGCTGCTCGGGGCCACGGGCACCCTGGTCGTCCTCGCCCTGGCCGCGGTGCCGTTCCTCGTCCGCCGCCGGCAGCGCGCGGCCCGGCTGGCCGAGGGACGCCCGGGCGCCCTGTGGGACGAGCTGCTGGCGACCACCCTCGACCTCGGGGTCGAGCTGCCCGGCACCTCGACCGCCCGCCAGCTGGCCCGCGAGCTGGCCCATCGGCTCGCCGACACCGACCCGGCCGTGGTCGCGGCGGTGCGGACCCTCGCGCTGGCCCAGGAGCGGGCGGTGTACGGCCCGCCGGCGGGCCGGCCCGGCGCGGACCCGACGCTGCGCGGGGCGCTGACGACGGTGCGGCGGGCGTTGCTCCGCTCGGCCACCCGCGGCCAGCGGGTCCGGGCGGCGGTGTGGCCGGCCTCCACGCTGACGGCGGCCGCGGGCTGGGCGGCCGCCCGGGCCCCCCGGCGACCCCGCTCGGCCTGACCACGGGGCCGGAGCTGGTTACCGTGACCGGGTCGGTGTCGTCGTCACCGGCTCCCCCCAGCTGCGGAGTGCCCCTTGCGTGAGATCGCCGTCTTCGCCGGCAGTGCCCACCCCGAGCTCGCCGCGGAGATGTGCGCCCAGCTGGGCGTGCCGCTGCAGCCGGTGCGGATGACCCGGTTCGCCAACGACTGCCTCGAGGTGCAGCTGCAGGCCAACTGCCGCGAGCGCGACGTCTTCCTGGTGCAGCCGCTGGTCACCCCGGTGCAGGAGAACCTGGTCGAGCTGCTGCTGATGATCGACGCAGCCCGTGGTGCCTCGGCCGCCCGGATCACCGTGGTGATGCCGCACTACGCCTACGCGCGCTCGGACAAGAAGGACGCGCCGCGGATCTCCATCGGCGGCCGGCTGATCGCCGACCTCATGGTGGCGGCCGGCGCCAGCCGGGTGCTGGCCATGACGCTGCACTCCCCGCAGGTGCACGGCTTCTTCAGCGTGCCGGTCGACCACCTGCACGCCCTGCGGGAGCTGGCCGACCACTTCCGGGCCCTGGACCTCTCGCGCACCACCGTGGTCTCCCCCGACCTGGGGAACGCCAAGGAGGCCGCGGCCTTCGCCCGCCGGCTCGGGGTCCCGGTCGCGGCAGGGGCCAAGCAGCGGTACGCCGACGACCGGGTCAGCATCAGCGCGGTGATCGGGGACGTCGCCGACCGCGACGTCATCGTGCTGGACGACGAGATCGCCAAGGGCAGCACGGTGCTGGAGCTCATCGACCGGCTGCGGGAGGCCGGCGCCCGCACGATCCGGGTGGCCTGCACGCACGGCCTGTTCACCGCCGGTGCGCTGGAGCGGATCGGTGCCCAGTCCGACGTCGTGGAGATCGTCTGCACCAACACCGTGCCGGTGCCGGCCGACGCCTCGGAGAAGCTGACCGTGCTGTCGGTCGCGCCGGCACTGGCCCAGGCCGTGCAGCGGATCCACGACGGGGAGTCGGTCAGCGCGCTGTTCGACACGACGGCGACCCCGGAGGTCTGAGCCCGCCGGAGAGGCCAGCAGCCGCCGTCCCCGGACGGGACGGCGGCTGCTGGCTCAGCGGGTGGGCCGGCGTGCGCTACTGGTCGTAGCGGCGGCGGAAGCGCTCCTCGAGGCGGCCCTTCAGCGGCTGGCGGCGCGGCTTGGCGCTGCTGCTGCCACCGCGGCCGTTGCCCGCCGGGCGCCCGGCGGGGCCGGAGCCGGCCGGCACGACGCCGGTCGCGGCCTTGTAGTTCAGGACCCCGAGGACGGCGCCTCCGAAGGCCACCAGGAAGCCCAGCACGCCGAGGAAGACGTTGGGCACGGCCACACCGCCGACCACGACGGCCAGGCCGACGACCACCAGGACGGCGCCCAGCTGCAGCTTGCGGCGGGCCTTCTGCCGCCGGTCGCCCGTGCGGACGGTCGAGGCGAACTTCGGATCGTCATCGACGAGGGCGCGCTCGATCTGCTCCAGCAGACGCTGCTCGTGCTCGGAGAGCGGCACGTCGACCTCCAGGTACAAGTGCAAGAAACCACCGGCGGCAGTCCGCCCGCGGTGCCACCGAGGATACGAGCCGTTTGCGGCCTGCGAAAGGCGAGTCGCCGTCGACACACCCAGCTTGGTACCGGTCGCCGTCCCGCGGCGTCCTCGCCGGGCAGACGCCCAGCTCAGCGGGGCGGTCCCGGAGACGGGTCGCGCGCAACCCGTCCAGCGCCCGGCACCTGCCGGCGGCCGAGCAGGGTGGCCGGCCGGACGGCGCCGGCCCCGAAGCGCCGGGCGGCCCGGTCGGCGGCCAGCTCGGCGTCCCGGCGACCGTGCTCGCGCGCCCCCAGCTCGAGCTGGCGGGCGGTCGAACCGGCCTCCACCAGCCCCTCGGCCCGCACCCCGACCAGCCGGATCCGGGCCCGGTCCAGCCCCAGGGCGTCGAAGAGCGTGCGAGCGGTGTCGTAGAGCTCCTGGCCCACGTCGGTGGGGACCTTCAGCGTGCGGGAGCGGGTGATCGTGGTGAAGTCGGCGAACCGGATCTTCACGGTGACCGTGCGGGCGAGGTGACCGGTCGAGCGCAGCCGCCCCGCCGTCCGCTCGGCCAGGTGCAGCAGCTCCCGGTGGATCACCTGCGGATCGTCGACGTCGGTGCCGAAGGTCTCCTCGGCACCGGTGGACCGGTCGGGCTCGTCGGGGACCACCCGCCGGGAGTCACGGCCCCAGGCGAGCTCGTGCAGGTGGCTGCCGGCCGCCTGGCCCACCGCCCGCTGCAGGGTCCGGGCCGGCACGTGCGCCAGGTCGCCGACCGTGCGCAGGCCCAGCCGGAGCAGCACCTCCTCGGTCTTGGGACCGACCCCCCACAGGGCGCCGACCGGCAGCGGGTGCAGGAACTCCATGACCTCGGCCGGTGGCACGACCAGCAGCCCGTCGGGCTTGGCCCGGGTGGAGGCCAGCTTGGCCACGAACTTGCTGCCGGCCACCCCGACCGAGCAGGTGATCCCCTGCTCGTCGTAGACCCGGGCCCGGATGTACTCCCCGATCGCCACCGGGTCGCCCAGCCGGCGGCCGCTGCCGGAGACGTCGAGGAAGGCCTCGTCCAGGCTCAGCGGCTCGACCAGCGGGGTGAGGGAGCGGAACAGCGCCATCACCGACCGGGACACCTCGGCGTACAGGTCGAGGTCGCCGGGGAGCACGGTGGCCGTCGGACACAGGCGCAACGCCCGGGAGGTCGGCATGGCGCTGTGCACCCCGTACCGGCGGGCCTCGTAGGTGGCCGAGGTGACGACCCCGCGGTTGCCCACCCCGCCGACGATGACCGGCGTGCCCGCCAGCTCGGGGTGCCGACGCACCTCGACGCTGGCGAAGAAGGCGTCCATGTCGACGTGCAGCACCGTGCAGCCGGCAGCCCGGTCCCTGGTCACCGCACCCCCTGCGTCCCCGTGGATCGAACACCTGTTCGACCCACGGGGGACGATAGCGGGTCGGGCGCGGGGACCGTGGCAGGTCCCCGCGCCTGTCGCGGATCAGCGGGTGGTGGTCACCCGGTCGTCCGCGGTGTCCTTCTTCGACGGCCACATCTTGGCGCCGAGGACGCCACCGAGCGCCGACAGGAGGACGGCCACGCCCATCACCAGGACGGCCCAGCTGGCCACCGACTGGGCGTTGTCCACGACCGGGGCGAGCTGCGCGGCGGGGGCGTTGCTGTTCTGCTGCAGCACGCCGAGCTGGCCGACGACGTCACCGACGGCGCCCAGCACCGCGCCGCCGCCGAGCAGGCTGAGCACCAGGAACGTCGCCATGCCCAGCGCCCACACCAGGACGCCGTGCAGGATCCCGTCGCTCACGCCCCGCCAGATCGCCGAGGCCGCCGCGGTCAGCCCACCGAGGAAGAAGGCGCCCCACAGGATCGCCGTGCTGATCCAGTCGGCGTTGGAGCCGCCGGCGCCCTCGATGTCCCACCAGCCGAGGGCGAAGGTGATCAGGTTGAACAGGACGAAGGAGGAGACGGCCACGAGCAGGCCCGCCCACACCGGACCCCACCGGACCCGGTCCCGTCGCGGCGGGGCCACCGACACGTGCGTCGGCTCCTCGCGCCGCTCCACCTCGTGGACCGCCGGCTCGCGGAGCACCGGCTCGGCCCGCACCTCGCGGGTGGCGCCGACGGTCGTCTCCCGTGTCGCGTCGCTCCCCGGGGTGGTGGCTCCCGAGGTGGTGGCGTCTGTCCGTGCACGACTCTCTGTCATGACCCGTGTCCTCTCGTGCGTCGTCTGTGGTGTGCAGTCCTGGCATTGCCCACCGGCGAGCACTCCCACGTCGCCCGTCCGATCGTGACCGGATCGTCATCGGGCGGTGCGGGAGCCGGGACGCGCAGCCACACCCGCAGGCAGGTGTGGGCAGTCGATCATCGCGGTAGAACTGCTCTCAGGTGGTCGCCGGCCGGCGGCCACGAGGACGACGATCGGAGGAACCATGGCGTTCGACGACGACGACATGACCAGCACCGAGGGCCCCGCGGACTCGGGCGCGGGCGAGGGCACGCCGGGTCAGCACGACGGCGGTGCCGATGGTGGCGCCGACGGCGGCGCTGACGGCGGTGCCGATGGTGGCGCTGACGGCGGCGCCGATGGTGGTGCCGACGGCGGCGCCGAGGGCCCGGCCGACTCCAGTGCCGGCGGCGGCACCCCCGGCCAGCACGACGGCGGCGCGGACGGCTCGGCCTGACCGTGCTCGACCCTGAACGGCAGGACCGGGCGCCGTCCTCCTCGGAGGGCGGTGCCCGCTCCTGGGCGGAGAGCGCTGCCCGCCCGGCGCTGCGCCGCTGCATCCGGGTCGAGCCGGACGTGTTCGCCGCCGAGCACTGGTCCCGCCGCCCCCTGCTGTCCACCGCCGAGGAGCTCGGCGGCACCTTCACCGACCTGCTCGACCTCGACGCGGTCGACGAGCTGCTGAGCACCCGCGGGCTGCGGACGCCGTTCCTGCGGATCGCCAAGGACGGCGCCGTCGTCGACGCCAAGCGCTTCACCAGCCCCCAGGGCGCCGGTGCCGAGGTGGCCGACCAGGTCTCCTCCGACGCGGTGCTGCGCCTGTTCGCCGACGGGAGCACCGTCGTCCTGCAGGGCCTGCACCGGCTCTGGCCGCCGCTGATCGAGTTCGCCGGCCAGCTCGCCGCCGACCTCGGGCACCCCACCCAGGTCAACGCCTACGTCACCCCGCCGTCCTCGCGCGGGTTCTCCCCGCACTACGACGTGCACGACGTGTTCGTGCTGCAGGTCGCCGGGGAGAAGCACTGGACGATCCACGAGCCGGTGCTCACCGACCCGCTGCGCACCCACCCCTGGGCCGACCGGGCCGACGAGGTCGCCGCCGCCGCGCAGCGCCCGCCGGTGATCGACGCGGTGCTGCGCCCCGGCGACGCCCTCTACCTGCCCCGCGGCTACCTGCACTCGGCGGTCGCGCTCGGGGAGATCAGCGCCCACCTGACCGTCGGCGTGCACTCGGTGACCCGCTGGGGCGCCGTGGAGTCCGCGCTGGACCTGGTGCGGACCCTGGCCGCCGACGACCCCACGCTGCGCGGCTCGCTGCCGCTCGGCGTCGACCTGGCCGACCCCGCCGCCACCACCGAGGACGTCGCCGCGGTGCTGTCGGGCCTGCAGCGCTGGCTCGGCGAGGTCGACCCGGCCGCCGTGGCCGACGGGCTGCGGGCCCGCACCTGGGCGCAGGTGCGGCCGGCCCCGGTGTCGCCGCTGGCCCAGTCCGGCGCGCTCGCCACGCTGACCGCCGACACCGTGCTGCAGGTGCGGCCGCTGCTGCGCCTGCAGCTGCGCGAGCCGGCCGGCGGACGGGTCGCCCTGGTCGCCGGCCGCCGCACCCACGACCTGCCGGCCAGCACCCACCCGGCGCTGGCCGCGCTGCTGGACACCGGCGAGCTCAAGGTCGGTGACCTGCCCGGGCTGGACGCCGCCGACCAGCTCACCCTGGCCCGCCGGCTGGTGACCGAGGCGATCGCCGTCGTCCCGGGGGCCCGGCCCGGCGGTGCCCCCGGCGGGGCGGGGCACGATGGGGGCCGTGACGACCGCCCCGAGGCCTGACCGCGCGGAGGTCGACCCGCAGTTCTGCCAGGACCCCGGGGAGGCGACCGGGGAGATCGGCGCGCCCCGGTCGGCCCCGCCGGGCCGGCTGGACCCGGCTCGGTGCTCGGTGCAGGCGCTGCTGCGCGGTGACTCCCCGGTCGCGACCGCCCCACCGGCCCGCCGGTGGCTGCTGGTCGAGCAGCCCGGCCCGTGGGGCCGGGACGCGCTGCTGGAGTCCCGGTTCGACCGCGGGGTCGCCACGGAGCTGGCAGCCCGGGCGCGCGAGCTGGGGATGCGGATCCAGATGATCCGCCGGCCCGGTGAGCGGCTGGCCGACTCCGGCCGGCGCTGGGCGGTCGCCGACACCACGCCGGGCCGGGAGACGCTCCACTGGTCGACCCGGGAGTCCGACGCCGACCTGCTCACCCGACCCTGGGACGGCTCGGTGGGTGAGCCCACGCAGGTGCCGACCTACCTGGTCTGCACCCACGGGGCACACGACGCCTGCTGCGCGGTGCGGGGCCGGCCGCTGGCCCGGGCGCTGCCCGCCGGCGGCGTCCCGGCCGACGTCTGGGAGACCAGCCACCTGGGCGGTGACCGGTTCGCCGCCAACGTCGTCGTCCTGCCGTGGGGGTTCGTCTACGGCCAGGTGCCCGAGGACGGCGCGGAGCTGCTCGCCGCGCACGCGGCCGGCCAGGTCGCGCTGCCGTGGCTGCGGGGCCGGGCCGGGGTCGCGCCGGCGGCGCAGGCCGCCCAGCAGCACGCCCGAGCCGAGCTCGGGCTGCTCGGCGTGCACGACCTGCCCACCCGGCGGGTGGCGGTGCTCGAGGCACCGGCGGGCGGCGCCGAGCGGTTCGAGGTGACGCTGGCCGGCCCGGCCGGCGACGTGGTGGTCACCGTGGAGAGCCGGCTGTCGACCGAGGCGCACCGGCTCACCTGCGCCGCGGTCCGGCCGGGCCGCTGGCGCACCTGGCACCCGCTGTCCCTGCGGGTCGCCGCACCGGCCTGAGCCCGGGTCGGGCGGGCGTCAGTCCAGCGCGCGGCCGCGGACGGCCAGCAGCGGGATCGTCAGCTCCGCCGGGGTGAGCGAGCCGTGATACGCGGCCAGCATCGACCCGACCGGGTCCTGCTGAGCGTCGGTGAAGGCCCAGCTGCCCCGGGCGAGCGCGACGACGTCGCCGATCCGGTCGGCCAGCGCCGGGTCGACGGCACCGAACACCCCGCTCTCGACCGCCTCCGCCCGGCTGACCACCCAGGCTCGGTGGCCGAGCACCGCGCGCCAGGCGGCGAGCACGTCGTCGGCGGCCCCGGGCTCGGCGTGCACGTAGCGGGCCCGCGGTTCGCCGGCGAGCAGCCGCACGCCGTCGGTGAGCGCGGGTTCCTCGCCGATGTCGAGCCGGGTGTCGTCGGGGACGTCGACCATGCCGTGGTCGGCGGTCACCAGCAGCACCGCGTCGTCGGGCAGCCCCTCGGCCAGCTGCTCGACCAGCCGGTCGACGATGCCGAGCTGGGCGCGCCAGCTGGGCGAGTCGAGACCGCGGACGTGCCCGGTGAGGTCGAGCTCGGCGGTGTAGCCGTAGACCAGGCTGCGCCGGCCGGTGCGCAGCGCGGCGTGCATCCCGGCGACCAGGTCGCCGGGGCTGAAGGCGCTGGCGTAGTCGGCCCCGCGGTAGGCGGCGCGGGTGAGGCCGGAGCCGGCGAAGGTGTGCGGGGCGACGACGGTGCACGAGACGCCGGCGGCGGTGGCCTGCTCGAAGACGGTGGGCGCGGCCTGCCACTGCAACGGGTCGGGGTCGTCACCCCAGTGGACGTGGTTGAGGGTGCGGCCCTCGCCGGGCACCTCGGTGACGAAGCCGAGCACGCCGTGGCTGCCCGGGGGGAGGCCGGTGCCCAGGGTGACGAGGCTGACCGGGGTGGTGCTGGGGCAGGGCGCGGACAGCGTGCCGACGGGGCTGCCGAGCGCGTTGAGCACCGGCGCCTGCCGCGGGTGGGCGGCGACCAGCTCGGCACCCAGGCCGTCGACCAGCAGGACGGCGACCCGGCGGGCGCCGGCCAGGGCGGACGTCAGGTCGAGGGGGTCGACGGGCAGGTCACTGCGGCGCACCGGGACGCCGAGGGCGGAGGCGGCGCCGGGCAGGACGTCGGCGAGGGTGGCACCGCCGTACCGCGGCACCGCGAACTCCTCGGGTGCGCTCGTCGGCGCACCGGCTCCCCCGCTCATCGGCTCTCCGGCGGGCCGGGTCAGCCGGCGGCGGGCCGGGTGGCCAGGACGTGCAGGCCGGTGGCGACGTCCCGGTAGGGCGAGGTGCCGGCCAGCGCCAGCTCCAGGTCGCGCAACGCGGCCGGGTCGGCACCGGAGGAGGCGCCCAGCAGGTCGGCGACGACGGAGACGCCGTGCCACTCTCCCGGCTCCAGCCCGGCGCCGGCGAGCAGCGCGAGCAGCTCCTGGGGGTCGAACCGCCGGTGGGCGGGGGCGCTACGGCTGGGGGCCGGGTCGCGGTCGGCGAGCAGGGCACGGGCCTCGACCGGGTGCCCGCTGATCGCCCGCCCGAGGACGGCGCCGGCCCGGTTCGCGACGGCGAGGGAGAGCTGCGCGCCGGGGCGGAGCACGCCGGCGAGCTGCTGCAGGGTGCTGGCCGGCTCGTCGACGACCTCGAGCACGAAGTGGCAGAGCACCAGGTCGAAGAGGGCGCCGGACGGGAGCGCGGTGAGCATCCGGTCGCCGTCGCCCTGGACGCCGCGGACCCGGTCGGCCGCGCCGGCGGTGGCGGCCCGGCGGTGCAGCGTGGCCAGCGCGTCGGCGCTGGGGTCGACGACGGTGACCTGGTGGCCGAGGGCGGCGAGCGGGACGGCGAACATCCCGCTGCCGCCGCCGAGGTCGAGCACCTGCAGCGGGGTGCCGGCAGCGACGAGCGGGTCGAGCGCGGCCCAGATCGCCGCGGTGCGGGCCGGGGCCTGCGCGGCGGTGGCCGGAGGGGTCGTCACCCAGCGCAGCCTAGTGGCGGCCCGCTGCCCCCACCCGGCACCGTCCGGTGACGCTGCGGCACGCTCGCCCGCCGCCGTCCCGCGCCGTGCGCCCGCAGCGAGATCCGTTCCGGCGGGCCGCGGCCCGGGCAGGGTGACGGCATGGTGCGACGCGTCGCGGTGCTGTCCGACGTCCACGGGGTGCTCCCGGTGCTGGAGGCGGTGCTGGCCGAGCCGGCGGTCGCCGGTGCGGACCTGGTCGTGGTCACCGGCGACCACGCGGCCGGGCCGCAGCCGGTGGAGGTGCTGGACCGGCTGACCGGCCTCGGCGACCGGGTGCTGCTGGTGCGGGGCAACGCCGACCGGTGGCTGGCGACCCTGGCCCGCGGTGGCGACGTGCGCGTGCCGGACCCGGTGATCCGGTGGGCCGCGGCGCAGTTGCGGCCGGACCAGGTGGAGCTGCTCGCCGGGCTGCCGCACCCGGTGACCCTGGACGTCGACGGCTTCGGGCCGACGGTGTTCTGCCACGGCACGCCCCGGGACGACGACGAGGTGGTGCTGGTCGACACCCGACTGTCCCGGTGGGCCGAGGTGTTCGCCGACCTGCCGCCGGAGGTCGCGACGGTGGTCTGCGGGCACACGCACATGCCGTTCGTGCGGCTGGTGGACCGGCGGCTGGTGGTGAACCCCGGCAGCGTCGGGATGCCGTACGGGCGGGCCGGCGGGCACTGGGCGCTGCTGGCCGACGGGGCGGTGACCCTGCACCGGACGCCGGTCGACGTGGACGCCGCGGTGGCCCGGGTGGCCGCGGAGTCGGGTTACCCGGAGCGGCAGGAGTGGGCCGACCAGTACGTCCGCTCGGCGGCCAGCGACGCGGAGGCGCTCACCGTCTTCGGCCCCCGCGACGGCCGCCCGGGCAGCTGAGCGAGTGTCGGTCAGACGCCCGGAGGCAGTGGTCCGTCGGAAGGGAAGCGCCCGCTCAGCTGAGCCGAGCGGGCGATCGTCCGGAGGCAGTGGTCCGTCGGAACGGGGCCGCCCGCCCAGCTGAGCGACCAGCCGAACGGCGATCGTCCGGAGGCAGTGGTGCGTCGAACGGGGCCAGGGCCACCGCGCCGGTGGAGCAGCCGATCACCGAGTGCACGAGTCCGGCAGCCCGGAGCTGAGCGTGGTGGACATGGTCTGGCTCGCCTGGAGCGATGGACCCGCACAGCCCAGGAGCGATGGGTCCTGGGCCGTGCGGGTGCAACGGTGGGGCGGCCCCGTCAGTGGCCGGAGCTGCCGGGGCTGGAGTGCCAGAGCTTGCGCGGTGGCGCTGCTGCCGCGCGGCGGGCGGCGGTGGCGGCGTCCTCGCCGGCGGGCTTGATGTCGGCGTAGGGGGACATGCGGAAGCCGGTCGGGTGCACCAGCACCGGCCGCACCACCACCGGCCGGGACGCCCGGGACGCTGCGGCCCCGGCGATCGCCTGCTCGGTGTACTCCCCCGGCGCGGCCATCAGCTCCGCCACCGCCGCGAGCCCGCCGGTCTCCCAGGCCTCGTGCAGCGCGGGCAGCTCCCAGGCGCCGGTGGCCCGCATCGAGACACCCCGCGGCCCGGTACGCCGCATCACCCCGCGGACCACCAGCAGCCAGGAGTGGAAGACGGTGGCGGCGTAGGGCCCCTGCACGTCCTCGAAGAAGGTCGCGTCCGCGCAGCCGGTGCCGTCGTCCAGGGTCACGAACACCACCCGGCGGCCGGACCGGATCGGCGGGGTCTGGGTGGCCACCTTCACCCCGGCCACCAGCACCTCCGACCCGCTGCGGCACTGCAGCAGCTCCTCGGCCGGCACCGCACCGAGCGCGGCCAGGAACGGCCGGTAGAACTCGACGACGTGCCGGCTGGCGTCCAGCCCCAGCACCTCAAGCTCGGCGCGCACCCGCTCGGCGTCGGTGAACTCCGGCAGCCCGGAGGCGAGGAACTCCGGCTGCCCGGACCTCTCCTCGCCGGCCTCCTCACCCGCCCCCAGGTCGAACAGCCCGGGCTCGGTCTCCCCGGGCCCGGCGCCGAACAGGTCCAGCCCCAGCTGGCCGGTGCTGCTGGCGCGGGCACCGCTGCGGCTCCAGCGGTCCAGCTCCCCGATCTGCAGCAGCAGGTCGCGGCGGGTCAGCTGCTGACGCCGCCGCGCCGGCCGGCCGCCCTCGCTGTCGCGCACCCCGAACCCGTAGACGGAGTCGAAGCCGCCGGCCAGCACCAGCCGCTCCACCACCGGCCGGGACACCTTCGCCCGGTTCCAGAAGTCGGTCAGCGACCGGTAGGGCTGCCCGGCCTGGACCCGGGCGACCTCCTCGTCGTTGATCCCCTTCACGTCGGCGAGCGAGAGCCGGATGCCGTACCGCCCCGGGTCGGGCATCGACGCCGGCATCCACGACGGCCGGGTCCACGACCGGTTCCCGCCGTCCGGCTCGTCGCCGGCGGCTCCGTCGTCCATGCCGTCGTCCGTGCCGCCGCCGACCCGCTCGATCCGGTAGGTGCCGGCCGAGGCGTTGACGTCCAGGCCGAGCACCTGCACCCCGAAGTTGCGGGCGTCGTCGAGGATCAGCCGCTTGGGGTACATCCCCGGGTCGTGGGTGAGCACCCCGGCCAGGAAGGCCGCGGTGTGGTGGGTCTTCAGCCAGGCCGACTGGTAGGTCGGCAGCGCGAACGCCGCGGCGTGGGCCTTGCAGAAGCCGAACGAGCCGAAGGCGACCAGCACCTCCCACACCTGCTCGACCACCGCGACGTCGAAGCCCTCCGCCAGCGCCCGGGGCGCGAACCAGGCCTTGACCTCCGGGTGGGCGTCCTTCTCCCCCAGTGCCCGGCGTACCTCGTCGGCCTCGGCCAGGTCGCAGCCGGTCATCACCGACACGATCTGCAGCACCTGCTCGTGGAAGACCACCACCCCGGCGGTCTCCTCCAGCGCCGGCCGCAGCGCCGGGTGCAGGTAGACCGGGTCGCGCCAGCCGTTCCGGGCCATCAGGAACGGGGTGACCATGTCGCTCTTCACCGGCCCGGGCCGGAACAGCGAGATGTCGACGATGAGGTCCTCGAACGTCTGCGGGCCGAACTTGCCGACCAGCTCCCGCTGACCCGGTGACTCGATCTGGAACATGCCCAGGGTCCGGGTGCTGCGGATCAGCTCGAAGGTCGTCGGGTCGTCGCGCGGGACGGTGTCGATCTCGACCTGCTCCCCGTCGACCCGGGCCACCTCGTCCATCGCGTGCGCGATCGCCGACTGCATCCGGATGCCGAGCAGGTCCAGCTTGAGCAGCCCCAGCTCCTCGACGTCGTCCTTGTCGAACTGGCTCATCGGGTAGCCCAGGTAGCTGTTCTCCACCGGCGTGCGGTCGAGCAGCGTGGCATCGGAGAGCAGCACCCCGCACGGGTGCAGCGCGATGTGCCGGGGCAGCCCGTCGAGCCGGGCGACCAGGTCGAACAGCAGGTCCAGATCACCCGAGCCGCCGCTTCGCCTGGAGCCCAGCCGGCTGGCCCGCAGCTCCGGGAGGTCACGCAGCGCCGCGTGCACCTGGTTGGCCCGGATGTGCGGGAACGCCTTGGCCACCGCGTCGACCTCCGCCGGCGGCAGCCCCAGGGCGGCGCCGACGTCGCGGACCGCGTGCCGCACCCGGTAGGTGTCCATCATCGAGATGCAGCTGACCCGGGAGGCGCCGAAGCGCTCGATCACCGCGTCGTAGACCTCCATCCGGCGGGCGGACTCGACGTCGATGTCGATGTCAGGCAGCTGGTGACGCAGCGGGGAGAGGAAGCGTTCCATCAGCAGCCCGTACCGGATCGGGTCGACGTCGGAGATGCCCAGCAGGTAGGTGACCAGGCTGCCGGCGCCCGAGCCCCGGGCCGCGGCGCGGACCCGCAGCTCCTTGATCAGGGTGACCACGTCGGCGACGGTGAGAAAGTAGGAGGGGTAGCCGAGGGAGTCGATGACCGCCAGCTCCTCCTCCAGCCGCTCGCGCACCGCGGCCGACGGCGTCATCCCGCGCCGGCCGAACCCGGCCTCGCAGCGGGCCCGCAGCACCGCCGACGGGCCCATCCCCTGCTCGGCCGCGCTGGTGACCACGTCGAGCTCGGGATAGCGCACGGTGCCGATGCCGAGGTCGGCCCGGACGTCGACCGCGCACTGCTCGGCGACCCGGGCGGTGGTCTCCAGCAGGCGCAGGGCGGCGTCCCGGTCCGGCCCGGCCAGCTCCTCGGCCAGCAGCGCCATCTCCTTGCCCGACTTCAGGTGCCCCTCGGCGGTGCGCCGGTCGACGTGCCGCTGGCCCAGCGGCACCAGCCGGCGGGCGGCGTCCAGCACGTCGGCGGTCGGGGCGTCGAGGGCGTCGACGTAGCGGACGGCGTTGGTCAGCACCGCCGGCACCCCGGCCTCGGCCGCCAGCCGCAGCATCGCCTGGGCACGGGACCGGTCGCCCTGGCCGCGGTGGTGCACGACCTCGAGCACCAGCTGGCCGGGCCCGAACACCGATCGCCAGGTGGCCAGCCGGGCGTGCGCCAGGTCGGCCCGGCCGGCGGCCAGCGCACGGCCGACCGAGGACCCCGGCCCCAGCACCGCCAGCAGCCCGGCCGAGTGCGCGCCGGCCAGCGTCAGCGAGCTGACCGGCTCGCCGCGGGTGCCACCGAGGTGGGTGGCGCTGGTGAGCCGGCACAGCGACCGCCAGCCCGCGCCGTCGCGGGCGAGGAAGGTGACCCGGGGCAGCCGCGGGTCGACGCTGGCCCCGCCGCGCGCCGGGGCCCGGCGGCCGGCGGGGTGGGCGGCCCGGTGCCGGGCCGCGGCGGTGATCCGCCCGGGGGTCTGGTCACCCGGCTCGCCGCCGGCGACCGGGTCGACGGCGAGGTCGACGCCGAACAGCGGCCGGATGCCCGCCGACCGGCAGGCCAGGGCGAACTTGACCGCGCCGTACAGACCGTCGCGGTCGGTCAGGGCCAGCGCGCCCATGCCGTGCTCGGCCGCCCGGGCGACCAGGTCGGCCGGGTGGTTGGCGCCGTGCCGCATCGAGTACCCCGACGCGACGTGCAGGTGGACGAAGGGGTCGCTCACGAGGTGGGGCCGGAGCCGCGGTGGCCCGGGCTGCGCCGGTGCGAGCCGGGGTCGACCGCACGCAGGCGTGCGGGCGCCGGCGGTGCCGGGCGGCTGATCGTGGCCTCCACGACGCCGAGGAACGTGCCGACGTCCCGGACCAGGTCGTCGGCCTCCCGTTCGGTGACCGCGTGCGAGAGGCCCGCCTCGGCGGCGGCGCGCTTGGCCGCCCCGGCGGCGAAGAACGCGGCCCACTCCCCGAGCTCGGGGGCGACCTGACCGATCAGCACCCAGGCGCTGCGCGGCCGGCGCCGCCCGGACTCGGGCTGGGTGCGCGCGGCCAGCACGGCCGCCGCGGCGCGCAGGGCGGCCAGGTGCGCGGTCGCGTACCGCCAGGCCGCGTCCGGGCTGCTGGCGGCCTCGGCCAGCCCCCGATGGGCCTGACCGAGCAGCTGGGCGGCGGCCGCGGGCAGCGGCGGGAGCAACGGGAGCTGCCCGTCGGTGGCGGCCGGGAGGGCCCGGGCGGCGCCCATCAGTCGTGCACCCGGACGAGCAGCCACTGGTTGCCCGTCGGCTCCCAGGACAGGTCGAAGACGCCCGCGAAGCTCATCCGGGACCGGCCTGCGCGGACCGCCTCGACCCGCCAGACCTGCCGGGTGGCGACCAGCTCGGCCGACGCCCCACCCCCTCCGGCGGCATCGGGCTGCCACCACGGCGCGGTCTCCACCCACGAGTCGAGCAGCTCCCCCACCACGTACCGGGTCTGTCCGCGCCAGAACTCGGCCGGCCCCGACGGCCCCTGCTCGACCTGCACCTCTTCACCGACGCGGCCACCGGCCCCGGCGAGCACTCGGCTCATGTCAGACTCCGCAACTCGTCGCCCCTCCCGGCACCCCACCCCACCGGCCCGGCGGGGAAGCGCACGTCGGGGAAGGACGTGACGGCCCGGGCCGGCGAACGGGTCGCCGGTGTTCGAACAGGTGTTCGAACACCGATGAGTAGACCGGACCGGCCGGGGGTGGTCAAGCCGAACGGGCGTGTCGGCGTCCGTGTCGTTACAGCGACTGCACTCGTGGCGTCGGCGCTCCCTCGAGTCCGGGTCGAGGGTCGCCGTCGGCCTCGGCCGACGCCCGCTCACGGTCGGCAGCGGCCGCAGGTCCCGGGTGGCGCACGGCCCCGGGGCCGGTGGGAGGATCGCGGGCATGACCGCTGCGGAGACCCCGCACCACCCCCGGGTCGCCGAGGTCGAGCAGGTCCTGCGCGCCGCCGGCGTCGCCGGCGAGGTGCGCACCCTGCCCGACAGCGCCCGCACCGCCGCCGCCGCGGCCGCCCAGCTCGGCGTCGAGGTCGGGGCGATCGCCAACAGCCTGGTGTTCGACGCCGGCGACGTCCCGCTGCTCGTGCTCACCAGCGGCGCACACCGGGTCGACGAGGCCCTGGTCGCCGACCTCCTCGGCGTCCCGCGGATCACCCGGGCCACCCCCGAGTTCGTCCGCCGGCACACCGGTCAGGCGATCGGCGGGGTGGCCCCGGTCGGCCACCCGGAGCCGATCGGCACCCTGGTCGACGTCGAGCTCGCCCGGCACCCCCAGGTGTGGGCGGCCGCCGGGCACCCGCACACCGTCTTCCCCACCAGCTACGACGAGCTGCTGCAGCTCACCGCCGGCACCCCCGCGGAGGTCGGCCCCGGCCCCTCCCCGGCCGCCGCGGACGAGGAGACCTCCCGATGACCGGCACCACCCCCGCCACCCGGATCACCGAGCTGCCCGCCGGCTGGATGCGCGAGCACCTGCACGAGGCGCTGGCGATCTACGGGGCGGCGATGGGCTACGGCGACTCCGTCGTCGCCGGGCGGTACGGCTACGCCGTCCAGCACACCGAGCGGGAGGGGTTCCGCGCCGTCGGCGCCTTCGCCGAGGTGCGGCAGGACGACGGCACGGTCGGCGAGCGGCTGGTCGGCTTCGGCTACGGCTACGTCGTCGCCCCCGGCCAGTGGTGGCACGACCAGGTCCGCAACGCCCTGGACCGCCGGACGGCGAAGCAGTGGCTGCCCGGCGCGTTCGAGGTGTGCGAGCTGCACGTGCACCCCGACCGGCAGAGCCAGGGCCTCGGCCGACAGCTGCTGCACGCGCTGCTGGCCGACCTCCCCCAGCCGGCCGCCCTGCTGAGCACCCCGGACACCGACACCAAGGCCTTCCGGCTGTACCACGCCGACGGGTTCGTCGACCTGGCCCGCGGCTACCACTTCCCCGGCGACGCCCGTCCCTTCGCCATCCTGGGCGCGCGCCTGCCGCTCACCCGCCCGGCTGGGAAGGGCTGATCACCGTCGACAGCACCGCGGACGTCGTCGTCATCGGCTCCGGGCACAACGGGCTCGTCGCCGCCTGCCACCTGGCCCGGGCCGGGCTGCGGGTGGAGGTGGTGGAGTCCGACGAGGTGCTCGGCGGTGCCGTCTCCACCGTCGAGCGCTGGCCCGGCGTCCGGGTCGACCGCGGGTCCAGCGCCCACGTGATCATCCGGCACAGCGGGGTGGTCGAGGAGCTGGAGCTCGAGCGCTTCGGCCTCCGCTACGTCGACTGCGACCCCTGGGGGTTCGCCCCCGCACCGGTGCCCGGCGACCCCGGTCCCGACGGCCGGCCGCTGGTCTTCTCCGTCGACCTCGACGCCACCTGCGCCTCCATCGCCGCCGCCTGCGGGGACGCCGACGCCGCGGCCTACCGCCGGTTCGTCGAGGTGTGGGGGCCGCGCAGCGCCGCCGTCGTCCGTGCCTTCGGCGACCGGCCGGCGATGACCCGGCTGGTCCGGCACCTGTGGCCGGTCGGCGCCCCCCGGCGCGGCCAGCCGCGCACCCCGGGCGGGGAGATCGCCACCGACTTCCTCGGCTCCGGCGACGCCCTGCTCGACCGCTGGTTCACCAGCGAACGGCTCAAGGCCGCCCTCGCCTGGTTCGGCGCCCAGTCCGGGCCCCCCATGTCCGAGCCCGGCACGGCGGCGATGGTCGGCTGGGTGGCGCTGCTGCACGACGTCCCGCCCGGCCACCCGGTCGGCGGCTCGGGCGGGCTCACCCAGGCACTGGCCGCCCGGCTGGCCAGTGACGGCGGCCGGGTCACCCTCGGGGACGGCGCGGCCCGCCTCCTCGTCGACGGGCCGCCCGACGACCGGCGGGTCACCGGGGTGCAGACCGTCTCCGGGCGGCGGATCACCGCACCGGTGGTCGTCGCCGCCTGCCACGTGCTGGCCACCCGGGCGCTGGCCGGCGACGACGCCCCGCCCGCACTGGCCGAGGCCGACCCGCCGCTGGGCAACGGCTTCGGCCTGGTGCTGCGCTGCCAGACCGACGCCCTGCCGAACTACCCCGGCGCGGGCGAGGAGGCGCTGCAGGGCCTGCAGCTGCTCTGCACCGACCGGGCCCAGCTGGCCCGGGCGCACGGCGACTGGCTGGCCGGCGAGCTGCCCCGGGAGCCGGTCCCGCTGGCCATGTCCTTCTCCGCGAGCGACCCGACCCTGGCCCCGGCCGGCCAGCACGTGGTCACCATCTGGGGGCAGTGGTACCCCTACGAGCTCGCCGACGGGTCGGACTGGGCGGAGATCGCCGACCGGGCCGCCCAGCAGCTGATCGCCGCGGTCGACCGGTACGCACCCGGCTTCGGCGACTCGGTACAGCGGCTGTACGTGCAGACCCCGCTGAAGCTGGAGCAGGAACTGTCCCTGCTGCGTGGCAACGTCATGCACGTGGAGATGAGCCTGGCCAGCATGTTCGGCTTCCGGCCGACCCCGGCGCTGTCCGGTCACCGGGTGCCGGGGCTGGGCGGGCTGTACCTCACCGGCGCCTCCACGCACCCCGGAGGCGGGGTCTCCGGCAACTCCGGCCGCACCGCCGCCCGGGTGGTGCTGGCCGACCGCCGGCCGGCCGCCCGGCTGCGGGCCCGGCTGACGGGCGGTGCCGGGCGTCTCGCGCGCCGGAGGACGGCGGGGTGACCGGGGCGCTCACCGCACGCCGGCCGGGCACCGACCCGGCTCCCCTGCCCTGGCTGCCGCTCGCGCTCACCGTCGCGCTGCTGGGCACCGCGATCGCCTACCCGCTCAGCAGCGGCTCCGCCCGCGACGCGGTCAGCTGGACGATCGTCCTGCTGGGGTCGGCGGTCTCGGTCAGCCACGCCACGATCAGCCGTGGCGCCCGCACCGGTGCCGGGCTGCTCGTCCTCGTCGGCGTCGTCGCGGTGCTGTTCGAGGCGCTCGGGCTCAGCACCGGCTTCCCCTACGGCGAGTACCGCTACAGCGACATGCTGGGGCCGACGCTGCTCGGGGTGCCCTTCCTGGTGCCGCTGGCCTGGCTGATGATGGCCTGGCCGAGCTGGGTGCTCGCCGCCCGGCTGACCTCGCGGGTGCGCCCCGCCCGGCGCCGGGCCGCCCGGGTGGCGGGAGCGGCCTACGTCTTCGCCGGCTGGGACGTCGTGCTCGACCCGCAGCTGGTGCAGGCCGGCTACTGGCGGTGGGCGAACCCGGAGCCCGGCCTGCCCGGCATCCCCACCGTGCCGCTCACCAACCTCGCCGGCTGGCTGCTGGCCGGACTGGTGCTGATGAGCCTGCTCGACGTGCTCGTCGAGCGCACCAGCCGGCTCCCCCGGATCGGCGACGCTGCGCCGCTGCTCACGCTGGGCTGGATGGTGCTGGGCGGGGCGCTGGCCCACGCTGCCTGGCTCGACCTCCCGGGATCGGCGGTCTGGGGCGTCGTCCTGGCGGTGCCGGTGCTCGCCGTCCTCGCCGTCCAGGCGCGGCGGGGCCGCCGGTGAGCGCGGCCTGGCGCCGGCTCCTGCGGGTGTGCGCCGGGCTGTCCGTGGTCGCCGCCGTCCACGCCGCGCTGAACAGCCGGCTCCTCCGCCGGCCACCGGCCCTGCCCCGGCCGGTCGCCCGGCGGGTGACCGTGGTGGTCCCGGCACGCGACGAGGCCGACCAGATCGAGGGCTGCCTGGCCGCCGTGCTCGACCAGCGCGGGGTGCCCGGCCTGCGGGTCGTGGTCGTCGACGACGGCTCCACCGACGACACCGCCGCGCGCGTGGTGGGCGTGGCCGATCCGCGGGTGACGTTGCTGCCCGCCATCCCGCCCGGGCCGGGCTGGCTCGGCAAGCCGAACGCGTGCGCCCAAGGCGCCGCTGCCGCTCACCGGGCGCCCTCGGACGGCCGGGCACCCTCGGACCACCAGGCGACCACCGACGACCGGGCGACCACCGACGACGTGCTGGTGTTCCTGGACGCCGACGTCCGGCTGATGCCCGACGCGATCGCCTCCGCGGTCGCCCTGCTCGACGACGCGGCACTCGACCTGGTCTCCCCCTGGCCGCGGCAGCTCACCGGCAGCGCGGCCGAGCGGCTGGTCCAGCCGCTGCAGCAGTGGCTGTGGGCCACCCTCCTGCCGCTGCGGCTGGCCGAGCGGTCACCACGACCGTCGCTGGCGGCGGCCAACGGCCAGTTCCTGGTGGTCCGCCGGGCCGCCTACGACCGGGCCGGCGGGCACGGCGCCGTGCGCGGTGAGGTGATCGAGGACGTCGCACTGCTGCGCGCGGTCAAGGCCGCCGGGGGCCGGGGCGTCGTCGTCGACGGGTCGACGCTGGCCGCCTGCCGGATGTACGACGGCTGGCCGGGGGTCCGGGACGGCTACACGAAGTCGCTGTGGTCGGCGGTCGGCGGTCACCCGGCGGCGGCCGCCGGTGTCGCCGCCGGGCTCAGCGCCGTCTGGCTGCTGCCGCCGCTGGCCGCGCTGACCGGCTCCCGCGCCGGCCTGGTCGGCTACGCCGCCGGGGTGGTCAACCGGGCCGTGGTCGCGACCCGCACGGGCGGCCGGGCCTGGCCGGACTCCCTGGCGCATCCGGTGTCGATCGCGCTGCTCGACGTGCTGGTCGCCCGCTCGGTGGCCGGTCACCGGAACGGGTCGCTCCGGTGGCGCGGGCGCGCCCTCTCCCCCGCCGCCGCCCAGCGGGCCGACCTCCCAGCACCCATCCTGGGCAGATGACCAGCAGCGACCTCCTCAGCCTGCGCACCGACGAGCGCGCCGCACTCCTCTTCGTCGGGTTGCGCGGCGACTGGTAGCCCTACTGCTGCGCCCAGGCGGTCCGCCTGGCCCGGTCCCTGTCCCGCATCTCCGCCGCCGGCGCCGAGGTGGTGCTCGCCTCGGTCGATCCCCCCGAGGTGCAGCTGGCCATGGACCGCACCTGGCACCTGCCCTTCCGGTGGGCCAGCGACCCGGGCGGCACCCGGCTGGCCCAGCCCCTGGACGCCTGGGACACCGAGGCCTCGATCTTCCGGCCGGTCGTCATCGTGGTCGCCCCGGACGGCCGCGAGGTGTTCCGCGAACTGTCCCGGGACTTCACCGACCGCACCGACGACGAGCCGGTGCTGACCGCCATCGAGGCCCTGGGGCTCCCCGCGCTCCCCGAGCCGGCCCCCTGGGCGCCCGAGGGCGTGGTCCCGCACCCGTCGAAGCGCGTGTTCACGCCCAGCTCCTTCATCCCCTACTTCCGCGCGATCCGGTTCAACACGATGGCGCTGAGCCAGCGGATGGTCGACGAGCGGGACCGCGACCAGCTGGTCACCGAGCAGCGGATGGCCGAGTCCTTCCTCGCCACCTTCGACGAGTGGCGGGCCGAGCACCCGCCGGGCGACCAGGCCCGGGTCTGACCGGGGCGAACCGGTCGGCGACGATGAGCCGGTGACCGAGCAGAGCAGTCCGCCGCGCGTCTCCTTCGACCCGGCGGAGATGGAGACCTCGGCCTTCTACCGGGTGCTGAACTCGGTGGTGGTGCCCCGGCCGATCGCCTGGGTGTGCAGCCGCTCGGCCGAGGGCGTGCACAACCTGGCGCCGCACTCCTTCTACACGGTGGCCTGCGTCGACCCGCCGGTCGTCCAGTTCACCTCGGTGGGCCGCAAGGACTCGCTGCGCAACGTCGAGGACAGCGGCGAGTTCACCATCAGCCTCACCCCGGAGGCGCTGTTCGAGCAGGTCAACGCCACGGCGACGGACTTCCCGCCGGACCAGAGCGAGGCCGAGCACACCGGCGTCACCCTGGAACCCAGCGACCGGATCGCCACGATGCGGGTCGCCCAGTCGCCGGTGACCCTGGAGTGCGTGCTGCACGCGACGCTGCGGCTGGGCGACAGCACGGTGGTGTTCGGCCGGGTCGTGCACGTGTCGGCGTGGGACAGCGTCGTCCGGGACGGCCGGCCGCGGATCGAGCAGCTGCAGCCGCTGGCCCGGCTCGGCGGCAACGAGTGGTCGACCATCGGCGAGGTGAAGGAGATCCGCCGGATCCCCTACCGCAGCTGGAGCGAGGACCCGGCCATCGGCGACCGCCTGCGCGGCGGCTGATGGCGGACCCCGTCCAGAGGCTCGCTCGGGGCGAGCCTCTGGACGGGGCCGACGTCGCGCTCGTGGCCCCTCAGGCCGGCAGGAAGGGGGCCACCTCGTCGGCGGCGTCGGCGCCGAAGGCCTCGGCGAAGCGCTCCAGGAAGGGCGCCCGCGGCAGCGTGTACTCCTGGGTGCCGATCACCTCGACCGCGGCGGTGGCGACCGCGGACCCGACCTGGGTGGCGCGCTCGATCCCGAGCCCCCACTGGCGGGCCGCCACGAACCCGGCGCGGAGCGCGTCCCCACCGCCGGTCGGCTCCACCGGCTTGGTCTCCGGGACGGCGATCACCTCGATCGTCGGCTCGCCGGCCCGCTCGACGCGCACGCCCTTGGCGGCCTGGGTGGTGACCCAGGTGCCCACCCGGGCGAGCACCTCGGCGTCGTCCCAGCCGGTCTTCTGCAGCAGCAGGGCGTGCTCGTACTCGTTGGTGAACAGCAGGTCGGCGCCGTCGACGAGCTCGCGGATCATCTCCCCGTCGGCCCAGGCCAGCTGCTGCGAGGGGTCGGCGAGGAACGGGTAGCCCCGCTGCCGGCACTCCTGCGTGTGCTGCACCATCGCCGTCGGGTCGTTCGGCCCGACGATCACCAGGTCCAGGTCGCCGACCCGCGCGGCCACCGGGGCCAGCTCGATCAGCGACGCCTCGGACATGGCGCCGGAGTAGAAGGACGCGATCTGGTTGTTCGCCGCGTCGGTGGTGCAGACGAAGCGCGCCGTGTGCTTGAGCTCGGACCAGTGCACGCTGCCGGTGTCCACGCCGTGCCGGGTCAGCCAGGCGTCGTAGTCGGAGAAGTCGTTGCCCACCGCGCCGACCAGCACCGGGCCCTGCCCGAGCAGCCCGAGCCCGTAGGCCATGTTCGCCCCGGCACCACCGCGGTGCTGCACCAGGTCGTCGACCAGGAAGGAGAGCGAGACGTTCTCCATCTTGCCCTCGACGAACTGGTCGGTGAACTTCCCGGGGAAGGTCATCAGGTGGTCGGTGGCGATCGAACCGGTCACGACGACGGGCATGAGGGCGACTCTCTCCGGGGACGGCGGCCACCATCGGCCTGCGGACCCCGGCCGGGAACGGACGCCGGGGCGGGGAACAGCGTAGGAGCCGCGGGACGTCCCCGCCCGCGGAGGGAGGGCGGTCAGTCCGCGAGCGCGCGGCGCAGCTGGACGCCGAGCTGCGCCGTCCCGATGACGCCGAGCAGGCACCCGACCGCCGCCGCGGCGCTCACGCTGAGCTCGACGGCGTCGGCGCCCCAGGCGGTCACGTCCACGTCGATGAGCGAGACGACCCCGGCGCCACCGAGCCCGAGAGCCGCCATCGCCACCCGGCTGGGCCGTTCCCACACCGAGACGGCCCCCGTCTCGTGGACGCCGGCCTGCCCGGCGCGGGCCCGCAGGTAGTCCGGCAGCCAGCACAGCGCGCCGAAGGCCGCGGCCAGCAGGCCGGGGGCACCGGCGACCCAGAAGGCGAGGGCGTAGCCGACCTCGGTCAGCCGGTCGACGGCGGAGTCCAGCACGAACCCCCGCCGGGAGGCGCGACCGCCGGCGATGGCCAGGGCGCCGTCCAGGGAGTCCAGCAGGCCGGAGAGACCGATGAGCACCCCGGCCGCGATCAGCCAGGCCCCGCCGGCGGCGGCCGGGGCGATCGCGGCCAGCGCGACCAGCAGGCCCAGCGCGGTGGCCACCAGCGGGGAGAGCCGGGCCAGCGGCACCGCCAAGGCGTAGGCCAGCGACAGCCAGCCGCGCACCAGCCGGCTCTCGGCAGGGTCGGTGCCGCCGTGCCATCGTGACCAGGCCACCAGGTACTCGTCGCGGCTCAGCACGCTGTGCAGTCCACCACGATGCGCCGCGGCCGGTGGCGCCCTGCGCGCGAGCAGGGACAGTGGGCTGGTGCTCGCCGGCCTCCCCACCGCCCGCCGCCGTCTCCTCGTGCTGCTGGCCCTGGTCGCCGTGGGAGCCGTCGCAGCCCTCGTCGTCCTCCGGCTGACCGGAGCGGACGACGCCGCCCGGCCGGCCGCGGAGGACGAGGCGACCCCCGGCCCGGTCCTGCTGGTGCCCGGCTACGGCGGCTCGGTCGGCTCGCTGCAGACCCTCGCCGACCGGCTCGCCGCCGGCGGGCGGGACGCCACCGTCGTCCCCGTGCCGGGTGACGGCACCGGCGACCTCGCCGCCTCCGCCGCGGCCCTGGACACCGCGGTCGACGAGGCGCTCGCGCGCACCGGCGCCGACAGCGTGGACGTCGTCGGCTACTCCGCCGGCGGGGTGGTCGCCCGGCTGTGGGCGGCGGACGGCGGCGCGGAGCAGGCCCGGCGGGTGCTCACCCTCGGCTCCCCGCACCACGGCACCACCGTCGCCGACCTGGCTGCCCGGTTCCTGGCCGCGGAGTGCCCGGACGCCTGCCAGCAGCTGACCACCGGCAGCCCGCTGCTCGCCGAGCTGAACGCCGGCGACGAGACGCCCGCGGGGCCGGACTGGGTGTCGGTGTGGACGACGGGCGACGGGACCGTGACACCGCCGGCGTCGGCGGAGCTGGCCGGGGCGCTGAACGTCCCCGTGCAGTCGGTCTGCGCCGACGCCGAGGTCTCGCACGGCCAGCTGCCCGCCGACGCGCTGGTGCAGGCGATCGTGCTGGCCCAGCTGGCCGCCGGGCCCCCGGTGGAGCTCGGCCCGGCCGACTGCGCGCGGCTGCGCGCGGGATGACGGTTGCACGGCACACCCACTTCGGGTGACGCACAACCGGATCGGGCATCACGTGCAGTGCAGGGGTCATTACGGACAGCGAGGCGCCGCGACGGCGCCCCCTCGACCCGCAGCCCCGGAGGCCCCGCGTGCCCGCCACCCCGTTCCCGTCCCGCACCCGCTGGGGCATC
Organism: Modestobacter marinus; assembly: GCF_011758655.1. Lineage (NCBI taxonomy): Bacteria > Bacillati > Actinomycetota > Actinomycetes > Geodermatophilales > Geodermatophilaceae > Modestobacter > Modestobacter marinus. Next base: position 965,899 of record NZ_JAAMPA010000002.1, read on the forward strand.
ACCACCAAGATCGTCGCAGCGGTCGGTACCGCGGTGCTCGTCGCCGTGCTGGTCGGCCTCCTCGGCCTGCGCAGCCTCGGCGACACGGCGGCGGCGACCACGTCCATGTACGAGGAAGAACTGGTCGGCACGGCGCAGGTCGAGGAGATGCGCTCGGCGTTCTTCGCCGTCCGGCTCGCCGGGACCAACTACGCGGTGGCCACCACCACGGCCGACCGGGCCCGGTACCTGGAGAGCCGGCAGGAGGCCTACGTCGCGCTCGACGGCGCAGCTGACCGGTACCTCGACACCAATCCGTCGACCGAGGGCACCGCTCTCGTCCAGCGGGTGCTGGCCGGGATCACCGACTACCGGGGCGCGATGGTCGGCCTCGACGCGCTGGCCGACCGCAGCGACCTCCCCGGCTGGTCGGCAGCTCGTGAGTCGACGGTCACCCCGATCGCCTCGGCGATCATCGGCGACCTCGACCGGCTCGCCGAGCAGCGGGCCACGAACGCTGCCGCGACCGCGGCTTCCGCGACCGACGAGTACCGGCACACCAGGACGGTCCTGGCGGTCGTCGCCGTCCTCGGCTCGCTCGCCGCGCTCACCGCCGGCACCCTCGTCGCCCGGGCGATCACCCGCGGCCTGCGCCGGGTGCAGGCCACCGCACAGGCCCTCGCCGCCGGTGACCTGACCCGCCCGGCGAACGTCTCCTCCCGCGACGAGGTGGGCCAGACCGCGGCCGCCCTGGACGGCGCCCTGGCCGAGCTGCGGACCGTGATGGGGTCGGTGGCCGGGTCGGCCGATGCGGTCGCCGCCTCCTCGGAGGAGCTCAGCGCCTCGGCGGCGCAGATCTCGGCCGCAGCCGAGGAGACCGCCGCGCAGTCCGAGGGGGTCTCCTCCGCCGCAGCGGACGTGTCGCGCAACGTCGACACCGTCGCGGTGGGCGCCGAGCAGATGGGCGCCTCCATCCGGGAGATCAGCAGCAACGCCGCCGAGGCCGTCCGGGTCGCCGCGAGCGCCGTCGCCGAGGCCCGGGCGACCACCGGGACGATCGAGGCCCTGGGCACCTCCAGCCAGGAGATCGGCGCCGTGGTCAGGACCATCACCTCGATCGCCGAGCAGACCAACCTGCTGGCCCTCAACGCCACCATCGAGGCCGCCCGGGCCGGCGAGGCGGGCAGGGGCTTCGCCGTCGTGGCCGATGAGGTGAAGGACCTGGCCCGGGAGACCGCCCGCGCCACGGAGGACATCGCCCGGCGCGTGGAGGCGATCCAGGGCGACACCGCCGGAGCCGTCGCCGCGATCGGCCGGATCAGCACGGTGATCGCCTCGATCAACGACTCCCAGCTGACCATCGCCAGCGCGGTGGAGGAGCAGACCGCGACGACGGGTGAGATGTCCCGGTCGCTGCAGGAGGCCGCCGGCGGGACCACGGAGATCGCCGGCAACATCGGCGGGGTCTCCGCGGCCGCCCAGTCGACGATCGAGGCACTCGGCCAGACCCGGGTCAGCGTCGACGAGCTGGCCCGGATGGCCGCCGGCCTGCGCGCGAGCGTCAGCCGCTTCACCTTCTGAGCGCGCCGTCCAGCGCCCCGGCCGCGGCCGGTCGGACGGTGTCCGACCGGCTCGGCGACCGGTGGCCACCTAGGGTCGCGGGCATGGCCGCCCCGATCAGTGACGCCGTGGTCGTCGACGTGCTCCGCCGCGTCGACCGCGGGCTGACCCCCCTCGCGCAGCGGCTGGGACGGCCGCCGCAGCTGCCGCCGGCCGAGCGCGCCGCCTGGTGGGCCGATCGGGCGAGCCGGGTGGCGGCCGGCGTCTCGGCCGCACCGCGGTTCGCCGGCAAGCTGGCCGACCTGCTGCCGCTGCAGAACACCGTCGGCTCGGCGGTGCAGGCCCTCGTCGTCCTGGGCGTGGCCGGCGAGCACGACGTCGACCGGCCCGCCGAGCGGGTGTCGTTGCTGGCCCGGGTGCTGCTGGACCGGGACCTGCCCGCCGACCGGGTCCAGCCGCTGCTGGACCGGACCCGCGGCGTCTACGTCGACGAGGCGCTCGGCGAGGACCGGTCCGGGATGCGCGGCGCCGCCCGCAGCCTGTGGCGGGCCGCCCGGCTGCTCAGCCGGGTCGACAGCGCCCTGGACGCCCGGCCGAAGGGCAAGCTCCGGCACCGGGCGATGGCCCAGTTCCCGGTCGTCGGGGTCGCCGGGGGCTACGCCGCCGAGCGGGAGGGGCTGCGCCGGGCCGCGCTGGAGGCCGGGGAACTGCTCAGCTGACCAGGTCGGCCCCGGCCAGGTTCGCGTACACCTCACGCGTCGCCGTGGACCGGTTCATGGTGATGAAGTGGATGCCGGGGACGCCCTCGTCCAGCAGCTGCCGGCACATCTGGGTGGCCACCTCGACGCCGAGCTCCCGCACCGCGCGCTTGTCCTCGGGACGGTCGCCGTCCAGGGCGGCGAACCGCTCGGCCAGCTCCGCCGGGAACGCCTGCCCGGACAGCTGCACGATCCGGCTGATCTGCCGGGCGTTGGTCACCGGCATCACGCCGGCGATGACCGGCACGTCACAGCCCCGGGCGGAGACCCGGTCCCGCAGCCGCAGGTAGTCCTCGACCCGGAAGAACATCTGGGTGATGGCGAAGTCGGCACCCGCCCGGCACTTGGCGACGAACATGTCGGTGTCGGACTCGAAGTCCGCCGACCGCGGGTGCCGCTCGGGGAAGGCGGCCACGCCGACGCAGAAGTCGCCGATGCCCTTGATCAGCTCCACCAGCTCCGCGGCGTACCGCAGGCCCTGCGGGTGGGCCACCCACTCCGCCTGCGGGTCCGCGCCCGGCGGGTCGCCGCGCAGCGCCAGCAGGTTCCGCACCCCCGCCGCCGCCAGCCGGCTCACCACGTGCCGGAGCTCGGGAACGCTGTGGTCGACCGCGGTCAGGTGCGCCAGCGGCAGCATCGTGGTGTCGGTGGCGATGCGCTCGGTCACCGACACGGTGCCCTCGCGGGTCGACCCGCCGGCGCCGTAGGTGACCGAGACGAACGAGGGCCGCAGCTGCTCCAGCTGGCGCAGCGCCGTCCACAGCTGCGTCTCGGCCGCCGCGTCCTTCGGCGGGAAGAACTCGAAGGACCAGGTGGGCCGCTCGGTCTGCAGCAGCTCGCGCACGGTGCCGGTCATGGCTCACGAGCCTACGGGCGCCCGGATCACACCCCGCGCAGCGACCGTCGCAGGTCCGTCCCGGATCGGTGCATCCACCGGCGGGGCTGCGGACGAAGGAACTGGACGACCGGCGGACGGCCCGCGACACGGCGGACCGGCGTGGCCGGCGGAGGAGGAGGCCCGATGGAGACCACGGCCGCACCAGCCAGGGTGAACGGGCAGCGTCCGATCACGGCGCGCGATACTGGCCCGGTGACCGCCGGGACGCAGCACCGTCAGCCACCCGCCCTGGTCCCGGCCCTGCCGGGAGCCGGGGACGTCGAGCGGGTCCGCGCAGCCGTCGCCGCCGCACTGGCCGGGTTCCTGGCCGAGCAGCGGCAGACCCTGTCCGGGATGGACGAGTCCCTGGTCCCGGTGGTCGACGAGGTCTGCGCGCTGGCCGAGGGCGGCAAGCGGCTGCGGCCGCTGTTCGCCTACTGGGGCTGGCGCGGGGCGGCGGCCGGCGCGGCCGGTGTCGCCGAGGCCGACGCCGACGTGCTGCGCGCCGTCGCCGCCCTGGAGTTCGTGCACGCCAGCGCCCTGGTCCACGACGACGTCATGGACGGCGCCCTGACCCGCCGCAACCGCCCCGCGACGCACATCGGCTTCGCCACCCGGCACGGCGACGCGGGCCTGCACGGCGACGCCGCCGGGTTCGGCATCGGCGCCGCGATCCTGGTCGGTGACCTGGCGCTGGTCTGGTCCGACGAACTGCTGCGCCGCTCGGGCATCTCCGCGCCCGCCCTGGCCCGCGCCCGCGGGGTCTGGGACACCATGCGCACCGAGGTCACCGCCGGGCAGTACCTGGACCTGCTGCGCGCCGACGGCGGGCTGCCCGGGCCCGGGGGCGCGCTGACGGTGGCCCGGTACAAGAGCGCCGGCTACACGGTGCAGCGGCCGCTGCAGCTCGGTGCCGCGATCGCCGGGGCCGGCCCCGACGTCAGCGACGCCTACACCGCCATCGGGCTCCCGCTCGGCGAGGCGTTCCAGCTCCGCGACGACGTGCTCGGCGTCTTCGGCGACCCCGCCGTCACCGGCAAGTCCGTGGACGACGACCTGCGCGAGGGCAAGCAGACGCTGCTGATCGCCCTGGCCGAGGAGCGGGCCGACGACGCCGGCCGGCGGCTGCTGGCCGGCGCCCTCGGCGACCCGGACGCCGGCCCGGAGCAGTTCGCCGCGCTGCGCACCCTCCTGGAGGAGACCGGGGCCCGCAGCCGGGTCGAGGAGCGGATCGCCGACCGGACCGCCGTGGCCCGCACGGCCATCGCCGCCGCCCCGATCAGCGACGAGGCCCGGGTGGCCCTCGACGCCCTCGCCGTCGCCGCGACCAGCCGCACCGCGTGAGGAGCACAGTGCGCACGGTGCCGGGGCGCACCGACCGGGTCGTCGTCGTCGGCGCGGGGCTGGCCGGCCTGTCGGCGGCGCTGCGGCTGCGCGGCGCCGGGCGGGAGGTCACCGTCGTCGACCGCTGTCCCGGCCCCGGCGGGCGGGCCGGCCGGGTCGAGCGGGCCGGGTACGCGCTGGACACCGGCCCGTCGGTGTTCACCGCCCCCGACCTGGTCGCCGACGCCTTCGCCGCGGTCGGCGAGACGATGTCCGACCGGCTGACCCTCACGCCGCTGGACACCACCTACCGGGCCCAGTTCGCCGACGGGTCGCACCTGGACGTGCACGCCGACCGCACCGCCTTCGCCGCCGAGGTGGAGCGGCTGTGCGGTGCCGGCGAGGCCGCGGCCCTGCTCCGCTACCTCGACGACCTCGCCGAGCTCTACGAGCTGCAGCTGCGCACCTTCATCGACCGCAACCTGGACTCCCCGCTGGACCTGCTGGGTCCCGAGCTGCTGGCGCTGGCCCGCCGCGGCGGGTTCCGCCGGCTGTCCCGGCACGTCGGGGACGCCTTCACCGACGACCGGTTGCGCCGGCTGTTCAGCTTCCAGGCGCTCTACGCCGGGGTCTCCCCGTTCCGGGCGATCGCCGCCTACGCGGTCATCGCCCAGCTCGACATCGGGGCCGGCGTCTGGCACCCGCAGGGCGGCATCGGCGCCGTCCCCCGGGCGATGGCCGCGGCGGCCGCCGACGCGGGGGTGGTCTTCCGCTACGGCACCGAGGTCGCCCGGCTGGAGCTGGCCGGGGACCGGGTCACCGGGGTGGCGCTCGAGGACGGCGACCTGCTGCCCGCCGACGCCGTCGTGGTGACCGCCGACGCCCCGCACCGGCTGGTGCCCGGCCTGCGCGGCCCGCGGCGCCCGGTCTACTCGCCGTCCTGCGTGGCGCTGCACCTGGGCGTGCGGGCCGAGCTGCCCGGCCAGGCGCACCACACGATCAGCTTCGGCGCGGCCTGGGAGCAGGTGTTCGCCGAGCTCACCCGCGACGGCCGGCCGATGAGCGACCCCAGCCTGCTGATCAGCATGCCGTCGGTCACCGACCGCTCGCTCGCCCCCGACGGCGGCCAGGTGCTCAGCGTGGTCGCGCCCACCCCGAACCTCGACCCCCGCAGCGGCGGCAACCCGGACCTGGACTGGCCGGCGCTGGCCCCCCGCTACCGCGAGGAGCTGCTGGCCACCCTGGAGGCGCGGGGCTGGACGGGGGTCGGCGAGGCGATCGAGGTCGAGGAGCTGCTCACCCCGGTCGACTGGGCCGCCCAGGGCATGGCCGCGGGCACCCCGTTCGCGCTGGCGCACACCTTCGGGCAGACCGGGCCGTTCCGCCCGTCGACCCTGCCCCGCAGCGGGCCGGAGAACGTCGTCCTGGCCGGTTCGTCGGTCCAGCCGGGGGTCGGCGTCCCCATGGTCGTCATCAGCGGACGGCTCGCCGCCGAGCGCATCACCGGTCCGGTGCCGGCATGACCGCCGTCCCGCCGCCCGGCCGGGCGGCGCAGCAGGCGGCGCTGGACGCGGCCTACGCGGTGTGCCGCGGGATCGCCGCCGAGCACGGCAAGTCCTACTTCCTGGCCACCCGGCTGCTCACCCCGGACCGTCGGGCGGCGATTCACGCCCTCTACGCCGCCGCCCGGGTGGCCGACGACATCGTCGACGTCGGCGCCGACCAGCCCGGCCGGGATCCCGAGGGCGAGCTGCTGGCCTGGTCGAAGGCGGCGCTGGAGGAGGTCGAGGCCGGCTGGTCCGACGACCCGGTCCGGCTCGCCCTGGTGCACACCTACCGCCGGTACGGCATCCCGATGGAGCACCTCGTCGACTTCCTCGCCGCGATGACCAGCGACCTCGACGTCACCGGCTACGCCGACCTCGCCGCGCTGGACCGGTACATGTGGGGCTCGGCGTCGGTGATCGGGTTGCAGGTGCTGCCGGTGCTCGGCACCGCGCCGGGGGTGACCCGGGAGGAGGCGGCACCGCACGCCATCGCCCTGGGCGAGGCGTTCCAGCTGACCAACTTCCTGCGGGACGTCGCCGAGGACGTCGACCGCGGCCGGGTCTACCTGCCGGCGGACCTGATGGCCGCGCACGGGGTGACCCGCGAGCAGCTGGCCGCCCGACGGCACTCCCCCGGCTTCACCGCGCTGATGCGGGAGATGGTCGCGGTCACCCGCCGTCGCTACGACGACGCGGCACCGGGCACCCCGATGCTGGCGCGGGAGTCCCGCGACTGCGTGCGCGCGGCCACCGACCTCTACGGCGGCATCCTCACCGAGATCGAGCGGGCCGAGTACCGGGTGCTGGACGGGCGGGTCCGGGTGTCCCGGCCGCGGCGGCTGGCCGTGTTCGCCCGCCGGCTGACCGCCGCCCAGCTGGCCAGGGTCGGCGCTCCCCGGCCCGTGGCCGCCCGCGCGGCGTAGGCCGGTCAGCCGGCGGCGACCACAGCGCCAGGTCTACAGCGCGAGGGCCTGGGCCCGGCGGGTGACCTCGGTGTGCCGGTCGTCGCGCAGCGCCTGCACCGGCGTGCCCGGGAGCGAGTCGTCCTCCCGGAACAGCCACTCGAAGGCCTCCTCGTCGGTGAACCGGCCGTCGTACAGCACGGTGAGCAGACCGGGCAGGTGCTTGAGGACCGCCCCGTCCTGGACGAAGTCCACCGGGATCTTGCTGTTGCCGCTGCCGGGCACGGCCATGAGCTTCCGCTCGGCGATCAGCTGGCGGACCTTGTTCGTCGAGACGCCGAGCTGCTCGGCGACCTCCGCGGGGGTGAAGGTGTCCATAGGCTGCCAGGGTATGGCGCACAGTGCAGGCCCGGCGAACGGTCCCCGGCTCAGCCAGCCGCAGCGGAGCGGCGATGCCCCCGCCACCCCCGACGCCCCCGGTCGCGAGCCGCCGTACCTGGACCTCGACGCGCTCGCCGAGCGCGCCCGGGAGCTGCTGCCGGCCGACGTCGCCGACTACTACGCCGGTGGCGCCGGCACCGAGACCACCCTGGCCGAGGCGCCGGCCGCCTGGCGGTCGTGGCGGCTGCGCCCCCGCGTGCTGCGCGGGGTCGCGACCGCCCAGCTGGGCACCACGCTGCTCGGCACGGAGGTGGCCACCCCGATCGGGGTCGCCCCCTGGGCCTACCAGGGGATGGCGCACCCGGACGGCGAGCTGGCCACCGCCCGCGGCGCGGCCACGACAGGTGCGCTGATGACCGTCTCGACCAGCGCGACCACCTCGCTGGAGGAGGTCGCCGCCGCCCGTCCGGCCGGACCCCGCTGGTTCCAGCTCTACCGGCTGCACTCCCCCGCCCACACCGACGAGCTGGCCCGCCGCGCCGGGCAGGTGGGCTACGGCGCGCTCGTGCTCACCGTCGACCTGCCGGTGCTCGGCCGCCGGCACCGCGACCTGCGGCACGACTTCGCGCTGCCCGCCGGGCTCCGGCTCGCCAACCACCCGCCGGTCACCGGGACCCAGCCGCCGCTGGCCGCCGCCGAGACGCCCACCTGGACCTTCGCCGACATCGGCCGGTTCGCCGACGTCTCCGGGTTGCCGGTGGTGGTCAAGGGCGTGCTGCGCGGCGACGACGCGGCCCGCTGCGTCGCCGCCGGCGCGGCCGCGGTGTGGGTCTCCACGCACGGCGGCCGGCAGGCCGACCCGGCGATCGCCAGCGCCGAGGCGCTGCCGGAGGTGGTCGCTGCGGTCGGGGACGAGGCCGAGGTCTACGCCGACGGGGGCATCCGCACCGGATCCGACGCGCTGACCGCACTGGCGCTCGGCGCGCGGGCGGTGTTCCTCGGCCGGCCGACGGTGTGGGGGCTGGCCACCGGGGGCGCCGACGGCGTCGCCCGGGTGATCAGCGGGCTGAGCGAGGAGCTGGCGCACACCATGGCCCTGTGTGGGGTCGACGACGTCCGGGCGGTGCCGCGCGACACCGTCGTCCGGCCGTGGCCCGGCCGGTGAACAGCCGGCCGGCGCGCCGTCCGGCCACAGGCGCCCCGCTGGCCACGGACGCCCCGGACCGACCACGTCCGGCGACCCCACGCGCCCACCTGGTCACTCCAGGCGCCTGGAGTCCAGACCGTGACCTGGCCGCCCGCGTCGTTCGGGCCGCGCGCCGCGATCCGCTCCTAGACTCGCCGACGTGGAGACCGTCGTGACCGACCCCGTGGTCGGCCTCGTCCTCGAGGGGCGCTACCGCCTCGAGGAGCGTCTGGCGCGGGGCGGCATGTCCACCGTCTACGCCGCCACCGACCTCCGCCTGCACCGCACCGTGGCGGTCAAGGTGATGGCCGAGCACCTGGCGCACGACCCCGCCTTCGTCGACCGGTTCACCCGGGAGGCCCGGGCCACCGCGATGCTCAGCCACGTCAACGTGGTGTCGGTCAGCGACCAGGGCAGCGACCAGGGCCTGGTCTACCTGGTCATGGAACTGGTGCGCGGCCGCACGCTGCGCGACCTGCTGCAGGCCCGCGGCCGGCTGACCGTCGCCGAGGCCTTCGCCGTCCTGGAGCCGGTGCTGGCCGGGCTGACCGCCGCGCACCGGGCCGGCATCGTCCACCGAGACATCAAGCCGGAGAACGTGCTCATCTCCACCGACGGCCAGGTCAAGGTCGCCGACTTCGGGCTGGCCCGCGCGGTGGCCGGCACCGGGCAGACCAGCCACACCGGCGGCGTCCTCATCGGCACGGTCGCCTACCTCTCCCCCGAGCAGCTCGAGCGCGGCCGCAGCGACGCCCGCAGCGACGTCTACGCCGCCGGCGTGATGCTCTACGAGCTGCTCACCGGTCACCCGCCCTACGCCGGGGACACCCCGCTGGCGGTCGCCTACCAGCACGTGCACCACGACGTGCCCGTGCCGTCGTCCGAGGTGGCCACCGTGCCGTGGCAGGTCGACGAGCTGGTCACCCGCACCACCCGGCGCGACCCCGCGGCCCGGCCGCTGGACGCCGGGGCCTTCCTGGCCGAGCTGACCGACCTGCGCGCCGACCTGGGCCTGGCCCGCGTCCCGGTGCCCACCGGCCTGCCGGCCGACAACCCGGCCACGCTGCGCCCCACCAACCGCCCGACCGCGCCCCGCCCCCGGCAGCCCAGCGCGCCGGGCGGGCGCGGCGGCGCCCCGCACACCGAGGTGCTCGGCGGCGGCCCGGTGGACCGCGGCCGCGGCACCACCGTCCTGCCGGGCATGGGGCCCGGGCCGACCACCGCGGTCGGCAACGCCCGCCCGGGCATCGGCCCGCGCCCGCCCGTCGTCCGCCCCGGGGTGCCGCCGCACATCCGCCGCCGCCGCGCCCAGCTGGGCATCGCGGTGGTGCTGCTGCTCGCGGTGACCATCGGGGCGATCGGCTGGTGGCTGGGCGTGGGGCGCTGGACCGAGGTCCCCGACCTGCTCAGCAAGGACCAGGACACCGCGGTCGGGCTGCTGCAGGAGGCCGGCCTGGACCCGGTGCTCGGCGAGGAGCAGTTCAGCGAGACGGTGCCGCCCGGCGCGGTGATCACCGCCGACCCGGCCGCGGGTGAGGCCATCCGCGGCTCGGACGTGGAGCTGGTCGTCTCCAAGGGCCCGGAGCGGTTCTCGGTCGACCCGGCGCTGGCCGGCCAGCCCGCCGACGCCGTCCTGGCCCAGCTGCAGACCCAGTTCCCCGACCTCGCCTTCACCACCGTGGACGACTACAGCGACGAGGTGGACCAGGGCAACGTCCTCCGCTTCGACCCCGTGCCGGGCACGGAGCTCAAGCGCGGGGACACCGTCACCGTCGTGGTCTCCTCCGGCCGGGCGCCGGTCGCGGTGCCCAACGTCGTCGGCCAGAGCCCGGACGCCGCCGAGAGCAACCTGGAGCAGCTGGGCTTCACCGTCCAGCGGGCCACCGGCCGCAGCGCCGACGTCGCCACCGGCGCGGTCATGGCGGTCAGCCCCGGTCCCGGCGCCGGCCGGCAGCCCTACGGCAGCACGGTGACGATCACCGTCTCCGAGGGCCTGCCCCAGGTCGCCGTCCCCGACGTCACCGGCAAGAGCCGGGAGGAGGCCGTCGCCACCCTCGAGGAGGCCGGCCTGGAGGCCGAGGTCACCCAGTTCTTCGGCAACCAGGTGCTGCGCCAGACCCCGGGAGCCGGTGAGGTCGTCGACCTCGGCACGTCGGTCACCATCCTCGTGACGTTCGGGTGACGCGCACCCCGTGACCTCCTCGCCTGCCGTGCTCCCCGCGATCGGGGCGCACATCCAGATCAAGGGCGGCCTGGCCAAGGGCGGGCTCGCCTACACCGACGCCGTGGGCGCCCGCGCCGTCCAGGTCTTCGTCGGCAACCCACGCGGCTGGCGCCCCAGTGCCGGCGACCCGGCGCAGGACGCCGCGTTCACCGCCGGGTGCGCCGAGCGCGGGGTGCCGTCGTTCATCCACACGCCGTTCCTGGTGAACGTCGGGTCCCCGAGCGAGGCGACGGTCGAGCAGTCGGTCGCCACCATCCGACACAACCTCGCCCGGGGCGCCCAGCTCGGCTGCGCCGGCGTCGTCGTGCACGCCGGCTCGGCGGTGGGCGCCGACCGGTACGACGCGGCGCTGGCCCAGCTGCACGAGCGACTGCTGCCGGTGCTCGACGAGCTGCCCGAGGGCGCGCCCCGGCTGCTGATCGAGCCGACCGCCGGCGGCGGCAGGTCGCTGGCGGCCACCGTCGAGGACCTGGGCCCCTACCTGGCCGCCCTCGACCACCACCCCGCCGTCGGCGTCTGCTTCGACACCTGCCACGCCTGGGCCGCCGGGCACGACCTCGCCACCCCGGGCGGGATGGCGGCCACCCTGGACGCGCTGGAGGCGACCGTGGGCCCGGGCCGGCTGGGGCTGGTCCACGCCAACGACTCGCTGGACGCGCGCGGCTCCACCCGCGACCGGCACACCACCATCGGGGCCGGCTCGATCGGCAGCGGGCCGTACGGGACCGGGCCCTTCGCCGAGCTGCTCACCCACCCGTCGATGGCCGGGGTGCCGGTGGTCGTGGAGACCCCCAGCGCCGACGACGGGCACGCCAGGGACATCGCGCTGCTCTGCGCGCTGCGCGACGGCGGCCTCGTCCCCGCCTGACCGACGCCCCCCACCGGCGGCATCGAACGCACGACGCCCGGCCGGACGACGCCTGGCCGAACGCGGCTGACCGGCGACGCGCCCGGGTGCCGGGACACACCGGGCGCAATCGATCCCACGGCCGCAGGCCTTCCGGAACCGAGACCCAGTGGTTTCACTCTCCGTGTCGGACTCGCAGCTGACTGCGATGTCCCTGGAGCGAGGAGAACCACCGTGCAGATCCGCAGGACCCTGGCCACCGCCGCCGTCGCCGCCCTCACCGTCACCGGGCTGGGCCTCACCACCGGCACCGCCGCCGCCGCACCGGGTGCCCCGGCCACCTACATCGTGAGCCTCACCCCCGGGTCGGTGCCGGCCTCGGTCGCCGCCCTGGCCAGCGACCGGCTGGGTGCACACGTCGACCACGTCTACACCGCGGCGCTGAACGGGTTCGCCGTCACGCTGCGCCCGGAGGTGGCCGATCGGCTCGCCACGCTGCCGGGTGTCGCGGCCGTCGAGCGGGACGCCCCGGTGCAGCTGCAGGGCACCCAGTCCGGCGCTACCTGGGGCCTGGACCGCATCGACCAGCGGGCACTCCCGCTCGGCGGCGCCTACAGCTGGACCGCCACCGGCGCGGGCGTCACCGCCTACGTCATCGACACCGGCGTCCGGCTGGCGCACGGTGACTTCGGTGGCCGGGCGGTCTCCGGGTACGACGCGGTGGACGGCGGGCGGGCCGACGACTGCAACGGCCACGGCACGCACGTCGCGGGCACCGTCGGCGGCGCGCGCCACGGGGTGGCCAAGGAGGTGCGCCTGGTCGCCGTCCGGGTGCTGGACTGCGCCGGGAGCGGCAGCAACGCCGGGGTCATCGCCGGCATCGACTGGGTCACCGCCCACCACCAGGCCGGCGCCCCCGCGGTGGCCAACATGAGCCTGGGCGGCGGCGCCAGCCGGGCGCTGGACCGGGCCGTGCAGCGCTCGATCGCCGACGGGGTCACCTACGCCGTCGCGGCCGGGAACGGGGACGCGTGTGCCGGGTCGCCGTCCCGGGTGGGTGCCGCCCTCACCGTCGGCGCCACCGACCGCAACGACGCACCGGCGTCGTTCAGCAACTACGGCAACTGCGTCGACCTGTTCGCCCCCGGCGTGGGCATCACCAGCGCCTGGTCCACCTCGGACACGGCCACCGCCACGATCAGCGGGACGTCGATGGCCACGCCGCACGTGGCCGGCGTCGCGGCGCTCTACCTGCAGGGCGACCCGGCCGCCTCGCCGGCCACGGTGGCCGACGCGATCACCGCGGCGACCACCCGGGACGCCGTCCCCACCACCCGCACCGCCGACAACGACCTGCTGTTCAGCACCTGGTGAGCCGGCGGGCCGGGTCGTCCGCGCGCGCGGGCGGCCCGGCCCCGGCCGGTGCACCGGAGGACGGCGCTAGACGACCAGGCTCAGCGCCCAGGCGATGGCGAAGCCGACCACCCCGATCAGGGTCTCCATCACCGTCCAGGTGCGCAGCGTCGTCTTCACGTCCATCTCCAGGAACCGGCCGACCAGCCAGAACCCGGAGTCGTTGACGTGGGAGAGCACGGTGGCGCCACAGGCGATGGCGATGACCACCAGCGCGGTGTCCAGCCGGGACAGGTCGTTCTCCGCCACCGCGGGGGCGATCAGCGCAGCGGTGGTCAGCAACGCGACCGTCGCCGAGCCCTGGGCGACCCGCAGGCAGGTGGCGATCACGAAGGCCGCGACGATCACCGGCAGGCCGATGGACTCCAGGCTGTCGGCCAGCGCGGTGCCGATGCCGCTGGAGCGCAGCACCCCGCCGAACATGCCGCCGGCGCCGGTGATCAGGATGATCGCCGCCACCGGGCCGATCGAGGAGTTGAGCAGGTCCTCGGTCTCGGAGCGGGAGAACCGCTCCCGGCTGAGCACCGTGGCCGCGACGAGCAGGGTGATCAGCAGCGCCACCGGCGTCTGGCCGAGCAGGGTGACCCAGTCCAGCCAGCCGGCCTCCCCGTCGACCGCACCGGCGGTGGCCAGGGTGTTGAAGCCGGTGTTGAGCAGGATGAGCACCAGGGGCAGGAGCAGCAGGGCCAGCACGGTGCTGAACTTCGGCGGCCCGGTCCGGGTCTCCGTCGTCGTCGCCGTCCCGGCGGCCACGGTGGCACCGCTGCCGCCGCGACCCGTGCCGCCACCGACCGGGCCGTCCACGTCGTCGACGTCGCTGTCGACCCGGGGGTCGTCGGCCTCGGACTTGCGGCCGGCGAGCGTAGAGGGGATCGGGACGTGGACCCGTGTGCCGATCCACCGGCTGAACAGGTAGCAGGAGATGAACCAGGTGGGCAGCCCGATGACCAGGCCGACGACGACGAGCAGGCCGATGTCGGCGCCCAGGATGTCCCCGGCGCCGACCGGCCCCGGGTGCGGCGGCACGAAGGCGTGCATGACCGCGAAGGCACCCGCCGAGGGCAGCGCGTAGAGCAGCACCGACCCGCCGAACCTGCGGGCGACGCTGAAGATGATCGGCAGGAAGACGACGAAGCCGGCGTCGAAGAAGATCGGGAAGCCGAACAGCAGCGAGGCCACGCCCAGGGCCAGCGGCGCGCGCTTCTCCCCGAACCGGTTGATCAGCGAGTCCGCCAGCACGGTGGCGCCACCGGTGACCTCGAGCAGCTTGCCGATCATCGCGCCCAGCCCGACCAGCAGCGCGACGGCGGCCAGGGTCGAGCCGAACCCGGCCAGCAGGGTGTCGATGACGTCCCCGATGGGGATCCCGGTCGCCAGCGCGGTCAGCAGGCTGACCAGCACCAGCGCCACGAAGGCGTGCACCTTGAACTTCATGATCAGGACGAGCAGGACGGCGACGGCGCCCACGGCGATCAGCAGCAGCGGCGTGGTGCCCAGGGCGGGTTCGACTTCTGGCACGGGAGACCTCTCAGAGTCGACGGCGGCGCGGTCTCGACCGCGGGCGCGGACGAGTGCACCACTGTGACAGCGGTGATCACCTGTCCGCGACCGCACAGCACGTCACGATCGGGTCTCGCCGGGCACCGCCCCGCGCGCCGGCCGGGCAGCCCTGACGTCGCCGCCGGGCTCAGCGCCCGGCGAGGTCGCCGATCACCTGGGTGAGCACCTTGGCGGCCCGCTCCACGTCGTCCCGGTCGACGTCCAGGTGGGTGACGAGCCGGACCCGCCGCGCGCTGACCTGGCCGACCAGCACCCCCTGGGCCCTGGCCGCCTCGGCGACGGCCGGGGCCGGCACGTCGTCGACGACCACCATGTTGGTCTCCACCGTCGCCGGGTCGACCCCGAGGCGCTCGGCGAGCAGCCGGGCGTGCTCGTGGTCGGTGGCCAGCCGGTCGAGGTGGTGGTCCAGGGCGTGGGCGGCCGCCGCGGCGAGCACCCCGACCTGGCGCATGCCGCCGCCGAGCCGCTTGCGCCACAGCCGGGCCGCCGCGATCCGCTCGGCGCTGGCGACCAGCACCGACCCGACCGGGGCACCGAGCCCCTTGGACAGGCACACCGAGGCGGTGTCGGCCAGCCGCCCGTAGGTGGCCAGCGGGACGCCGGAGGCCACGGACGCGTTGAAGACCCGGGCGCCGTCCAGGTGCACGTTGACCCCGGCGGTGCGGGACCACGCGAACAGCTTCTCCAGCTCGGCGAGGGGCTGCACCAGCCCGCCGCCGCGGTTGTGGGTGTTCTCCACGGCGATCGCGGCGGTCGCGGTGAGGTGCCAGTCGCCGTGCGGGCGCACCTGGGCGATCAGCTGGTCGGCCGAGAGCCGGCCGCCGTCGGAGACCACCGTGCGGGAGGAGAGCCCGAACAGCGCCGCCGCGGCACCCATCTCGTAGGTGAGCACGTGCGCGTCGGCGTCCCCGAGCACCTCCTGGCCGGGCTCGCAGACCAGCCGCAGCCCGATCTGGTTGCCCATCGTCCCGGACGGCACGAACAGCGCGGCCTCGTGGCCGAACAGCTCGGCGACCCGCTCCTCCAGCGCGTTGACCGTCGGGTCCTCGCGGTAGACGTCGTCGCCGACCTCGGCCTCGGCCATCGCCCGGCGCATCGCCGGGGTCGGCCGGGTCAGGGTGTCCGAACGCAGGTCCACCGCGTCGCCGCGGGTGGCTGGGCCGTCGGTGTCGATGCCGTACATCAGCCGCGCAGCATCTCGGTCACGAGGAACGCCAGCTCCAGCGACTGGCCGGTGTTCAGCCGCGGGTCGCACGCCGTCTCGTACCGGCTGTTCAGGTCGTCGTCGCTGATCTCCATGGCGCCGCCCAGGCACTCGGTGACGTCCTCACCGGTGAGCTCGACGTGGATGCCCCCGGGCCAGGTGCCCAGGCCGCGGTGCACGTCGAAGAAGCCCAGCACCTCGTCGACCACCCGGTCGAAGTGCCGGGTCTTGTACCCGCTGGGCGACTCGTGGGTGTTGCCGTGCATGGGGTCGCACTGCCAGACCACCTGGTGCCCGCTGGCGGTCACCTTCTCCACGATGCCGGGCAGGACGTCGCGGATCTTCCCGTTGCCCATCCGGCTGATCAGGGTGAGCCGGCCGGGGACGCCGTCGGGGTCCAGCCGCTCGACCAGCTCGGTGGCCTGCTCCGGCGTGGTGCCCGGACCGATCTTCACGCCGATCGGGTTGGCCAGCCGGGAGACGAACTCGATGTGCGCGCCGTCCATCTGCCGGGTGCGCTCCCCCACCCAGACGAAGTGTGCGCTCAGCGCGTACGGGCGGCCCTCGTACATCCGCGTGAGGGCGCGCTCGTAGTCCAGGATCAGTGCCTCGTGGCTGCTGTAGAGCTCCACCCCGCGCAGCGCCGAGTCGTCGACCCCACAGGCCTTCATGAACGCCAGTGCCCGGTCGATCTCCTGGGCGACGACCTCGTAGCGCACCCCCGCCGGGGAGCTGGCGACGAAGTCCTTGTTCCAGTCGTGCACGGCGTGCAGGTCGGCCAGACCGCCGCGGGCGTAGGCCCGGATCATGTTCATCGCGGCCGCGGAGTTCGCGTAGGCCCGCACCAGCCGGTTCGGGTCGGGGATCCGCTCCTCGAGCACCGGGTTCAGCGAGTTGACCATGTCGCCGCGGTAGGACGGCAGCCCGAGGGCGTCGGTGTTCGACGAGCGCGGCTTGGCGTACTGCCCGGCCACCCGGCCGACCTTCACCACCGGCACGCTCGCCCCGTAGGTGAGGACGACGGCCATCTGCAGCAGCGTGCGCGTCGTGGCCTGCAGGTGCGGCTCGGTGTTCAGGTCGAAGGTCTCGGCGCAGTCGCCGCCCTGCAGCAGGAACGCCTTGCCCTGGGCGACGTCGGCCAGCTGCTGGCGCAGGGTGTCCACCTCGGCCGGCGCCACGATCGGCGGCACGCTGGAGAGGGTGGACAGCACGGCGTCCACGGCGGCCCGGTCGGGCCACTCGGGCTGCTGGGCGGCGGGCAGCCCCCGCCACCGGTCCAGGTCCGGCAGGAGCGCGGCGGGTTCAGGGAGGCTCACCCCCTGAGGGTACGGCGCGCCGTCCCCTCTCCGGGACTCCTGTCCGGCTGGTGGGACGGGTGCCAGACGCGGCCGGTACGGAAGATCGACTGGGCTGCCGATGTGCTCTGCGGGGCGGGGACCTCTCCCGTCCGGGGAAGCAGGCCAGGGAGCACACGTGCGCACGGGGATCAGGGCGAAGGTGGTGGCGCTGGCGGTGGCCAGCGTCACCGTGACGGCAGCGGCCATGCTGGGGGTGAGCGCCTGGCAGAGCGGAGAGTTCGCCGACGACGCCGAGGCCGACGTCCGGGAGATGGTGCAGCACAGCATCGAGCAGACCGCGGACGGCGTGTACGACGTCGTCTCCAGCCAGGGCGACTCGATCGCCGCGACCGTCGACGACGACCTGGAGGTCGCCGGCTACGTCCTGGACCGGACCGGTGGGTTCGGGCTCGGTTCGGCCACCCGCAACACCGTCGCCTGGGACGCGAAGAACCAGGTGACCGGCGAGGTCGTCCCCGTCGCGCTCCCCCGCGTCGAGGTCGGCGGGACGTGGCTGGGCAAGAACGCCGACCCCGCGGTGCCCACCCCGGTCGTGGACCAGGTGCAGGCGCTGGTCGGCGGCACCGCGACGGTCTTCCAGCGGATCAACCCCGCCGGGGACATGCTCCGGGTCGCCACCAACGTGGTCAGCGCGACCGGCACCCGGGCCATCGGCACCTACATCCCGGCGGTCGGCGCGGGCGGCGCCCCGAACCCCGTGGTCTCCGCGGTGCTGGCCGGGCAGACCTACCGCGGGACGGCGTTCGTCGTCGACTCCTGGTACGTCACCGCCTACGAGCCGCTGCTCGACGCGAGCGGGCAGGTCGTCGGCATGCTCTACGTCGGTGCGAAGCAGGAGGAACAGCCCGCGCTGCGGGAGAGCCTGCAGACCACCGCCGCCGGGGAGAACGGCACCATCTGGGCCCTCGGGGGCACCGGCGACCGGGCCGGCACCGTGCTGATCAGCAAGGACGGCACGGCCGAGGGCACCTCCCTGCTGGAGGCCCAGGACGCCGACGGGAAGCCCTGGATCCAGGAGATCGTGTCGGCCGCCGTCGGGCTGGCGCCCGGTGAGCAGGCGACCGTCCGTTACCGCGACGCCGAGACCGGGACCCACACCGCCCAGGTCGCCTACTACGCACCCTGGGACTGGGTGCTGGTGGTCGACGCCCAGGACAGCGACTTCGCCGCCGCCGTCGAGGGGCTGGAGGACGGCCGCTCGTCCATGCTGACCGCACTGGTGGTCGCCGCCGTCCTGGTCGGGCTCGGCGGCCTCGCGCTCGCCTGGTGGCTGGGCCGGCGGCTGACCGCGCCGCTGGACACGCTGCGGCAGCGGATGGCCGAGATCGCCGACGGCGAGGGTGACCTGACCCAGCGGGTCGACGACTCCGCGCAGGACGAGGTGGGCGAGCTCGCCGGGGCCTTCAACCGGTTCGTCGACAAGGTGGCCGGCACGATCCGCGACATCGGCTCGGCCGCCGGCTCCCTCGCGGTCTCCGCCTCCGGCGTGGCCCGGGTGGCCGACGGGCTCAGCGAGCGGGCCGCCCGCAGCCGGGACCAGGCGCGGCACGCCCACCAGGCGGCCTCCGACATCAGCTCCGGGGTCACCTCGGCGGCGGCCGGGGCCGAGCAGATGGGGTCGGCGATCCGGGAGATCGCCCGCAGCGCCAGCGACGCCAGCCACGTCGGGCAGGGCGCGGTCGACCTGGCGGCCAGCACCGAGACCGCGATCGCGGCACTGGGCACCAGCTCGCGGGAGATCAGCGACGTCGTCAAGGTCATCTCGGCGGTCGCCGAGCAGACCAACCTGCTGGCCCTCAACGCCACGATCGAGGCCGCCCGCGCCGGTGAGGCCGGCAAGGGCTTCGCGGTCGTGGCCACCGAGGTCAAGGAGCTGGCCCAGGAGTCCTCGCGGGCCAGCGAGGAGATCCACAAGCGGGTGCAGTCGATCCAGGCCGACACCACCGCCGCGGTCGGGTCGATCAGTCAGATCGTCGCGGTCATCCGGGAGATGAACGACCACCAGACCACCATCGCCAGCGCGGTGGAGGAGCAGACGGCGGTCACCAACGAGCTGTCCCGCAGCGTCAACTCGGTGGCCGACGGGGCCACCTCGGTGACCGACACGATGAACGACGTGACCACCGACGCCGACCGCACCGCGGCCGACGTCGACTCCGCCCGCACGGCCGCCCGGGAGCTGGACCAGCTCTCCGGGGAGCTGACCCGGCTGATCAACGTCTTCACCGTCTGAGCCGGCGGGCCGCCGGCAGCGACCTGCTGCCGGCGGCCCTCAGCCGGCCGGGCCGCGCTGCCGGGGCAGGTCCGTCCCGGGGTCGGCCGGGCCGCCCTCCCCCAGCCACCGCGCCATGGCATCGGGGTCCCGGCGCACCAGCTCGTCCAGGATCAGCCCGCGGACCCGCACCAGCGCCGCGCGCTCCTGCGGGTCCGTCGTCGCCTGCAGCGGCGCGCAGGTGGCCCACCACTCCCGCACCAGCGCCTCGGTGGGCAGCACGCCGACGAAGTCGCGCAGCACCGCCACCCGCCGCGGGTCGGCCACCGTGAGCGGCGCGGAGTCCCAGTCGGCGATCCAGCAGCCGACCACGGTCGCCGCCAGCAGGACCATGCCGATCACCACCCAGGACCCCGTCGGGCCCAGGAGGCCGACACCGCCGGCGAACGGCACGGCCAGCGCCGAACCGGCGGACGCCCCCAGCACGGCCCGCCGGGCACCTGGCTGCGCCGGGAAGCCGGGGTGGACGAGGCCGGCGACCACGGCGGCGAAGGCACCGACCAGCGGCGCCAGCAGGAGCATCCGTGGGGCGGGGGTCACCAGCGCGCCGGGGAGGGCGATCCCCACGTACAGGACGACGAGCAGCAGCCGGGCCACCCGGACGCCGGCGCCCCCGCTGCCGCCTCGGGTCGACGTGGACACGGCCGCCTCCTCGGGCCACGGGCGGAGCCGACCACGGACGTGCGGCCGGCCGTGGACGGGAGGCCGGCCATGGACGCTCGCCGTCTCCCGACGGTGGCCCTGCTCCCGGGCGGCCGCACCGCCCTGACCGGGCACCGTCCTGCCGCACCTGGTTGCCGGGTCCCGGCAACCAGCAGCCCTCAGTCGACGACGAGCCGGCGCCGGGGCCAGCCGAGCATCCGCGCCCCGGTGACGGCGACCAGCAGTGCCAGGTGGTCGGCCGGGTCGGTGGCGTCGTGCCCGGTGAGCGTGTGCACCCGCTCGATCCGGTAGCTGACCGCCCGCACGCTCAGGTGCAGGGCGCGGGCGGTCGCCGCGGTGTTCCCGCCGGTGCCGAAGTAGGCGGCCAGCGTGCGCACCAGCGGCTCCGCCCCGCCCCGGGCGTCCACCAGCGGGCCGAGCACGGTCTGCACCAGGTCGGCCATCGCCGTCTCGTCGCGCAGCAGCACCCGGTAGACCAGCAGGTCCCGCGCGTGGACGACGGGCTGCGGCAGCTCCAGCCGGGCCGCGAGGTCGAGGGCGTCCAGGGCCTCCCGGTAGGAGCGCAGCACCCCGCGCGGGCCGGCGTGCGGTCGCCCGACCCCCACCCGCCACGACGACCGGTGGGTCTGCCGCGCGACGGCCCGGCCGACCACCTCGGCCAGCTCCTGCGGGCCGATCCCGGCAGCGCCCCGACCGTCGTCGGCGGGTGAGGAGAGCATGCACAGCAGCCGCCCGCCCTTGGCTGCGACCAGCAGGCCCCGGCCGTCGGTGCGGGCCCGGACCGCCGCCTCGACCCCGCCGGCCACGTGCATGCCCGAGTCGATCGGCCGGTCGGTCTCGGCGACCGTGACCACGTGCGTCGCGGTGAGCGACAGGCCGAACGGCTCCGCCCGCTCGACCAGCGACCCGACGTCGGACCGGCCGCTGAACAGGTCGTCGACGAACTCCCGCCGGTAGGCCTCCTCCCGGCGGACCACCTCGTGCTGGGCGTCCAGGTGGCCACCGGCCAGGGCGGCGAGCGCGGTGTCCGCGGCCCGCCAGACCACCTCGCCGATGCCCACCAGCTCCGCGGGCCGGACCGGCCGCGAGCGCACCTGGCCCAGCAGCGCCGGCAGCTCGGGCCACAGCCGCCGGGACGCCGTCATGTAGAGGTCGACCAGCGCCGGGAGCGGCACCCCCGCCCGCGCGGCCTCCCCGCCCAGCCGACGGCAGGACTCCTCCTCGGCGACGCTGAGCCGGCGCCCGGTGCGCGCCACGGCCAGCACCGCCGGCAGGTAGCCGTCCAGCAGCCCCGCCGGCGCCCCGTGCTCACCGGCCGCCGCCCGCGCGATGCGGGCCAGCGCCTCGTCCGGCGTCGCAGCGGCGTCCATCCGGCCAGTGTCGTGCCCCGGGCAGGTCAGCGGGGTGCCGCAGGACCTCCGGCCGCCTCGATCGCCTGCCAGCGGGTCAGGTTGTAGCGGGCGTCGACCAGGGCGTCGTGCGTCCCCGCGGGCTTGGGCGGCAGGGCCGGCCGGCCGGCGTCGTCCCACCGCTGGCGCAGCTCACGGGTGAACCGCGGGATCGGCCGCGGCAGCGCCGGCATCGCACCCCACAGCTGGGCCAGCGCGACGTGGTCGTAGGCGGCGAACCAGGCCCACAGCTCGATCTCCGCGCCGGGCGCGGTGAGGAAGGACAGCAGGTCGGCCCGGATCCGCTCCCGGCTGCGCCACGCCTTGTCCGCCGGGGAGGGCAGCTGGTCCAGCACGTTGCGGCGCACCCACGGGATCGCCCTGTCCGGGTCGAACTCGGTGCTGACGGCGTAGAACTCCCGGCCGGTCTCGTCGACCACGCCGATCGACACCAGGTCGATGGTGGTGCCGTCCTCGATGAACTCGGTGTCGTAGAAGTACCGCCGCACGCTCACCGGCACACCGTAGGCGTCGGCCCGATCACCGCCCGGCGCCGTCCCCCTCGCGCCGGACGCGGTGCCGGCCGGGTGCTCAGCCGGCCAGCGAGCTCGGCAGCCGGTCGGCGGCCTCGTGCGGCGGTGGCTGCAGGCGGGAGACCGCCTCGGTGGCGGTGACGCCGGTGGTGTCCATCGACTTCTTCACCTTGGCGCCGTAGAGGTCGACGTACTCCTGACCGGAGAGCTCCATGATCTCGTACATGATCTCGTCGGTGATCGACCGCTCGACGAAGCGGTCACCCGACAGCCCGTCGTAGCGGGAGAAGTCCAGCGGCTCCCCGAACCGCACGACCACCCGCAGCAGGTGCTCGCCGAGCCGGCGGCCGAGCCTCCCCGGCAGCGGCACCTTGCGCGGCTCGTACACCATCGCGACCGGGACGACGGGCGCCCCGGTCTCCAGGGTCATCCGGGCGATGCCGGTCTTGCCCCGGAACAGCCGCCCGTCGGGCGAGCGGGTGCCCTCCGGGTAGATGCCCAGCAGCTTGCCCCGGGTGAGGATGCGGATGCCGGTGCGGATGGCGTCCTCGGCCGCGGAGGCGTTGGTGCGGTCGATCGGCACCTGGCCGCTGCCGCCGAAGAACAGCCGCTGCGCGGCACCCTTGAGCCCGGTGCCGGTGAAGTACTCCGCCTTGGCCAGGAAGGTGACCCGGCGGCGCAGCGACAGCGGCATGAAGATCCAGTCCGCCGCCGACAGGTGGTTGCTGGCGATGATCGCCGCACCCGTCGCCGGCACGTGCTCGATGCCCTCGACGCGGGGCCGGAACACGAGCTTGACGATCGGGCCGACGGCCACGAACTTGAGGAACCAGTAGAACAACGCGCCTCCCTCAGCGACTGTCAGACTAAGGAGGCGCACAACACCACGACAATCTCGGCGGACAATCGCAGCCGACGCCGCACGGCCAGACCGATCCGGAGGACCGATGCCGCAGGCCGCACCGCTGATGCCCGGCGCCGACCCGTTCGACCTGCCGGGTGGGCCGGTGGGGGTGCTGCTGTGCCACGGGTTCACCAGCACCCCGCAGAGCCTGCGGCCCTGGGGCGAGCACCTGGCGGCCGCCGGCTTCACCGTCCGCTGCCCGCTGCTGCCCGGCCACGGCACCCGCTGGCAGGACGCCAACGCCAGCACCGAAGAGGACTGGTACCGCGAGCTGTCCGCGGCGCTGGACGACCTGCGCGGCCGGTGCAGCTCGGTGGTGGTGGCCGGGCTGTCGATGGGCGGCACCCTGGCGCTGCGGCTGGCCCAGCGCCGTCCGGACGACGTGGCCGCACTGGTGCTGGTCAACCCCTCGCTGCTCACCGAGCGGCGCGACGCCCGGCTGCTGCCGCTGCTGGCCCGGCTCACCCCGGCCTGGGCGCCGGTCGCCGGCGACATCAAGAAGCCGGGGGCCACGGAGCTGGCCTACCCCCGGCTGCCCACCCGGGCCGCGCTGGCACTGCGCCGGCTGTGGGCCGCCGTCCGCGCCGACCTGGGCTCCGTCCGGGCCCCGCTGCTGGTGTTCCGCAGCGTCACCGACCACGTCGTGGAGCCCGCCTCGGCCCGGGTGCTGCTGGCCGGCGTCGGCAGCACCGACACCACCGAGGTGCTGCTGCACGACAGCCACCACGTGGCCACCCTGGACAACGACGCGCCGATGCTCTTCGCCCGCTCGGTGGAGTGGATCCGGGACCGCGTGCCCGCGACCCGGGCGAGCAGCTCGTGACCCTCCCCCGCGGTCCGGGCCGAGGCCGCGGCCGCCGCGACAACGGGCTGGACGCCACGCTGTGGCACCCGCTGCGCGACGTCGACCCCCGGGTGGGCGAGCACCTGCTCGACCTGCTGGCCTCGGCCGGGATCGCCGCCTACCTCGAGCCGGCCACCGACGTGCAGCCCTACACGCGCAGCGTCTCCTTCCCCAGCCCGCCGTCGGACCGGTTGTTCGTCGACCGCGCCCAGCGCAGCGAGGCCGCCGCCGTCGTCGAGCGGCACACCGACGAACCGGCCACCCCCCGCCCCGTGCCGCCGCGGTCGGAGCGGGTCACCGACGACGACGCCGAGTTCGCCCGGATCGTCGCTGCCTTCGAGGCCGAGCACGGCCGGAACGTGGTGGCCGCCGAACCGCGGGACGACCCGCCCCCGCCACCGGCCGAGCGGACGGTGCTGGAGGCCTTCGACGACCACTACGAGCCGCCCCCGCCCCCACCGCTGCCGGTGCTGGCCCCGGCCTCCCTGTACGCCCTGCTGCTCATCTGCCTCGGCGCCGTGCTGCTCATCGCCCCGACCCGGGTGGGGCTGTCCATCGACCTCGGCCTGGTGCTCGGGGTGGCCGCGGTGGTCGGCGGCGTCGGCGTGCTGGTGTCCCGGATGCGGGACCGCGACGGCGACGACGGGGACAACGGCGCCGTCGTCTGAAGCGGCGCCCCGCCCCGGCGAGTTGGAGGCGGGATCAGCACGGGGCCGGTCAGTAGCCTGCGCGGATGAGCTCCTCGACGCACTCCGCCGTCGTCACCCTGAGCGGCCACCTGATGGACACCGGCATCCTCGCCCGGGTGCTCGACGACGTCCTCGAGTACGGCGGGGACTACCGGATCCAGAGCCTCGAGCTCGGCCGCGAGCACCAGGACGCCTCGCGCGCGCTCGTCGAGGTCAGCGCGAGCGGGCCCGAGCTCCTGGACCGGATCCTGATGCGCGTGCAGGTGCATGGCGCCAACGCCGTCGACCCGGGGACGGCGACCACCCGGCCCGCCCCCTCCGACGGCGTCTTCCCGGAGGACTTCTACTCGACCACCAACCTGGAGACCCTGGTCCGGCTGGACCGGGAGTGGCTGCGGGTGCAGCGCCCGGAGATGGACTGCGGCCTGGTCGTGGACGCCCCGGCCGGCGGGCAGGTGACCGTGCGCACCGTCCCGGTCAGCGACGTGCGGGCCGGCGAGGCCGTGGTGTGCGGCGCCCACGGCGTGCGGGTGGAGCTCCCCCCGCAGGCGCCCCGCGGCGACGAGGACGACTTCGGCTTCATGTCCTCCTCGGTGTCCAGCGAGAAGCCCCAGGCGCTGCTGGTCCGCCAGATCGCCGAGCGGATGCGGGAGGTCAAGGCCGCCGGGAAGCGGGTGCTGTGGGTGGGCGGCCCGGCCGTGGTCCACACCGGGGCCGCGCCGGCGATGGTCCGGCTGGTGCAGGCCGGTTACGTCGACGTCCTCTTCGCCGGCAACGCGCTCGCCACGCACGACATCGAGTCCGCGCTGTTCGGCACCTCGCTCGGGGTCGACCTGGCCAAGGGGTCGGGCGTGCCGCACGGCCACGAGCACCACATCCGCGCGATCAACACGATCCGGGCGGCCGGGTCGATCGCCGCGGCGGTGGAGAACGGCGTGCTCACCGGCGGGGTGATGCACGCGCTGGTGCAGGCCGGCAAGCCGTTCGTGCTGGTCGGCTCGGTGCGCGACGACGGCCCGCTGCCCGACGTGATCACCGACGTGATCGACGGTCAGCGGGCGATGCGCGCCGAGCTGCCCGACGTCGGCTTCGCGATCATGGTGGCCACGATGCTGCACTCGATCGCCACCGGGAACATCCTCCCGGCCTCGGTGCCGCTGGTCTGCGTGGACATCAACCCGGCGACGGTGACCAAGCTGGCCGACCGGGGCAGCGCCCAGGCGATGGGCATCGTCACCGACATCGGCCTGTTCCTCGAGCAGCTGGCCCGCGAGCTCGCCCCGGAGTGAGCGGCTGCCCCCACCCGTCCGCGTGCGGACCGGTGGGGGCGGCGGGGCCCTCCGTCAGCCCTCGCCGTCGGCCACCGCGCGGCGGACCAGGTCGGCGGCGCCGACCAGCCCGGCCTGCGCACCCAGCTCGGCGGCGGCCACCCGCGGTCCGGGCCGGAACCCACGACCGGGCAGCGCCCGCTCCAGGCGCTCCCGGGCCGGGGCCAGCACGGTCTCGCCGAGCACGCTCACCCCGCCGCCGATCACCACGACGTCCGGGTCGAGGATGGCCGACAGGTCGGCGATCCCCTGCCCCAGCCAGGTGCCGACCTCGCACAGCAGCTCGATGGCCAGCGGGTCGCCGTCGGCCGCGGCGCGGGCCACGACCTCCCCGGTCAGCCGCGCCGCGTTGCCGTCCACCCGGTCCAGCAGGTCGGCCGCGGCCGCCGGGGAGTGGTCGGCGACCTCGCGGGCGGTGTGGCCCAGGGCGTTCCCGCTGGCGTACTGCTCCCAGCAGCCGCGGTTGCCGCAGGCACACAGCCGGCCGTCGGGCACCACGCGCATGTGGCCCCACTCGCCGGCCACGCCGTGCGAGCCCCGCTGCAGCCGGCCGTCGATGACGATGCCCCCACCGATCCCGGTGCCCAGGGTGATCATCAGCATCAGGCTGCTGCCGCGGGCCGCGCCGTAGCGGTACTCCGCCCAGGCCGCGGCGTCCGCGTCGTTGCCCACCCAGAGCGGTCGCTGCAGCCGCCCGGCCAGGTCCTTGCGCAGCGCCTGGTTGCGCCAGGCCAGGTGCGGGCTGAACAGCACGGTGTCACCGGTGCGGTCGAACCAGCCCGCGGCGCCGACGCCCACCCCGACCAGCGGGCCGCCGTGGCGCTCGGCGAGCTCGTCGACCACGGACGCGATGGCGTCCTCGGTCGCGGTCACCGACTTGCCCGGGGTGGCCCGGCGGGCGGTGTCCAGGATGGTGCCGTCGGGGGCGACGACGCCGCCGGCGACCTTGGTGCCGCCGATGTCGATGCCCAGCGCGGGCAGCTGGGCGGCCCGGCCGGCCGTGACCGGGCCTCGTGTGTCGGGGGCGGCGGTCATGCGACGTCGATCCGCTGGACGGGGGCGGGGGCCGGGTGGGTCACGGTCTCCTCGGGAGGGACTGACGCGTCCGCGGTGCGGACGTCGGGGGCAGGGGCGCCGGGCGCGGCGACACTGCCGTCCGGGTTCGTGCGGGGCCGGTCGGCCGGTCGCGTGCTGGTCGGGGTGCCGGCGTCGCTGTCGGGGTGGGTGCCGGCCTGGCTGTCGGCCGGGTCCCCGGCCTGACCGTCGGCGTGGGCACCGGCCGGGCTCCCGGCGTGGGTGCCGGCGTCACTGCCGGCGTGGGTGCCGGCGTCACTGCCGGCGTGGGTGCTGGCGTGGGTGCCGGCGTGGGTGCCGGCGTGGGTGCGGAGCGCGGTGGCGGCGCTGGTGAGCACGTCGGCCAGCGCGTCGACCAGGTCCGGACGGCGTCCGCGCAGCGCCGCCAGGCCCTGGCAGACCGGGCACCAGCGGCACTCGTCCGCCGGCTGCGGCCCCGCCGTCGCCGCGTCGTCCTCGGGTCGGGGGGCGGCGGGCCGTGCGGCAGGGGCGCCCAGCAGGTCGCCCAGGACGTCGGTCACGCGCGTCCCGGCCGCGTGCTCCGCGGCCAGCCCCGCTGCCAGCCGGCGCACCTGCTCGACCCAGTCGGGACCGGGTGCGGTCACGCCCCGCTCCCCTCGGCCGCGGCGGCGGTGGCCAGCAGCCCGGCCGGCCACTGCGCCGGGTCGGGGACGAAGCGCACCTCCAGCACTGCCCGGGCGGTGCCCGGATCGGTCAGCGACCCGCCGGAGGCCGTGCACCGGCGGAGCAGTGCGTCCAGCGCGAGCGACCGGCGCACCCCGGCCGCGGTGACCACCAGGTCGTCGGCCCAGCGGGTCAGCTCGACCTCGCCGCGGCGGGCGAAGGGCAGCGGCACGTCGAGCAGCCACTCGCCGTCCACCCGGCGCGGCACCGCCTGCGGGACCGGCTGCACCGCCGTCTCCGGCACGGCGGCGCCCAGCGCGAGCAGGTCGGCGACGCCGGCGGGCGCGACCGCGGCCTCGGCCACTTCCTGCACCGGGTCCGTGAGCGCGCGGACCGAGTGCACCGCCTGCTCCTGCACCGCGGCCCGCCGCTGCCACCACTCCCCCGAGCCGTCCGGGAGCAGCCGGGCGACGGTGACCGAGGCGATCCGCTGACCGAGGACGCCCAGTGCGGTGGCCGCGTGCTGCAGGTGCTGGGCCGCGGCGGCATCGGGGCGCAGCACCAGGTGGACGGCGGTGCGCGCGGGGTCGGCCAGCGCCACGGCGTCGAGCAGCTCCTCCGTCGCCGCGGTGCCGGCGAGCAGCCCGGCGGTGACGCCCGCGCGGCCCGGCGTGGCGGCGGCACGCAGCGTGGCCAGCACCCGGAGCCGGGTCGGCGCGGCCTGGGCCAGCCACCAGCGCAGCGCCCCGGGGAGGCCGAGCAGCGCCGTCGCGGTCGCCGTCGGGCCGGGGTCGAGCACGACCACGTCGGCGTCCCCGTCCCGGAGGTGCCCGGCCAGGGCGGTGAGCAGGGCGAACTCGGTCACGCCGGGGAGCGGGACGACCGAGGTCGCCGGCGGCACGGTGAGCAGCGGCAGCGCACCGGCCAGCCGGCCGACGTGCCGGTCCCACAGCTCCTCCAACGCCGGCTGGGGGGCGACGACGTCGACGGTCACCCGGTCGGCCAGCTCGGCGATCCCGGGCGGCTGCCCGGTGAGCAGCACGCACCGGGAACCGGCCGCGGCCAGCCGGGCGGCGGTGGCCGCGGCGACGGTGGAGCTGCCGGCTCCCCCGGGGCCGGTCACGAGGAGGACCTGCACGGCGCGCATCAGCCCTCGACGCGCTTCTTGAGCTCCTTGAGCGCGGTGTCGAGGATGACCTTCTCGGCCTTGCGCTTGATCATCCCGAGCATCGGGATCGAGAGGTCGATCGTGATCGAGTACGTCACCGTGGTGCGCCCCCCGGCCTCGGCCAGGGAGTAGGAGCCGTCCTGCTGCTTCTGCATCTGGCCCTGCACCAGCGTCCAGTCGACCCGGCGGTCGCCGTCCCAGGTGTAGGCCAGGACGTAGTCGTCCTGGACCGCGCCGGCGTCGAGGACGAAGTGCACCCGGCGGGCGCGCCCGTCCGCCCCGGTCTCGAGCACGTCGACCTGCTTGGCTGCCGCCACCCACGACGGATAGGCCGGGAAGTCGGCGATCACGGCCATGACCTCGGCCGCGGACGCGTCGATGACGATCGACTGGGTGGACTGGTCAGCCATGGGGCGGAGGGTAGTCGTTGCCCACCCTCGGTCCCCCTCCTCCCGGGCCACCTCCCCCTGCCGAGGGCCGCTCGGCTACTCCGCGTCGGCTGTGCGGACTAGATTGGCCGCGGATCCTGGTCCGGAACGGCGGGGCGACGGAGCCCCCGGCCGGGCAGGACAGAGAGGACGGCGTGCGCGAACTGAGCGTTCCCCCCACCGCCAGCGTGGGGCCCGATGACGCCCTGACGGACATGGTCGCCACCAACGCGGCCGAGCACCCCGACGAGGTCGGGCTGCGGCGCCAACGGGCCGGTCAGTGGGTCGACGTCACCTACGCGGAGTTCGCCGCCGAGGTCGCCGGTGCCGCCAAGGGGCTGATCGCCGGTGGCGTGCAGGCCGGTGACCGGGTCGGGCTGATGGCCCGCACCCGCTACGAGTGGACCGTCCTCGACTACGCCATCTGGACCGCCGGCGCCGTCGTCGTCCCGATCTACGAGACCTCCAGCCCCGACCAGGTCGCCTGGATCCTGTCCGACTCCGGTGCCCGGGCGGTCGTGGTGGAGAGCCCCGAGCACGCCGCGGCCGTCGAGTCCGTGCGGGCGGAGGCCCCCGAGCTGGGCCCGGTCTGGGTGATCGACGACGGCGGACTGGCCACCCTGACCACCGCCGGCGCCGACGTGCCCGACAGCGAGCTGGCCGCCCGCCGGGCCAGCCTCTCCGCCGACAGCCTGGCCACCCTGATCTACACCAGCGGCACCACCGGCCGGCCCAAGGGCTGCGAGCTGACCCACGCCAACTTCCTGTTCGAGATCCGCAACGGCATGACGCTGCTGAGCCGGTTCATGAACCCCGACGGCTCGCTGCTGCTGTTCATCCCGCTGGCCCACGTGCTGGCCCGGGTGCTGCAGGTGGGCGCGCTCAACACCCGCACGGTCATCGGGCACACCGCCGACATCAAAGACCTGGTGGGCGACCTCGGGCGCTTCCAG
Source organism: Modestobacter marinus (assembly GCF_011758655.1). Lineage (NCBI taxonomy): Bacteria > Bacillati > Actinomycetota > Actinomycetes > Geodermatophilales > Geodermatophilaceae > Modestobacter > Modestobacter marinus. The sequence continues at coordinate 995,886 of NZ_JAAMPA010000002.1, forward strand.
CCGACGTTCGTGCTGGCCGTGCCGCGGGTCTTCGAGAAGGTCTTCAACGGCGCCAAGGCGAAGGCGGAGGCCGACGGCAAGGGCAAGATCTTCGACCGGGCCGCCGAGGTCGCCGTCAGCTGGTCACGCGCCCAGGACACCGGCGGCCCGGGGCTGGCGCTGCGGGTGCAGCACGCCCTGTTCGACCGGCTGGTCTACGGCAAGCTGCGCGCCGCGCTCGGCGGGCGCTGTGCCGGCGCCATCTCCGGCGGTGCACCCCTGGGCGAGCGGCTCGGCCACTTCTTCCGGGGCATCGGCGTCACCATCTTCGAGGGCTACGGCCTGACCGAGACCACCGCCGCCGCCGCCGTCAACCACGACGCGGCGCTGCGCGTCGGCACCGTCGGGCGCCCGCTGCCCGGGGTCGACGCGAAGATCGCCGACGACGGCGAGGTGCTGCTGCGCGGCGGCATCGTCATGCGCGGGTACTGGAGGAACGAGCAGGCCACCACGGAGGCCATCGACGCCGACGGCTGGTTCCACACCGGCGACATCGGTGAGCTGGACGAGCAGGGCTTCCTGCGGATCACCGGGCGGAAGAAGGAGATCCTGGTGACCGCGGGGGGCAAGAACGTCGCCCCCGCCGTGCTCGAGGACCGGCTCCGGGCGCACAAGCTGGTCAGCCAGTGCCTCGTCGTGGGCGACCAGCGGCCCTTCATCGCCGCACTGGTCACCCTGGACGTCGAGGCGCTGCCGGCCTGGCTGAAGGCGCAGGGCAAGGACGCCGACCTCAGCCCCCAGCAGCTGCGCGACGACCCGGAGCTGCTCGCCGAGCTGGACGCCGCGGTGGCCGAGGCGAACAAGGCCGTCTCGCACGCCGAGGCGATCAAGAAGTTCCGGGTGCTGGGCGACGACTTCACCGAGGAGAACGGCACCCTCACCCCCAGCCTGAAGCTCAAGCGGGCCGTGGTGATGAAGGAGTTCGGCGGCGAGGTCGAGGCCCTCTACGCGCGCTGACGCCCGGGCTCGGCTCCGCGCTCAGCGCGCGGGGTCGAGCAGGTCGGCGAAGGTCGACGCGATCGTCGTCCAGGACCAGCGCTGCTCGACCCACGCACGACCGGCCGCGCCCATCGCCCGGGCGCGCACCGGGTCGTCCAGCAGGTCGGCCAGCACACCCGCGACCGCGGCGGGCGACCGCGGGTCGACGACGTGCCCGGTCACGCCCTCCCGGACGGTCTCCGGCGCCCCACCCGAGGTGCCCGCGACGACCGGCCGGCCACAGGCGGCCGCCTCCAGGAACACCATGCCCAGCCCCTCGACGTCCAGCCCCCCGCGGCGGGTGCGGCACGGCATGGCGAACACGTCGCCGGCTGCGTAGTGGGCCGGCAGCTCCTCCGGCGCCACTCCCCCGGTCAGGACGACGGAGCCGGCCAGCCCGCGGTCGGAGACGGCGCGCCGCAGCGCCGGCTCCAGCGGGCCGCCGCCCACCAGCAGCAGCTTCGCGCGCGGATGGCGGGCCAGCACCTGCGCCCAGCCCGCGACCAGCACGTCCTGGCCCTTGCGCCGCACCAGCCGGGACACGCAGGTCACCACCGGGTCGTCGCCGAGGCCGTACCGGTCCCGCACGTCCGCCCCGTCGGCGTCCGGGGTGAACCGGTCGACGTCCACCCCGGGTGAGAGCTGGGCCAGCTCGGTCCGGTCCCCGAGGGCCGGGGCCAGCCGCCCGTGGGTGTACTCGCTGATGTAGGTCAGCACGTCCAGTCCCCCGGCGATGCGCTGCAGGAGCTGCCGGGCCGCCGGCAGCGCGACCCAGCCGGTCTCGTGGCCGTGCGTGGCGCCCACGAGGTGCTCGACCCCGGACCGCCGCAGCGCCGGCGCCAGCAGGCCGAGCGGTGCCGCCGCGCCGAAGAACGCCGTCCGGCAGCCGTGCTCGCGGGCCAGCCGGGCCGCCGTCCGGGCCACGCCCGGCGTCGGCAGCAGCATGCCGGTGGGCGCCCGCACCACCGGATAGGGCAGGGCGGCGTCGTGCGCGGCGGAGCCGGGGTGGTCCGAGGCCAGCACGACCAGCGACTCCGGCGGCCGGGTGGCCAGCAGGGCGGCGACGAAGGTCTGGATGCCGCCCTGCCGCGGCGGGAAGTCGTTGGTGACGACCAGCGTGCGGCTCCCGCTCACCGGTCCCGCACCGCGACCCAGTCGGCGGCGAAGGCGATCCGCTGCGGCACCGTGGGGTGCGAGCCGAACGCCCACTGCCAGATCGCCGGCGGATCGGGGTCGTTGAGGTTGGCGCCCCCCAGGGCCTGCTGCACCGCCACGAAGGACCCCGGGTCCTGGGTCAGCTCCAGCGCGTGCAGGTCCGCGCGCGCCTCGATGTGCCGGGAGACCAGGTTCTGCACCGGCGTCGACACCAGCGTGCCCAGCGAGAGCAACAGGAGCAGCAGGCCGACGACCGCCCCGTCCCCGGGCCCCTCCGCACCGGCCCGGCGCAGCAGCGGGGTGGAGCCGAGCAGCCAGCCCAGCAGGGCGACGCCGGCGCCGGCTCCCAGCGCACCGATCAGCGTGCCGGTGAGCACGTCGTCGTTGGCCACGTGCCCGAGCTCGTGGGCGGCGATCGACTCGATCTCCGCGTCGGGCCGCTGGTCCAGCAGCGTGTCGTAGACGACGATCCGCCGCGTGGAGCCGAAGCCGGAGACGTAGGCGTTCAGCGCGGTGGTGCGCCGGCTGGCGTCGGCGACCAGCACGTCCTCCACCGGGGTGCCGCTGCGCTCGGCCAGCGCGATCAGCTCCGTGCGCAGCGGGCCCTCCGGCATGGACTCGAAGCGGTTGAAGGCCGGCTCGATCACCAGGGGGTACAGGAACGACCCGAGGACGACCAGCGCGGCGGCCGCCCCACCCGCCCACGCCCACCAGGTGCGCGGAGCCCGCCGGGCGAGCGCGACCAGGGCCAGCAGACCCAGGGCGGTCAGCCCGGCGGAGATGCCGAAGGAGGTGGCGACGTCCCGCGCCCACAGGCCCCAGCCGCGGGTGGACAGGCCGTAACGGTGCCGGATGACCTCGCCGTAGACCGACAGCGGCAGGGTCAGCAGCCGGCCGACGAGCAGGAGGGCGATCGAGCCGAGCAGCACCTGCCACACCCAGCCACCGCCCAGCGGCCGGGCGACGGCCCGGGCGGTCGCCGCACCGGCCCGGGTGAGCCCGAAGACCGCCGAGACGACCAGGCTCAGCAGCAGCGACGTCAGCGAGGCCGGGCGCAGCGCCGCGGCGAAGGCCTCCGCCCGGGCCACCTGTTCCGGGCCGAAGGCGGCGCCCGGGTCGACGGGGGTGCGCCCGCCCGGCGGCACGGGCAGCACGTCCCACGGCGTGGCCAGGGCGATCACCGCGACCAGCGCAGCACCGAGCACCGCGGCCACCAGCAGGGCCGCTCGGCGGGACCCGCTGGTCCCTCCCGGGCTCATCCGTGGGCTCTCGGACCGGACGGGAAGGGCACGGCGCCGAGCTTAGGCAGGCTGCCTGTGGCCCGGCTGGCAGGCCGGACGGCCGTTCAGCCGAGGAAGCGGCGCGCCCCGGCGTAGCCGGCCATGTCGACGCTGGTGACCTGCACCGGGACGCCGAAGGTCGCGGCGTGCACCATCTGCCCGCCGCCGATGTACATGCCCACGTGGCTGACCGGGCTGCGGAAGAAGACCAGGTCGCCGGGCTGGAGCTCGCTCCGGGAGACCGCCGTCCCCATCTGCGACTGGAGGCGGCTGGAGTGCGGCAGGGTCACCCCCGCAGCGGCGTAGGCGTACTGGGTCAGGCCCGAGCAGTCGAAGGCGTCCGGGCCGCCGGCCGCCCACACGTACGGGTCGCCGAGCTGCGCCATGGCGGTGTCCACGGCGACCTGCGCCGAGGAACTGGTGGCCACCACCTCCGCCGGGGCCTCGAGCACCGGCCCGGCGTGCTCCTCGACCACCTCCTGCTGCTGCACGACGGTCAGGGCGTCGTACTGCGCCTGGTAGTCGTCGACCCGGGCGGTGAGGTCGCGCTGCCGCGTGGCGACGTCCTGCAGCGTCTGCTCGGCGGCCGCGGCGGCCGCCTCCGCCTGGGACTGCGCCTGCGCCGCCGCGGTCGCCGCCGCGGTGACCTGGGACAGGATCTCGTCCGTGTGCCCGGCGATGCTGTCCAGGGTGGTCACCTGGGAGAGGAACTCGTCCGGCGACCCACTGGTCATCAGGGCGTTGAAGCGGGACAGGTTCTCCCCGGTGAAGGCGCTGCGGGCGACCCGGCGCACCTGCTCGTCCAGGGCGGCCAGTCGCGCCTGCGCCTCGGCGACCGTCCGGGCCGCGGCGTCCGCGGCTGCCCGCTGCTGTTCCAGCGTCTCCTGCGCCTCGTTGAACTGCTCGGTGACGACCTCCAGCTCGTGGGTCGCGTCAGCGGCCAGCTGGGTGGCCTGCTCCGGGCTGGTCGCCTCGGGGACCTGGGCGCCGGGAGCTGCGGCGGCGTCGCCCGGCAGGACCGCCAGCGTCAGGCTCGCGGCGACGACCGCCACGACCCCGATGCCGAACCGACCGGCGAGACGGCCGGGACGCGCGCGCCCCGGGGTGCCGGCGGCGGCGGTCGAGCGTGCTGTCAGGGCGCGGGGCTGAGGGTTCGCCACGGGCGGCGGACTCCGTTTCATGCACTCGGACCACGGCGCACCACCCGGATGGGGACGGTGCGGCTGCGGTGTCCGACCGAGGCCACCCTCTGTGGTGGCTTCGTCTCGCTCAGACACGACGACCGTATGTCCGTGACCGGATCGAGACCTAGACCCGTCAAACCTCGAACCGACCCCAGGACCTGACAAATCACAGGGGTGCGATTTGTCAGCTCACGTGCCGGTCCCCGTGGGACGACGCATCCTGATGACGCAACGGCGGAACGAGCCCGAAGTCTGCCAAGGCCCGGACGGCTTGCTGCTCCACGTCGTCCCACTCGACGACCGGACGCGTCGCCTCCGTCTCGCTCCGGTCAGGGGCGCTCTCGGCCACCGCCTCCCCCGGTGCGGCAGCGGCCACCCGCACCTCCTCACCGGCCGGCACACCGGCGGACACCCCCGGTCGGCGCCGGGTGAGCGGCACGACGGTGGGCGAGCTCCCCCGCCAGTCCGGTGGGGCGCCCAGCAGGACGGTCACGACGCAGTCGTCGCAGCCCTGACCGCGGACGGTGCAGGTGTCGCAGTCGATGAGCACGGCGGCTCTCCTTGTCTCCTCTGGTCCAGACACCGCGGACCGTAGGAGCGACCACCGACAGTTCTGCCCGGCTCCCGGTCCGGGACGCCCGGGCGGGGCGTCGGCGAACCGGCCGCCTCCCCCGGGCTCGCGAGGACCGACGGCTGCGCGGCGTGGCCTCCCGGGGACTGTCGGACCCCCGACCTAGCGTCCGCCCCGTGCCGCCCGTACCCGTCCCGCCGTCAGCACAGCGACCTACGCCCCCGGCGGTCCTCCCGCCCGGCGCCGGCCCGTCCCGGTGGCGGCAGGTGGCGCTGCCGAGCGGTCACCGCACTCAGGAGGAGCCACGGTTCCACCAGGCGACGATCGACGACCTGGGCACCCAGCTGGCCGGCGTCACCTTCGTGGTCGTCGACCTGGAGACCACCGGGGGCTCGCCGAAGGACAGCGCGATCACCGAGATCGGGGCGGTCAAGGTCCGCGGCGGCCAGGTGCTCGGCGAGTTCCAGACCCTGGTCGACCCCGGTCACGAGATCCCGCCCTACATCAGCGTGCTGACCGGGATCACCTCGATGATGGTGGCCGCCGCGCCGCGGATCGACGCGGTGCTGCCCGCCTTCCTGGAGTTCGCCCGCGGCGCCGTCCTCGTGGCGCACAACGCCCCCTTCGACCTGGGCTTCCTCAAGGCGGCCTGCGAGGAGAGCGGGGTGCTGTGGCCGGCGTTCGCCTCGGTCGACACCGCCGTCCTGGCCCGCCGGCTGCTCACCCGCGACGAGGTGCCCAACTGCAAGCTGGCCACCCTCGCGCCCTACTTCTCCACCTCCACCCAGCCCTGCCACCGCGCACTGGACGACGCCCGCGCGACCGTCGACGTCCTGCACGGGCTCTTCGAGCGCCTCGGGCCGCTGGGCATCACCTCGCTGGAGGAGCTGACCGGGCTGACCCGCCAGGTCGACCCGCAGCGCCGCCGCAAGCGCCACCTCGCCGAGCACGTCCCCTCCGGTCCCGGGGTGTACGTCTTCCGCGGCCCGGGCGACGAACCGCTCTACGTCGGCACGTCCGGCGACCTCCGCAGCAGGGTGCGCAGCTACTTCTCCGCCGGTGAGCAGCGCAGCCGGATGACCGAGATGATCACCCTCGCCGAGCGCATCGAGGCACTGCCGTGCGCGCACGACCTGGAGGCCGCCGTCCGGGAGCTCCGGCTGATCGCCGAGCACAAGCCCCGGTACAACCGGCGTTCCCGGTTCCCCGAGCGCGCGCTGTGGGTCCGGCTGACCGACGAGCCGTTCCCCCGACTGTCGGTGGTGCGCCGGGTGCGGCCGGCTGCCGGCGCGTTCCTCGGCCCCTTCCCCGACCGGCGGGCCGCCGACGCCGCCGTCGCCGCCGTGCACGAGTCCCTGCCACTGCGGCAGTGCACCTCCCGCCTGTCGCTGACCGTGCTGGGCAGTGCCTGCGCCCTGGCCGGGATGGGCCGGTGCGGGGCGCCGTGCACCGGCGACCAGACCCGGGAGGAGTACGCCTCGATCGCCGCCGTGTTCCGGGCGGCCGTCGAGTCCGACCCCCGCGACCTGGTCGCGCCGTTGCTGCACCGGGTCGAGCGGCTGGCCGAGGAGGGCCGGTACGAGGAGGCAGCCGTGCTGCGCGACCGGGTGGCCGTGCTCGTCCGGGCGGTGCGGCGCCGGCAGCGCCTGGAGTCGCTGGCCACCGTCCCGGAACTGGTCCTCGCCCGACCCGACGGCGCCGGGGGCTGGCAGCTGGCGGTGGTCCGCCGTGGCCGGCTGGTCGCGGCCGGCGTCGCCGAGCGGGGGCGGTCCGTCCGCGGCCACCTGGCCGACCTGCGCGCCACCGCCGAGACCCCGACCGGCCCGGACGACGAGCTGGCCGCCTCCGTCGACGAGACGGAGCTGGTGCTGCGCTGGATGGAGAAGCCCGGCACCCGCCTCGTCGACCTGACCGGCACGCTGGCCAGCCGCACCCCCGGCACGGGTGGGTACAGCGGTTTCCTCGCCCAGGTGGACGCCGGCCGCGCCGACCGGGACCCCTTCGCCGACACCCGGTCGCTCAGCACCCGCAGCCAGCCGGACCGGGTCACCCCGGGCGCCCCGGCGACCGGCGGGCGCACTCCCGGACGGCGCGGCCGGGTCGCGACCGGGCTAGCATCCCGGGCGTGATCACCGCCATCGTGATGATCGATGCCGCCACCGACTCGATCGCCGAGGTGGCCGAGGCGATCGCCGCGCTGCCCGGGGTCAGCGAGGTCTACTCCGTCGCCGGCGACGTCGACCTGGTCGCGCTCGTCCGGGTGCACGAGTTCGAGGAGATCGCCCAGGTCATCGCCGGGCGGATCAACAAGGTTCCCGGCGTCGTCGACACGGCCACCCACATCGCCTTCCGCGCCTACTCACGGCACGACCTGGAGGCCGCGTTCTCGATCGGCTTCGAGTCGACCGACCAGTAGGTCACCCCGGCTCGTCAGGTCACCCCTGCACCGTTCCCGGCGCTCGCGCTGCTCCCGGCCGGAAGGTGACCGGGTCCGTCAGCCGCGGGCTGCGCGGCTGACCCGCACCCAGTCGGCCAGCTTCGCGGCCGCCCTGCCGTCGTCCACGGCGGCTGCTGCGCGTTCCAGCCCGGCACCCAGCGCGTCGTGCAGCCGGGCGCCGCGCGGGTCGAACGCGGCGAGGGCCCCGGCCGCGTTGAGCAGCACCGCGTCCCGGACCGGCCCCGGCTCACCGGCCACCAGCCGACGGACCACCTCGGCGTTGACCTCGGGACCGCCGCCGCGGAGGGCGCCCGGCGCGGACACCGGGATGCCGAGGGCCGTCGGGTCCAGCCGCTCGGCCACGACCTCGCCGTCACGCACGACCCACACCGCCGAGGTGGTGCTGGTGGTGAGCTCGTCGAGCCCGTCGTCCCCCCGGAAGACCAGCGCACGGGTGCCCCGGTCGGCGAGCACCTGGGCCAGCACCGGGGCCATCCGGGTGTCCGCACAGCCGATCGCAGCCGCCACCGGGCGAGCCGGGTTCGTCAGCGGGCCCAGGAAGTTGAAGACCGTGCCGATCCCCAGCTCCCGCCGCGGCGCGGCCGCGTGCCGCATCCCGGGGTGGAAGACCGGGGCGAAGAAGAAGCCGATCCCCGCCTCCCGCACGCACTGCGCGACCGCGGGGGCAGGCAGGTCGATGACCACCCCGAGCGCCTCGAGGACGTCGGCGGTGCCCGAGGCCGACGACGCGGCCCGGTTGCCGTGCTTGGCCACCGGGACACCGGCCGCGGCGGTGACGATGGCGGCCATCGTCGAGATGTTCACCGTCTGGGCACCGTCGCCGCCCGTGCCGACGATGTCGACGCAGTCCACCGGCAGCTGCACCGGGGTCGCCTGGTCCAGCATCGTCGCGGCGAGCCCGGCGACCTCCTCCGGCGACTCCCCCTTGGCCCGCAGGGCCACCACGAAGCCGGCGACCTGGGCCGGGGTCGCCTCCCCGGTCATCACCTGGCGCATCGCCCAGCGGGTGTCCTCGGCGGCGAGGTGCTCGCCCCGGGTGAGTCGGGTGAGCAGGCCGGGCCAGGTCGGGATGGCGGACGTCATCTGGTCAGCGACGGACGGCCGGGCGCTGCGCTGCCCGGTCGCGGAGCAGCCCAGCGACGACCTCGGGGGCGGTCAGCGGGTCGATCGGGTAGGCCAGCGTGGCGTCGGCCATCGACCAGTGGGCCAGCCAGCGGTCCGCCTGCCGGGCGATCAGCACCACCAGCTGCGGGCAGTCGGCGATCTCGTGCTTGAGCTGGCGGCTGATCCCCATGCCGCCGGTCGGCTGGGCCTCGCCGTCCAGCACGCAGAGGTCGACGCCCCCGCGGTCGACGGCGGCGACCACCTCGTCGGCGGTGGCGCACTCCAGGTACGTGACCGGCCCCACTCCGGGAGCCGGCGCGCTGCCCAGGGCCGTCCGGACGGCGGTGCGGACCTCGGCCCGCTGGCTGAAGACCAGCACGGTGGCCGGTACGGCGTCGGGGCTCACCCGCGCGAGCCTAGTGCCCGCAGGCGGAGGGGAGGGAAGGCGACGTGCCGGACCCCCCGGAGGTGGCCGGAGCGGGTGCGCCACGCCCACGTACCCCACGTCGTGGGGCGGCTGTCCCGATGCCATGATGAGCGGGTGACAACGGCCCCCGTGGCGAGCAGCACCTTCGACACCTCGCGGGTGCACTCCCTGACCCGACCGAACATGGTCAGCGTCGGCACGATCGTCTGGCTCGCCAGTGAGCTGATGTTCTTCGCCGGCCTGTTCGCCATGTACTTCACCGCCCGCGCCCGCGCCGAGGACGGCTGGCCGCCGGAGCCGACCGAGCTGAACGTGCCGTACGCGCTGACCTTCACGCTGATCCTGGTCGCCTCGTCGGTGACCTGTCAGTACGGCGTCTTCGCAGCTGAGATCGGCAACGTCTACGGCCTGCGGCGCTGGTTCACCATCACGTTCGTGATGGGGCTCGTCTTCGTGCTGGGCCAGATGTGGGAGTACCGCACCCTGGTCGTCGACCACGGCACGACCATCTCCTCCTCGGCCTACGGGTCGGTGTTCTACCTGACGACGGGCTTCCACGCCCTGCACGTGATCGGTGGCCTTATAGCCTTCGTCTTCGTGCTCATTCGGTCCACCATGGGCCGTTTCACCCCTGCCCAGGCGACCTCCGCGATCGTGGTGTCCTACTACTGGCACTTCGTCGACGTCGTGTGGGTGGGCCTGTTCATCACGATCTACCTGATCAAGTAGGGAACCGGGTGTCCACCACGAACGCCTCGTCCGAAGCCCCTCTCGAGGGCGGTCGCCGCGGGCTGCTGCGCCGCCGGCCGGCCGTCGGCACGCCGGCCGCCGCCGCCCGTGACCGGCGCCGCTCCAAGCAGCGCCGCCGCCTGGCCAACGTGGCCGGGTTGATGGCCGCCCTGATCCTGACCGGGATCGGCTACTCCGCTCTCGCGCCGGGCGCCAGCGCCGCCGACGAGCTGACGGAGAGCGAGTCCGTCGCGGTCGAGGCCGGCCGCGAGCTGTACACCCTCAGCTGCATCACCTGCCACGGCTCCAACCTCCAGGGCGTGGAGGACCGCGGCCCGTCGCTCATCGGCGTCGGGTCGGCCTCGGTCTACTTCCAGGTCTCCACCGGGCGCATGCCGCTGGTCCGCCAGGAGGCCCAGGCGCCCGAGCACCCGGTGATGTTCACCGAGGCGGAGATCGCCCAGCTGATGGCCTACGTCCAGGCCAACGGCGGCGGCCCGACCGTCCCGTCGGGCGACCTGCGCGACGGCGAGCTGGCCGAGGGCGGCGAGCTGTTCCGGCTCAACTGCGCCTCCTGCCACAACTTCGTCGGTGAGGGCGGCGCGCTCTCCTCCGGCAAGCGGGCGCCGTCCCTGGACGGCGTCACCGACGCGCAGATCTACGCGGCCATGCTGACCGGCCCGGAGAACATGCCGGTGTTCGGCGACAACCAGCTGACGCCGGAGGAGAAGCGCTCGATCATCGACTACGTGCAGACGATCCAGGACCAGGCCGACCCCGGTGGCGCCGCGATCGGCCGCGCCGGTCCGGTCGCCGAGGGCCTGGTCATCTGGGTCGCCGGTGTCGGCGCCCTGCTGTTCGGGATCTTCTGGATGGGGACGAAGGCGTGAGCACGACGGACAAGCACCCCGGTTCGGCCGGCAGCGACACCGCCGGTCCCGCCCACGGCGGGCCGGACGACGACTACTCGCCGGCACAGCTGGCGGCCATGGACCGCACGGAGCTGGACCGGCTGGGTGCCCGCTACGACGGCGTGGAGGTGCTCCACGTCGAGCCCGGCCCCGTGCCCGGTTCGGCCGTGGAGAAGCAGGCCACCCGCCAGGTGACCATGTGGTTCGCCCTCGGCGCGATCTTCGCCGTGGCCTTCCTGGTCGTCTACGCCGGCTCCGGCTGGTTCCTCCCCAGCTGGGAGTGGGAGGTGGGGGCGGATGCCTGGAGTGCCTTCTTCACCCCGCTCCTCGGCCTGACGATGGGCCTGTCGCTGCTGTGCATCGGCATCGGCCTGGTCCAGTACGTCAAGAAGCTCCTGCCGCACGAGACGGCGGTCCAGGACAAGCACGACGGCTCGCACTTCGACCGGGTGACCACCGGGGCGACCCTGATGAGCGGCCTGGACAAGTCCGGGCTCCCCCGCCGCAAGCTGCTCCTGGGCACGCTCGGCGCGATGGGCGCTGCGGCCGGCGCCATGATCATCGCCCCGCTCGGCGGGCTGATCAAGAATCCGAACACCGGCAACCCGCTCGGTACCACCTCGTGGGCCGAAGGGGTCCGTCTCCTGCGCGACGACGGCACCCCGATCCGTCCCGGCGACCAGCAGCCGGGCTCCCTGGAGACGGTCTTCCCGGCCGTCGAGGGCGGCAACCGGCAGGCCGACGCGGCCACGATGCTGATCCGGCTGCGTCCGGAGCAGCAGCTCAGCGACGAGCCCCGGGAAGGCCAGGCGGACTTCTCCTACGGCGACTACGTCGCCTACTCGAAGATCTGCACGCACGCCGGCTGCCCGGTGTCCCTCTACGAGCAGGAGACGGGCCGCATCCTCTGCCCGTGCCACCAGTCGCAGTTCCTGGTGACCGCCGGGGCGAAGCCGGTCTTCGGCCCGGCGACCCGCGCGCTCCCCCAGCTGCCCATCACGGTCGACGACGAGGGCTACTTCGTGGCACGGAGCGACTACATTGAGGCAGTCGGCCCCACCTACTGGAACCGGGAACGGATCTGATGGCCACCACCACGGCGGCGCCTGGTGCGCCGACGAGCAAGATCGGGCAAGCAGCCCTCGAGGTCGACGACCGGCTGATCGTCGCCGGTCCGCTGCGCCGGACCCTGAACAAGGTCTTCCCCGACCACTGGTCCTTCCTGCTCGGGGAGATCGCGCTCTACTCGTTCGTCATCCTGCTGCTCTCCGGCACGTACCTGACGTTCTTCTACGACGCCACCATGCAGGAGGTCGTCTACGAGGGCGTCTACGCACCGCTGCGGGGCGTGGAGATGTCGGCCGCCTACGAGTCGACGCTCGGGCTCTCCTTCGACGTCCGCGGCGGTCTGCTGATCCGGCAGATCCACCACTGGGCCGCCCTGCTGTTCGTGGCCTCGATCGTCATCCACCTGCTGCGGATCTTCTTCACCGGCGCCTTCCGGCGTCCGCGTGAGACCAACTGGCTGATCGGCGTCGTGCTGCTGGTCCTGGCGCTGCTCATGGGCGTCACCGGCTACTCCCTCCCCGACGACCTGCTGTCGGGCACGGGCCTCCGGATCATCAGCGCGATCATCCTGTCGCTGCCGGTCATCGGCACCTGGGCGCACTGGGCGGTCTTCAACGGCGACTACGTCGGCATGGACATCATCGGACGGTTCTACATCGTCCACGTGCTGATCATCCCGGCGATCCTGCTGGCGCTGATCGCTGCGCACCTGCTGATCCTGGTCAAGCAGAAGCACACGCAGTTCCCGGGTGCCGGTCGCACCGAGCACAACGTGGTCGGGAACCGGCTTTTCCCCGCGTTCGCCGGGAAGGCGACCGCACTGTTCTTCATCGTCTTCGGGCTGTGCGCCGCCCTGGGCGGTCTGGTGCAGATCAACCCGATCTGGCTGTGGGGCCCGTACAACCCGGCACAGGTGTCGGCCGGTTCGCAGCCGGACTGGTACATCGGCTTCCTCGACGGGTCGACCCGGCTCTTCCCGGCCTGGGACATCAACCTCCCCGGCGACTACACGATCCCGGCCCTGTTCTGGCCCACGGTCGTCGGCGCCGGCCTGATGTTCACCGTGCTCGCGCTCTACCCGATGATCGAGCGCAAGCTCACCGGGGACACTGCATCGCACCACCTGCTGCAGCGCCCCCGCGACGTCCCCGTCCGGACGTCGGTGGGCGCGATGGCCCTCACGTTCTACGTGGTCCTGTGGATCTCGGGTGGCAACGACCTGATCGCCGACAAGTTCGACATCAGCCTCAACGCCATGACCTGGTTCGGTCGGATCGGGTGCCTGGTGCTCCCGCCGTTCGCCTACTGGATGACCTACCGCCTGTGCCTGGGGCTCCAGCGGCACGACCGCGAGGTGCTCGAGCACGGCATCGAGACCGGGGTCATCCGCCGGCTCCCCAGCGGGGAGTTCATCGAGGTGCACCAGCCCCTCGGCCCGGTGGACGAGCACGGCCACGGCCAGCTGGCCTACGGCGGTGCCTCGGTGCCCAAGCGGATGAACCAGGTCGGCGGTGCACGCCGGGCGATCAAGGGCTTCTTCAAGCCGATCGAGGAGCCGGCGGAGGTGCAGCGGCAGGCAGAGCTGGAGGCCCGCGGCCTCGAGGCAGAGCAGGCCGACCGTCACTCCCTCACCTCCGGGCGCCCCTCCGAGGGGGGTCGGCCCTCCGAGGGTGGACGGCCGCAGGCTCCGCGCGACTGATCGACGAGCACCACCAGCAGGGCCCCGACGGCATCGTCCGTCGGGGCCCTGCTGCTTTCCGCCCGCTCCTCCGTCGCACAGCACGGCGTCGGACGAGTCGAGGCAGGACCCCGGTTTGCGCTGAGACAGCGGCCGGGGCCGCCGCGGCCGTCCCACAGGGCTGCTGACCGACCCGGAGCGGTTCCTTCTGCGCCCGCTCATCGGACCCATGAGGCCGCTCGTTCACTGCCGGTCGAGCCGGCATCACAGGCCGCCCTCCCGCCGGTCGAGCCAGCCCCACAGGCCGCCCTGCCGCCGGTGGAGGCGGACCCCCACAGGCCGCTCCCCTGCCGCCGGTCGAGCCAGCCCCACAGGCCGCCCTGCCGCCGGTGGAGGCGGACCCCCACAGGCCGCTCCCCTGCCGCCGGTCGAGCCGAGCTGACCCCCACAGGCCGTCCCTGCTGCCGGTCGAGCCGGCGTCACGGGCTGCTCCCGCGACTCGCAGTGGGGGTGGCGTTGAGGGCGGTCGCCTGTCGGCTGCCGACGAGGGCAGTGACCGGCACGTCGTCACCCAGCCGCGTCACCGCGATCGGGCTGAGCGCCCTTCGCAGCCCGTCGTGGAACTGACGTCGCCACACTCACCGGCGGGACGTCCGCGTCCAGCGCCCGGTACGGGACGCCGACCAACGCCGTCGACGCCGGCCTGGTGCGGCGCTCGGGCTCGGCCACCGGAACCGTTCCCCGAAGGCGGCCAGATGACCCTGAGGCTCCCCGCGGGCCGCCGCGTCGCGAGCGCAGCCGGCAGTCAGCGGACGACCGGACCAGTCGGCCAGGAAGGCGTTGCGCACCCCGGCGACTCGGCCTTGTCCGGCACCCGTGCCGGTAGGCGTGGCGACAGACCTGCTCGGTGCCCGCGCCAGCGGGACGCCCATGGCACTCGTCTCAGTGACGAGCTGGACCAGAGGCTGGCGGGCGGCCTCGGGACATCACGGCGGTACCGCCAGCGGTGCGACGCAGCCAGACCGTGAGAGCTGGGCATGGCGCGCTCCGGACTGCCGTGTCGCGAGGGTCGCGGCGTCCCGTACAGGGTGCCCCCGGCTGCCGTCGCGAGAGTCGCGGCGTCGCGTACAGGATGCCCCCGGCTGCCGGCGCGAGAGCGCCACGGCAAGCCGGTCAGGGTGCCTCCTGCTGCCGTCGCGCGAACGCCACGGCAAGCCGGTCAGGGTGCTTCTTGCTGCCGCGCGAGCGCACGGCAAGCCGGTCAGGGTGCGTGCCGGGTGCCGCCTCCCCCGGCCGGCCACAGCCGTTCGGGGGCACGACGCAGAGCGGGGCTCCTCCCACTGGGAGGAGCCCCGCTGAGCGGTGCAGTGCGGTGTCGATCAGCTGTGCGCGTTCTGCCCGACGTAGTACTCGAAGAGCAGGCCACCGATGGTCACGATGAGCGCGACGGCCCCGATGATGACCAGCCACGGGTACCAGAAGGCGAGCGCCAGGCCCATGATCCCGGCGGAGAACGCGAGCCCGAACGGCCAGTAGCTGGCCGGGCTGAAGAAGCCCAGCTCACCGGCGCCGTCGGCGATCTCGGAGTCCTTGCGGTCCTCGGGGCGGGCGTCGATGCGACGGCTCACGAACCAGAAGAAGCCACCGATCAGGGCGGTGAGGCCACCGGACAGCGCGAGCGCCGTGGTCCCGATGGGCTCCCGGGCCCAGACGCCGTAGACCACGGCGGTCACGAGGCAGAAGACCGTGATCAAGTTGAAGATGAGCGCTTCGACCTTCACGGCCGTCCCTCCAGCTGGTGCGGGGTGATCGGGTCAGTCATCCGAGGCCACCGCCTGCTCGCGCTGGGGCGCGAACGGCTGCGTGGAGACCGCGTTGCCCGGCTCGTCGATGAGCACCAGGGCGTCGTAGACCGACAGCCCCTCCTCGCGCGCCGCGAGGTAGTCCTCGTACGCCTCGGGCGAGACCGAACGCAGCTCGAAGTTCATGAACGCGTGGTAGGTGCCGCACAGCTCGGCGCAGCGGCCGACGTAGGCCCCCTCCTCGCGGACGGTGACCTCGAAGACGTTGTCCCGGCCGTTGTCCTGGCCCGGGATGATGTCGAGCTTGAACAGGAACTCCGGCACCCAGAAGGAGTGGATGACGTCGGCCGAGTTGAGCTCGAAGCGGATCGTCTGGTCGGTGGGGACCACCAGGATCGGGATCTCCGTGCTGGTGCCGACCGTCGACACGGCCTCACCGCCCGCGGTCTCCGTCTCGGGGTAGACGAACTGCCAGTTCCACTTGAATGCGTTGACCTGCACCGTGACGTCGGGGTCATCGCTGACGTCCCGGACCTCGTTCTGGGTGTTCACGGTGAAGAAGAAGAGCACCGCGATGATCAGGAACGGGATGATCGTGTAGACGACCTCGAGCGGGAGGTTGTAGGCCGTCTGCCGGGGCAGCTCGTCCCCGCGCTTCCGGTACCGGATGGTCGCGTAGGCGATGAGCGCCCACACCGCGATGCCGACCACCAGGGCGGCGATCGTCGAACCGATCCACAGGTCGTGCATGCGCTCGGCCTGGTCGGTGATGCCCTCGGGCCAGCCCCAACTGAGCCAACTGCCCGTGACGTCGCACCCGCTGAGCGTCAGCGCTCCCAGGAGACCGAGCCCGGCGACCTTCGCCAGCTTGCTGCGTCGAGCCACTGCCCGCTGCCTCCTCATCCCCCGCGTGACGACGCCACGCGGTCTCACCGGCGGGTGCTCCTCGGTTGCCCGACGGGCTTCGCCCACCCCGACCACAGTCTCGCCGAGACTAGCCGACCCCGCCCGTCGTCCCGGGGGCGGGAGGACCGTCCCGGCGGGTCGCCCGGGGAGGCCGGCCGGACACCCCCGGCGCAGTCCACCGGCGGGCCGCGGGCCGGAGGTCCGCCGGGCGGTACGGGCACCGACGTGCTCCGGGCCACGCCGCGGGCGACGGCCCGCCGTCGGTCCCGGCGGTTACAGTCGCGGGCGTGTACCGACGCCTGCTCAGCCCCGGGTGGCTCTTCATGCACCTGGTCGTGGTGGCGCTCTTCGTGATGACGTTCTTCCTCGGCTACTGGCAGCTGACCAAGGCCGAGGCCGGCGGCGGTGCCGTCAACTGGAGCTACGCCCTCCAGTGGCCGCTGTACGGGTTCATGGGCCTGGGCTTCTACCTCAAGATGTGCAAGGACGAGCTCGCCCGCGACCCTGCGGACGACGAGCCCGGCGCCTCCCTGGTGCTGTACCAGCGGCCGCGGATCGACACCACGGGCGACCCGGAGCTGGCGGCCTACAACGCCTACCTCGCCGAGCTCAACGAGAAGGCACTCCGGCCGCGGAGCGACAGTGACCGCTGACCGGGCCACGGCCCCGTCCCGGCTGCCGCGCGCCCTCGCCCGCCGGGTCGGACAGGACGTCCCCGCGGCACTGACCCGCTACCGGGTCATGGCCTGGATCGTCAGCGTCCTGCTGATCGCCCTGGTGCTGGTCGCCGTCCCGCTCAAGTACCTGGCCGACGTCACCGGCCCGGTGTCGGTCATCGGCACCGCGCACGGCTGGCTCTACGCGATCTTCTTCGTGACCGCCTGCGACCTGGCGCTCCGCGCCCGGTGGTCGATCAAGGGCTCGGTGCTCGTCCTCGTGGCGGGCACCATCCCGATCCTGTCCTTCGTCGCCGAGCGGATCGCCACCCGCAAGACCCGCGCCGGCGAGCGCGTCTGACCACGGGGCTCCCCGCCCCCGCCCTCCCCCACCTCCTGGAGACCTCCCGCATGTGCGGCCTGCTGGCCTACCTGTCCACCGACGCCGAACGGGTCGACGAGCAGACGGTCTCCGGGGTGCAGCACGCGCTGCGCTGCCTGCGCCACCGCGGTCCCGACGACCGCGAGCTCTGGTCGGACGCGCACGCGGTGCTCGGCTTCAACCGGCTGGCGTTCATCGACATCGAGGGCAGCCCGCAGCCGATGCCCTACGCCGAGGGCCGGTACCGGATCGTCTTCAACGGCGAGATCTACAACTACCTGGAGCTGCGCGAGGAGCTCAAGGCCGCCGGCGCGACGTTCGCCACCGAGGGCGACACCGAGGCGATCGTCGCCGGCTACCACCTGTGGGGCGAGGCGATCGTGCCGCGACTGCGGGGCATGTTCGCGTTCGTCATCTGGGACACCGAGACCGGGACGGCGTTCGGCGCCCGCGACGCCTTCGGCATCAAGCCGCTGTTCACCGCCCGCCTGGCCGACGGCGGCCTGGTCTTCAGCTCGGAGAAGAAGGCCCTGCTGGAGCTGCTCGGCGGCACCCCCGGCGCCGGCGGCGTCGACGCGGCCTCGCTGCAGCACTACCTGACCCTGCAGTACGTCCCCGAGCCCGCCACGATGCACCGGGGCATCCGGCGGATCGAGAGCGGCACGAGCTTCACCGTCGTCGACGGCGAACTGCACACCTCCCGCTGGTTCCACCCGAGGTTCCGGCCCACGCCGGTGACCCCGGGCGGCGAGCAGGCGCTGTTCGACCGGATCGCCGAGGTGCTCGACGACTCGGTGGCCAAGCACATGCGCGCCGACGTCACCGTCGGGTCGTTCCTCTCCAGCGGCATCGACTCCACGGCCGTCGCGGCGCTGGCGCACAAGTACAACCAGGACCTGGTGACCTTCACCGTCGGCTTCCAGCGCGAGGCCACCTCGGAGGTGGACATCGCCGCCGAGTCGGCGGCGATCCTGGGGGTCCGGCACGTCCCGGTCGAGATCACCGCGCAGGAGTTCGCCGACGCGATCCCCGCGGTCGTCTGGTACCTGGACGACCCGGTCGCCGACCCGGCGCTCGTGCCGCTGTACTTCGTCGCCCGCGAGGCCCGCAAGCACGTCAAGGTCGTGCTCTCCGGTGAGGGCGCCGACGAGCTGTTCGGCGGCTACACGATCTACCGGGAGCCCCTCAGCCTCGCCTGGGCGTCGACGCTGCCGGCCGCCGGCCGGCGGGCACTGGGCGGGCTGTCCCGGCTGGTGCCCGAGGGGGTGCGCGGTCAGGACCTGCTGCGCCGTGCGTCGATCCCGCTCGAGGAGCGGTACTACGGAAACGCCCGCAACCTCAACGCCGACGAGCTGCTGCAGCTGCTGCCCGGGCGGGACCCGGACCTCTCGCACGTCACGGTCACCGAGGCGCTCTACCGGCAGACCCGCGAGGCCGGCTACGACGACGTGACGGCGATGCAGTACGTCGACCTGTTCACCTGGCTGCGCGGGGACATCCTGGTCAAGGCCGACAAGATGACGATGGCCAACTCCCTGGAGCTGCGGGTCCCGTTCCTGGACCCCGAGGTCTTCGCCCTGGCCAGCAGCTTGCCGCTGGAGATGCGGGTGCCCCGGCGCGGGGACGCCACGAAGTACGCGCTGCGTCAGGCCATGCGGCAGATCGTCCCGCCGAAGATCATGAACCGGCGCAAGCTCGGCTTTCCGGTGCCGACGGCGGAGTTCCTGGCCGGCCCGCTGCACGAGTGGGCCCGGGCGATCGTGAAGGACAGCCAGACCGACGAGTGGCTGGACCGCGACCACGTGCTCGGCCTGCTGGACCGGCTGCGCGACGCCGACGTGCCGAGCAAGCGGATCGCCCGGCAGGTGTGGGAGGTGCTGGTCTTCATGGTCTGGCACGGCATCTTCGTCGAGGAACGGATCACCCCGGAGATCCCCGAGCCGGTGTACCCGGTCCGGCTGTGACCGGCCGCCGGCGAGCCGGCCTGGTCGTCGCCGCACTCGCGGCGGCCGGGCTGCTCGCCGGCTGTTCCGGGGACGACGGCGCATGCCCGGACGACCCGGGCGCCTGCGCCACCACACCGCCGTCCCCCGCGACGACGTCGGGCACCGAGCCCAGCCTCAGCGCCGGCCACCTCGAGTCCCGCACGCCGTCCGTCGACCCGTCCGCGATCCCGGTCCCGTCCCCGACGCCGGTCCCCGGGACGCTGGTCCCCGAGACGCTGACCCCGCCCGCCCCGGCGCCGTCCGGCGGGCTGCCGATCCCGGTCCCCTCGGGCTCGGTCGACTGAGCGGGACCCCGCGCGGCAGCGGGAGATCCGGCCTGAGACGCGACGAGGCCCGGACCCCCCTCAGGGGGACCGGGCCTCGTGGTCGATCAGGCGACGATCAGTGGAAGCTGTCGCCGCAGGCGCAGGAACCGCCGGCGTTCGGGTTGTCGATCGTGAAGCCCTGCTTCTCGATGGTGTCGACGAAGTCGATCGTCGCGCCGCTGAGGTACGGGATGCTCATCCGGTCGACGATCACCTCGACGCCACCGAACTCGAAGGTCTGGTCGCCGTCGAGGAAGCGCTCGTCGAAGAACAGCTGGTAGCGGAGACCCGAGCAACCACCCGGCTGCACCGCGATCCGCAGCCGCAGGTCGTCGCGACCCTCCTGCTCCAGCAGCGTCTTCACCTTGAGGGCGGCGGGGTCGCTGAGGATGACGCCGGTGGCGCCGGGGGCCTGCGTGTCCTGCACGGTCATGTCGTGGTCCTCCCACACTCGAGGGTGTCCTGCTCGGCCCGCCACGGAGGGCGGGCTCTCAGAACGGCCAACACCGCCGTGGCGGAGCTGCTTCCCACTGTACGGCGCGAACGCCGCCCGGGGCGGTGCGCACACCGCTCGCCGGGGGGACACCCCCGGCCGCGGGACCCTGGTGGGGCCCGCCGTCCACGTAGACTCGCCGTCGTGAAGCTCCGCCTGCCCGGCCGCCGCCCCGCCTCCGACCCGGCGGCGGACGCCGCCACCACCGTCACCTTGCACGGGTCGACGGCGGTCACGACCGCGCACGGGCCGACAGCTGTCGGCACGGCGGGCAAGGGCCGCCCCACCCCGCGCCGCAACGAGGCCCAGGGACGGCGCAGTGGGCCGGTGCCGCCGCCGCCGACCACGCGCAAGGAGGCCTACAAGCGGATGCGCGAGCAGCAGGCCGCCGGGCGCGGGAGTGCCCGGGCCGCCGCCGCCCGTGGTGACGACAGCTCCCTCCCCGCCCGCGACCGCGGCCCGGTGCGCCGGCTGGTCCGCGACGTCGTCGACGCCCGCCGCAACGCCGGCAGCTTCTTCCTGGGCGTGGCCGCCCTGGTGCTGGTCGGCTACTTCATCCCCGTCCCGGCCGTGCAGAGCTACACGGTGTTCGTCTGGTTCGCCTTCTTCCTGGTGATCATCGGCGACTCGTTCCTCCTGGGCCGCCGGATCAAGGCGAAGGTCACCGAGCGCTTCCCGAACACCGACCAGAAGATGCGCAGCCTGGTCTGGTACGGCGTCAGCCGGGCCACGATGATCCGCCGCTGGCGCTTCCCGAAGCCGCAGGTGCCGCTAGGCGCCGAGGTCTGAAAAAGGACCCTCCTGTCCCCCACCCCTCGCTCCGCTCGGGGCGGGCCCCTACAGGAGGGCCGAACGGATTGTTGAGCACTGCTAACGACTACGGTCGAACGGTGCAGACACGACGCCTCGGCCGTTCCGGCCTGACCATCTCCGAGATCGCCTACGGCAACTGGCTGACCCACGGCAGCCAGGTCGAGGAGGACGCCGCCCACGCCTGTGTGCGCGCCGCTCTCGACGTGGGGATCACCACGTTCGACACCGCCGACGTCTACGCCGGCACGAAGGCCGAGTCGGTCCTGGGGCGTGCGCTGGCCGGCCAGCGCCGCGAGGGCCTGGAGATCTTCACCAAGGTCTACTGGCCGACCGGCCCGGGGGCCAACGACCGCGGCCTGTCCCGCAAGCACATCACCGAGAGCTGCAACGCGTCGCTGAAGCGGCTGCAGACCGACTACGTCGACCTCTACCAGGCCCACCGGTACGACTCCTCGGTGCCGCTGGAGGAGACGATGACCGCCTTCGCCGACCTCGTGCGGCAGGGCAAGGTCCTCTACCTGGGCGTCTCGGAGTGGCGGGCGGAGGAGATCGCCGCCGCCGCCGAGCTGGCCCGCGAGCTCAAGGTGCAGCTGATCAGCAACCAGCCGCAGTACTCGATGCTCTGGCGGGTGATCGAGGCCGAGGTCGTGCCCACCAGCGAGGAGGCGGGCCTCTCCCAGATCGTCTGGTCGCCGCTGGCGCAGGGCGTGCTCACCGGCAAGTACCTGCCCGGCCAGCAGCCGCCGGCCGACAGCCGCGGCGGGCACGCCACCGCGGGCGGCTCGATGCAGAGCTACCTGGACGACGAGGTGCTCACCCGCGTCCAGGAGCTCCGGCCCATCGCCGACGACCTCGGGCTGTCGATGGCGCAGCTGGCGATCGCCTGGGTGCTGCAGAACCGGAACGTGGCCGCGGCGATCATCGGCGCCAGCCGGCCCGAGCAGGTGCACGACAACGTGGCGGCCGCCGGCGTCCAGCTGCCGGCCGAGGTGATGAGCCGCATCGACGCGGCGCTGGGCGACGTCGTCGAGCGCGACCCCGCCAAGACCTCCCGGGGCTGACGGAGGACCCGTCCTCCTCCGGACGGGCGGGAGGGGCAGGCGCCGGTCGGGCGCCCGCCCCTGGTCAGCTGGCCGCCAGGCCCATCGGGCCGTAGACCCGCTCGCCGTCCTCCTGCAGCGTCACGGTGGCGACCCCGCGGTCCAGCAGGTCGCGCCAGGCCTCCCCCAGCCAGGACTCCGCGTCGCCCTGGTTGTCGCACTCGGGCACCTCCACCCCGAGCGTGGCAGGGTCGATCGGCGTCCCCGAGGGGTCTTCCAGCTGCCAGGTCCAGCTCATGGCGGCAGGCTAGCCATCTCGCGCCCCCAGGGCAGCCCCGGACCGCGCGAGACCGCGCCGGCCGCACCCACGATCTTGGTTTACGGGGTAAGCCCCCGGGCATGGTGAGGCCACCATCCACGCCCGACACCGCGGAGTCACAGATGAGCCAGCCCACCACGGGCGCCGGCGTTCGCCGAGCCCCCCGATGACCGGCGCCGACGAGACCGGGTCGGGCCGCCCTGCCGGCGCCAACGAGCCCGACGCGATCCGTGCCGACATCGAACAGACCCGCGAGCACCTCAGCCGCACGGTCGACGAACTGGGCCACCGGCTCGACGTCCCAGCCCGCGCCCAGGAGCGCGTCGACCAGGCCAAGAGCTCGGCGCTGGAGACCGCCAACCGGACAAAGGACACCGCCGTCGAGACGTACCGGGAGAACCCGCCGGCCGTCGTCGGTGGCGGCGTGGCCGTCCTGACCGCGGTCATCGGGTTGCTGACCTGGCGCCGTCGCCGCCGGCGGACCGCCGAGGAACGGGCTGCGGCCAAGCAGGCCGCCCGTCGGGAGGCTGCGGCCAAGAAGGCGGCCGAGCAGTCGGCCAAGCGCGCCGGCAAGAAGCGGGCGGCGGCCCGCAAGGAGGCCGCCAAGCGCGCGGAGGCCCGCCGGAAGGCCGCCGCCACCCGCCGGAAGGCCGCCGCCACCCGCCGGAAGGCCGCCGCCACGGCCCTGGCCGCGCGCACGCGCACGGCCACGGGCCAGCTGTCCGCGCGGCAGCAGGCCGCCGCGAAGCAGCTGTCCGCGAGCCAGCGGGCCGCCGCCGCCCGTCTCCGGGCCGGCGAGCGCGTCGCGGTGGCGCAGGTCTCGGCCACCCAGCGGGCCGCCGCCCGGCGCCTGCCTCGCCGTCGCTCCGGCTGGCGGCGGAGGCTGGCCGAGCTGAGCTCCCGCCGGTGAGCCCCGTCTGAGCGAACGGTCCCCCTGCCGGCCGGTCCCGGCCCGCAGGGGGACGTCGTAGGTCCACCGATCCACCCGCACGCCCGAGACAAGGGGACCAGACCGATGGTCGACAACGGCCGGCCCGGCAGCGCCGTGGACAACATCCGCACGCGGGTGCAGGAGAAGGCCGAACGGCGGGCCGCCATGCGCGCTGCCGAGGCCCGCGAGGCCGGACGCGACGGCGGGGCCAGCGGCGCCTCCTCCGCGGCCGTCGTCCGCGGCGAGCAGCGGGAGGCCGCCCGCCCGGCGCCGGAGGTGCCCGAGTCCGAGGAGATGCCGGGCATCCACGCCGACAAGCCCACGGAGATCCCGCCCCGCGGCTGGGTCCAGGTCCTCAAGCGGTCCTGGGCGGAGAACAACGCCGACAACATGCCGATCATCGCCGCCGGCGTGGCCTTCTTCGCCTTCCTCTCCATCTTCCCGGCGCTGATCGCCACCATCTCGATCTACGGCCTCGTCGCCTCCCCCGAGCAGGTCAGCACGCAGATCGAGTCGCTGTCCGACCAGCTCCCGGAGAGCGCGCAGAGCATCCTCACCGAGCAGCTGACCGCCATCACCAGCAACGCCGGTGGCGCGCTGACCTTCGGGCTGATCGCCTCGGTGCTCGGCGCGCTGTGGACGGCGTCCGGCGGGGTGAACAACCTGGTGAAGGCGGTGAACATCGCCTACGACGAGGTCGAGACCCGCAACTTCCTCAAGCTCCGCGCGCTGTCCCTGGCGCTCACCCTGGGCGCGATCGTGTTCGTGCTGCTCACCTTCGCGCTCATCGCCGTGGTCCCGGTCGTGCTCGACGTCCTGCCCCTGGGCGGCGTCGGCACGGTCCTCGCCCAGGTCGTGCGCTGGGTGCTCCTGCTGGCCGTGGTGATCGGCTCGCTGGCCGTCGTGTACCGGGTCGCCCCGGACCGGGACGCCCCGAAGCTCCGCTGGGTGAGCCTCGGGTCGTTGGTGGTCACCGTCGTCTGGGCGGTCGTCAGCGTCGCGTTCAGCTTCTACGTCAACAACTTCGGCAGCTACAACGAGACCTACGGGGCCATCGCCGGCGTCATCGTGCTGATGCTGTGGCTGTACCTGACCTGCTACCTGGTGCTGCTGGGCGCGGAGATCAACGCCGAGACCGAGCACCAGACGGCCAAGGACACCACGCAGGGCGAGCCGCAGCCCATGGGCAAGCGGGACGCCGTGGTCGCCGACGAGGTGCCCGACCCACCCGTGCCGGCCAAGTCCAAGTGACCGGCCCGCGGGTGGCTCAGCGCACGTGCGAGGCGACGAACGGCGGCCGGCGGACGACGACCGCCTGAGGCCGTCCCCGGACGTCGACCGCGACCTCCGCCCCCTCGGCGACCCCGGCGGACCGGTCCAGCAGAGCCAGGGCGATCCCGGTCCGCAGGGTCGGGGAGAACGTGCCGCTGGTGACCTCGCCGATCCGCGAGCCGTCGGTGCCGAGCACCACCATTCCGGGCCGGGGGATGCCGCGGCCGGGTGCCTGCAGCCCCCACAGCTGACGGGCCGGGCCGGCCTCCTTCTCCGCCAGCAGCGCCTCGCGCCCCCAGAACGCGCTCTTGCCCCAGCCCACGGCCCACCCGGACCGCGCCTGGTTGGGGGTGATGTCCCGGGACAGCTCGTGGCCGTGCAGCGGGTACCCCATCTCGGTGCGCAGCGTGTCCCGGGCGCCGAGCCCGCACGGGCGGATCTGCTCGGGTACGCCGGCGGCCAGCAGGGCGTCCCACAGCTGCCCGGCCCGCTCCGCGGCGACCAGCAGCTCGTACCCGTGCTCGCCGGTGTACCCGGTGCGGCACACGGTGATCTCGTCGCCACCGGAGCCGGGCGTCTCGGCGAACGACATGTACGGCAGCTCACCGGGCAGGCCGACGGCGGCCAGCACCTCGGGTGAGCGCGGTCCCTGCAGGGCCAGCACGGCGACCTCGGTGTGCCGGTCGGTGACGGTGACCCCCGCCGGCGCCTCGGCCGAGAGCCGGGCCAGCACGTCGGCCGCGTTCGCCGCGTTGGGCACGAGCAGCACGTCGTCCGGCCCGTGCAGGTAGGCGATCAGGTCGTCGACCACGCCGCCGGCCTGCGGCTGGCCGTCGGCGACACAGCACAGCGTGTACTGGGCCTGCCCGGGGCCGATCTTGCCCAGGTCGTTGGTCAGGCAGGAGTTCACGAAGTCCGCGGCCCCCGGGCCACGCACCGTCGCGGTGCCCAGGTGCGAGACGTCGAACAGCCCGACACCCTCCCGGACCGCGGTGTGCTCGGCCAGCACGCCGCCACCGGTGTACTCGATCGGCATGGACCAGCCGCCGAAGTCGGCGAACTTGGCGCCCGCGGCGACGTGACGGTCCTGCAGGGGCGAGGTCAGGGGGCTCACCGCCAGCACGCTAGTGGTCGGGACCTGCCGGTCGTACGCCGTCCTCACCACCTCCTTACGATCGACGGGTGCCGCCTACGATCTCCGCCACCGACCGCCCGCTCGAGAAGCTGACCGCCGACGCCGTCGTCGTCGGTGTCGGCAAGGGCCCGGCCGGCCTGCTGTCCACGCCCGGCGCCGACGCGGTCGACCGGCTCCTCGGTGGCCGGCTCCTCGCCGCGCTGGCCGACCTCGGCGCCCGCGGGGCCGAGGACGAGGTCACCAAGCTGCCCACCTTCGGCCAGGGCCCGTTCCCGGTCGTGGCCGTGGCCGGGCTGGGTGCCCCGCAGGCCGACGGCTCGTACCCGGCGGAGGCGGTCCGCCGCGCCGCGGGTGCCGCCAGCCGCGCACTGACCGGCCGCAGCTCCCTGGTCAGCCTGCTCGCCGCCGTGGGCGGCGCGCCGGACGCCGACCGGCTGCACGCCGTCGGCGAGGGCTCGCTGCTGGGCGCGTACGAGTTCACCGCCTACAAGTCCGACCTCCCGGCCGACCGTCCCACCCCGCCGTCGGCGGTGGAGCTCGTCGTGCCCGACGCCGGCGCCGCCAAGGCGCCGCTGGCCCGCGTGCGCGCGGTCGCCGACGCCGTCGCCCTGGTCCGCGACCTGGTCAACTCCCCGCCGAACGACCTGTACCCGGCCGAGCTCGCCGCGCGTGGCGCGGCCGCAGGCAAGAAGGCCGGGCTGTCGGTCGAGGTGCTCGACGAGAAGGCCCTGTCGGCCGGCGGGTACGGGGGCATCCTCGCCGTCGGCGGCGGTTCGGCGCGCGGCCCGCGGCTGCTGCGCCTGGAGTACAAGGGCAAGAAGGCCAGGACGAGCGTCGCGCTGGTCGGCAAGGGCATCACCTTCGACAGCGGCGGCATCTCGATCAAGCCCGCCGCCAAGATGGAGGACATGAAGAGCGACATGGCCGGCGCCGCGGCCGTGATCGCCACCGTCTGCCTGGTCGCCGAGCTCGGCCTCCCCGTCGACGTGACCGCCACCGTGCCGATCGCCGAGAACATGCCCAGTGGCACCGCCTACCGCCCGGCCGACGTGGTCACCTTCCGCAACGGCAGGAAGGCGGAGATCACCAACACCGACGCCGAGGGCCGCGTGGTGCTCGCCGACGCCATCTGCCGCGCCGTCGAGGACTCCCCCGCCCACCTGCTGGAGACCTCCACGCTGACCGGTGCGCAGCTGGTCGCCCTGGGCACCCGCACCGCCGGCGTGATGGGCAGCGACGACCTGCGGGACGCCGTCGTGGCGGCCAGCCTGCGCAGCGGGGAGCCGATGTGGGCGATGCCGCTGCCACCGGAGCTGCGGCGCGGGCTGGACTCCCCGATCGCGGACCTGGTGAACGCCAACGCCGACCGGATGGGCGGGATGCTGGTGGGCGGGCACTTCCTGTCCGAGTTCGTCCCCGCCGGCCTGCCCTGGGCGCACATCGACGTCGCCGGCCCGGCGTACAACACCGGGTCCCCGTGGGGCTACACGCCCAAGGGCGGCACCGGCGTCCCGGTCCGCACCCTGCTCGCCACGATCGAGGACCTCATCGCCGACGCCGGCTGACCGACCCTGCGCAGGCGGGCCCCGGCGAGCACCATCGCCAGGGGCCCGCCCGCCCGGCGGGGCCCCCGCTACAGCTTGTCGTCGTCCCGCTGCCGGGAGCTCCAGTCGCGCATGCGCTGGGGATAGCCGGTGATCTGCGCGTCGTAGACCGGGACGGCGAGGTCCCGGGACAGCCTGCGGGCGGTCTCCGGGCCGTCGATCCGCCGACGCGTCCACTCCCCGTCGGCGGCGACCAGCAGGATCGTCGTCTCGGTCACCGCGGTGCGGGGCTCGACGTAGCCCTCGACGCCCCGCCGGGTGGCGACGAACTGCTCCAGGTGGCTCAGGTCCGCCGACCCGGACGCGCGGTCGAGCGTGCCGCGCCGGCCACGGCCGGCCGCTCCGGCTCCCCTGCCCCCGCGCCCCCGCAACCGGTCGATCAGCCCCATCGCACTGCCTCCGTCCTCGCCGGCCACGGACTGCACCGCGACGCCATTGCACGGAGCAACGGAGCATCCGAACGCGCCGTTCCCGGGAGTGGCAGGATGGGCACGCGCAGGATCGACGTGCCCGGAGAAGCTCCGGGCCACCCAGCACTGAGGAGCAGCCGTGAGCGCACCGACCACCCCCGCTGACCTGGTCATCCTCGGTGGTGGCTCGGGTGGCTATGCCGCCGCACTCCGGGCCGCCGAGCTGGGCATGTCCGTCGTCCTGATCGAGCGCGACAAGGTGGGCGGCACCTGCCTGCACCGCGGCTGCATCCCCACCAAGGCCCTGCTGCACACCGCCGAGGTCGCCGACAACGCCCGCGAGGGCGAGCAGTTCGGCGTCAAGTCGACCCTCTCGGGCATCGACATGGACGGGGTGAACGCCTACAAGGACGGCGTCATCTCCAAGAACCACAAGGGCCTGCAGGGCCTGATCAAGAGCCGCGGCATCAACTACGTCAGCGGCGAGGGCCGGCTGGTCTCCCCGACCGCCGTCCAGGTCGGCGACCAGACCTTCGAGGGCAAGCACGTGCTGCTGGCCACCGGGTCCTACGCCCGCTCCCTGCCCGGCATCGAGATCGACGGCACCAAGGTCATCACCAGCGACCACGCGCTGAAGCTCGACCGGGTACCGACCTCGGCGATCATCCTCGGCGGCGGCGTGATCGGCTGCGAGTTCGCCAGCGCCTGGAAGTCCTTCGGCGTCGACGTGACCATCGTCGAGGGCCTGCCGCACCTCGTCCCGCTGGAGGACGAGTCGTCCTCCAAGCTGCTGGAGCGCGCCTTCCGCCGCCGCAAGATCGACTTCTCCCTGGGCAGCCGGGTGGCCGGCGTGCAGACCACCGCCGACGGCGTGAAGGTCTCCCTGGAGAACGGCAAGGACTACGAGGCCGAGCTCGTGCTCGTCGCCGTCGGCCGCGGCCCGGTGAGCGAGGGCCTGGGCTACGAGGAGGCCGGCGTCGCCATGGAGCGCGGCTACGTCCTGGTCGACGAGTACTGCCAGACCAACGTGCCGACGATCTCCGCCGTCGGCGACCTGATCCCCACCCTCCAGCTGGCCCACGTGGGCTTCGGCGAGGGGATCCTGGTGGCCGAGCGCCTCGCCGGCCTGCCGGTCGTGCCGATCGACTACGCGGGCGTCCCGCGCGTCACCTACTCCGAGCCCGAGGTCGCCTCCGTCGGCCTGACCGAGGCCCAGGCGAAGGAGAAGCACGGCGAGGTCGAGGTCGCCACCTACGACCTGGCCGGCAACGGCCGGGCCGCGATCCTGAAGACGGCCGGGGCGGTCAAGCTGATCCGCGTCGCCGGGAACGGGTCGGTCGTCGGGGTGCACATGGTCGGCAGCCGGGTGGGCGACATGATCGCCGAGGCCCAGCTGGTCTACAACTGGGAGGCCCTGCCGGAGGAGGTCGCCCAGCTGATCCACCCGCACCCGACGCTGAGCGAGGCCCTCGGCGAGGCGGCGCTGGTCCTGGCCGGCAAGCCGCTGCACGCGCACAGCTGACGCACCACCCGCTCGGCACCACCTGCCCGACCAGCACCATCCGTTCAACACCACCCCACGACCTGAGGAGACCTGCCTTCGATGCCGACGTCCGTCACCATGCCCGCCCTGGGCGAGAGCGTCACCGAGGGCACGGTCACCCGCTGGCTGAAGCAGGAGGGTGAGCAGGTCGAGGTCGACGAGCCCCTCCTGGAGGTGTCCACCGACAAGGTGGACACCGAGATCCCCTCTCCGGCGGCCGGGGTGCTCACCAAGATCGTCGTCGCCGAGGACGAGACCGTGGAGGTCGGCGCCGAGCTGGCGGTGATCGGTGGCGGGGACGACGGCGACGCCGGCGCCCCGGCCGAGGAGGCCCCTGCGCAGGAGTCCCCGGCCGAGGATGAGCCCGCCCAGGAGGAGCCCGCCGAGGAGGCACCTGCCGAGCAGGCGGCCCCCGCGGCAGCCGAGCAGGACGGCGACTCCGGCGGCGACGGTGGCGGCGAGGGCACGTCGGTGACGATGCCGGCGCTGGGCGAGAGCGTCACCGAGGGCACGGTCACCCGCTGGCTGAAGCAGGAGGGCGACCAGGTCGAGGTCGACGAGCCCCTCCTGGAGGTCTCCACCGACAAGGTGGACACCGAGATCCCCTCCCCCGTCGCGGGTGTGCTCACCAAGATCGTGGTGGCCGAGGACGAGACCGTGGAGGTCGGCGCCGAGCTGGCCGTCATCGGTGGCTCGGGTGGCGGTGCCGCGAAGGCCGAGTCCGCGCCGAAGGCGGAGCCCGCACCCAAGGCAGAGCCCGCCCCGAAGCCGGAGGAGCCGAAGGCCGAGGCGGCGCCGAAGGCCGACCAGCCGACCCCGGCCGAGGCCAACACCGACAGCGGCCAGCCCGGCGCGGACTACGGCTCGGGCGGGACCATGCCGACCCAGTCGCCCACCGACCAGCCCTCCCCCGCGGAGGCCGTCGCCCCGGCTTCCAAGCCCGCGCCCGCCTCGGCACCCGACGGCGGCGGCGCCTACGTCACCCCGCTGGTCCGCCGGCTGGCTGCCGAGCAGGGCGTCGACCTGGCCTCGGTCACCGGCACCGGTGTCGGCGGCCGGATCCGCAAGCAGGACGTCCTCGCGGCGGCGGAGGAGTCCAAGAAGCCGGCCGCTGCCCCGGCCGCCGCTTCCTCCGGCGGTGCCCGCACCCCCTCGCCGGCCGCGACACCGGACTCCTCGCTCCGCGGCAACACGGAGAAGCTGTCCCGGCTGCGCACCGTCATCGCCAAGCGGATGGTCGAGTCGCTGCAGATCAGCGCGCAGCTCACCACCGTGGTCGAGGCGGACGTCACCCGGATCGCGAACCTGCGCAACCAGGTGAAGAACGACTTCGCCGCCCGCGAGGGCGTCAAGCTGTCGTTCCTGCCGTTCTTCGCCAAGGCCGCGGTCGAGGCCCTGAAGGCGCACCCGGTGGTGAACTCCTCGGTCGACCTGGAGGCCGGGACGGTCACCTACCACGACGCCGAGAACCTGGGCATCGCCGTGGACACCGAGCGCGGCCTGCTGGTGCCGGTCATCCGCGGTGCCGGTGACCTGAACGTGCCCGGCATCGCCCGGAAGATCGCCGACCTCGCCGAGCGGACCCGCACCAACAAGGTCACGCCGGACGAGCTGGGTGGCGGCACGTTCACGCTGACCAACACCGGCAGCCGGGGCGCCCTGTTCGACACCCCGATCATCAACCAGCCCCAGGTCGCCATCCTGGGCGTCGGTTCGGTGGTGAAGCGCCCCGTGGTGGTGCAGGACCCGGAGCTCGGCGAGGTGATCGCCGTCCGGTCGATGGTCTACCTCGCCCTGAGCTACGACCACCGGATCGTCGACGGCGCCGACGCCGCCCGGTTCCTCACCACGGTGCGGGAGCGGCTCGAGGGCGGGCAGTTCCAGGGCGACCTGGGCATCTCCTGATCCAGCGATGAAGGGCCCCGGCTCCGGCCGGGGCCCTTCGTCGTCTCCCCCGGTGCTGGTCTGCGCGCTGATCTGAAGGAGCACTCGATGAAGGTGGCGGTCACCGGGTCCTCCGGGCTGATCGGATCTGCGCTCGTCCGGTCGCTGGTGACCGACGGGCACGAGGTCCTGCGGCTGGTCCGCCGCACCCCGCGCACCGCGGACGAGCACCGCTGGGAGCCGGCGCACCGCCGCCTGCCCGACGGCCTCCTGGACGACGTGGACGCCGTGGTGAACCTCGCGGGCGTCGGGGTCGGTGACCGGCGCTGGACGGAGAAGCACAAGCAGCAGGTGCTGGACAGCCGGGTCGACAGCACGACCACGGTGAGCCAGGCCCTCGCCGAGGCAGCCGCAGCCGAGCCCGGTCGTGACCGGGTGCTGCTGTCGGCGTCCGCCGTGGGCTGGTACGGCGACACCGGCGAGCGGGTGGTCGACGAGACGGTCCCGGCCGGCGAGGACTTCCTGGCCCGGGTCTGCGTCGCATGGGAGGCGGCGACCGCACCGGCGGCCGCCGCCGGGGTCCGGGTGGCGTCCCTGCGCACCGGGCTCGTCCTCGGCCCGGGGGGCCTGCTGGGGCGACTGCTCCCGCTGTTCCGCCTCGGACTGGGCGGCAAGCTCGCCTCGGGCCGGCAGTACATGCCCTGGATCAGCCTGCAGGACGAGGTGGACGCGATCCGGTTCCTGCTCACCGCGCCGGTGTCCGGCCCGGTCAACCTGACCGCGCCCAGCCCGGCCACCAACGCGGAGTTCACCGCGGCGCTCGCTGAGGTCGTGCACCGGCCGGCGGTGTTCACCGTGCCCGGGT
Organism: Modestobacter marinus; assembly: GCF_011758655.1. NCBI lineage: Bacteria > Bacillati > Actinomycetota > Actinomycetes > Geodermatophilales > Geodermatophilaceae > Modestobacter > Modestobacter marinus. Next base: position 1,027,834 of record NZ_JAAMPA010000002.1, read on the forward strand.
TCGCGCTGCGGTTGGCCCTCGGCGAGTTCGCCGACGTCGGGGTGCTGGCCGGCCAGCGCGCCGTCCCCGAGGTGCTGCGGTCGGCCGGGTTCGAGTTCACGCACGAGGACCTCCGGGCGGCACTGCAGGCCGCCGTCGCCGCCCGCTGACCTCCTGGCCCCACTGCGGCCCGCCGCACGCACGACTTCTGGGCAGGGCTGCACGCCACCGTCACGACCGTTCACCTCCGGGATCCGCTGCGGTCCCCGCCACCGCCGGTCTGCCTCCGAGCCGCACTGCGGCTCGTCATCACCGCCGGTCTGCCTCCGAGCCGCACTGCGGCTCGTCATCACCGCCGGCTCACCCACCGGCCGCCCTGCGGCGCCGTCATCGTCGCCACTCCACCTCGAGACCGCCCCGGGCTCGCCAACGCCCGCCACTTCACCTCGAGGCCGCGCTCCGGCCATCCGTCGCAGACCGCTCACCGCCAGGCGGCTCTGCAGGCCACCGTGCCGCTCGCTCATCCCTCACCCGGCCAGCCGGGCATCGGCGATGCGCCAACCGGACGCCGTGCGCGCCAAGACCAGCTGCACGGTGGCCTCGCCGCGGGCGGGCACCTCGGCGACCACCGGGGCGCCCGGCGCGTCGGCGCGGAGCACCCGATAGTCCGGCAGCTCGTCGACCACCTGCACGTCGAACCGGGTCGGCCCCTGGGCCGTCACCTCGACGAGGCGGACCAGCCGGGGCGCGAAGCCGTCGAGCCGCTGACCGGCCGCGACCAGCTGCGCCACCTGGTCGGTGTCGCGGGACAGCGATGCGCTGTCGGGCGCGTGCACCTCCGCCAGCGCCGTCGGGTCGGCGTCGGTGAACGCCGTGGTCCGCCGGTGGTAGAGGTCGGTGAGCACCGCCACCCACTCGGCGTCCCCGGCCGGCGTCGCGGTGCGGTCGGCCGGCGATGCCTCCCCGCCACCCACTGGGTCCCCCGGGTCGGTCGGTGCCGCGGACGGAGACCCAGGAGGGGCGACGCTGCTCGTCGCAGCGGGGCCTGCGGCCTGGGCCGGGTCACCCCCCGACCCACCCCAGCCTTCCCCCAGCCAGACCACGCCGGCCAGCGCTGCGGCGAGGGCGACCGCGACGAGGGAGACCGTCGCCGTTCGACGGACCGCGCTCCGGACCAGTGGACCCACACCCACCTCCCCGCCTCCCCGTGCGGCGGCGACCCGGTCACCGAGCCGCGCCCGGACCTGCGCCCAACGCCCCTCGGGGACCGGGACCGCATGGGCGGCCCGCGGTCGCCGGCCCGGCACCTGGTGGGTCAGCTCCGTCCGTGGGCCCCCGCCGGTGGCGCCGAGCTCACCGTCGGGCACGCCGGCCACCGGGAGGCGGACCGGCTCGGGCCGGCAGGCGTGGCGGAGGTCGAGGGCAAACGCCGCGGCAGACCCTCGCAGGTGCGGCTCCGCCGAGAGCCCCCGCAGGACGACGCGCACCAGCTCCTCCGGTGCGTCGGGGGCGAGGAGCGCGAGATCGGGCAGGTCTCCGGTGGCGGCCACGGTGAGGGTGCCGGCCGGGTCCGCCGCGTTCCAGGGTGCGATGCCGGTGAGCGCGTGGAAGGCCGCTGCCGCGGCACCGAAGACGTCCGACGCCGGCCCGGGCGCACCGCCGCGCGCCACCACCGGGTCGACGTACGCCGGAGTCACCTCCGCCCGTGCGGTGTCGCCGACCAGCCGGGCGGTGCCCAGGTCGGTGAGCACGGGGCGCCCCTCGTCGGTGAACACGACGTTGCCCGGCGACAGGTCGCCGTGCACGACCCCCCGCTCGTGGGCGTGGGCCAGCGCAGCCGCCACCGGGGCCACCGTGGTGACCACCTCGCCCGGGCGCAGCCGCCCGCGCCGGGCCAGCAGCGCCGCCAGGCTGCCGCCGGCGAGCAGGTCGAGCACCAGCGCCACCTGGGCCGGGCCGTCGCGGACCTCCCGGCGGACGACGTGGTGCAGCCGGACCAGGTGCGGGTGGTCGAGCTCGCCGAGCAGCCGCGCCTCGCGTTCCTGGCGTTCCGGGTCACCACGCACCAGCACCTTGACCGCCACCGGCGGGCCGCCGGACCGTGGCCGGGCCCGCCACACCTGCCCCGAGCCGCCCCGGCCCAGCAGCTCCTCGAGGACGTAGCCGGGCACGACGGGTGCCGCCGACGGGGAGGGCTGCGCAGGCATGCCGGGACGGTAGAGCCGACGGCCGATGCCCCGCTGCGCCCGTCCACAGGCTCCGGCCGGGTCCACAGCTGCAGTGGCGGGCAGGACGGGTTCCTGCGGGAGCGCCTAGGTTCGGGACATGCCACCGCCACCCCGTGCCGAGGTCGTCGTGGTCGGCGCGGGCCTGGCGGGCCTCAGCGCGGCCACCCGGCTGGCGGCGGCCGGCTGCGACGTCCACGTGCTCGACGCCGCCCAGCACCCGGGCGGTCGGCTGGCGACCGCGCGGGTCGACGGCTTCCTGGTCGACCGCGGCTTCCAGGTGTTCAACACCGGCTACCCCCGCGCCGCCGACCTCGACCTGCCGGCGCTCGACCTGGGCTGGTTCTGGACGGGTGCCGTGGTGCGGGTCGACGGTCGCGCCCACCGGGTCGTCGACCCCCGCGAGCACCCGGGCACCGTCGCGGGCACGCTGCGGGCGCCGTTGGGCGGTCCGCACCGGCTGGCCGCGCTCGGGGCGTTCTCCGCCCGGGCCGGCTACGCACCGGCGTCCCGGCTGCTGGAGGCGCGGGAACGCACCGCCGCAGAGGCGCTGCGCAGCGCCGGCATCGGCGAGCAGGCCCTGGAGGTGTTCCTGCGGCCGTTCCTCGCGGGCGTGCTCCTGGAGGACCGGCTGGAGACCTCCAGCCGCTACCTGGACCTGGTCTGGCGCAGCTTCGTCCGGGGCCGGGTAGGTCTCCCCTCCGCCGGGATGCAGGCGATCGGCGAGCAGCTCGCCGGCCGGCTGCCCGCCGACCGGGTGCACCTGGGAGTCCGCGTGACGGGCGTCGGAGGCGGGGCGGTGCACACCGACGCCGGGACCACGACCGCCGACGCCGTCGTGGTGGCGACCGACCCCGACACCGCAGCGGTCCTGCTCCCCGGGCTCGAGGCGTCGGCGCCCCGGCAGGTGACCACCCACCTGCACGTGCTGGCCGAGTCGCCGTGGCCCTCGCCGCTGATCGTGCTCGGCCAGCCCGGCGGGCGGCTGGTGAACAGCGCGGTGGTCTCCGACGCCCAGCCGGCCTACAGCCCCGACGGCCGGGCGCTCGTCGCCAGCTCGACCCTGGCGCCGACCCGGGAGGCCGACGTCCGTGAAGAGGTGGCCCGGCTGCACGGCGTTCCCAGCACTGAGCTGGCGCACCTCACCACGGTGACGGTGACCGGCGCACAACCGGCGGCCACTCCCCCGCTGCAGCACCGTCGCCCCGTCGACCTGGGCGAGGGGTTGTTCGTCTGCGGCGACCACCGCGACACCCCGTCCATCCAGGGCGCGATGGCCAGCGGAGCCCGCACCGCCCGGGCCGTGCTCCGGCGGCTCGGGACGTCGTCGTCCACGGTGACCGATCCGGAGCCGGCCGAAGAGGACCGGCGCCCGTGACCGCCGACCCCGTGACCACCGCCCCCGTGACCCGCGACCCCGTGACCACCGACCTGCGACCGCGCCGGGCAGGCCGGCCCGGCGACCAGGCGCGCGTGCGGCGGTCCGCGGCATAGGGTCGACGGCATGAGCGAGCTGGTCGTCGTCCGAGCCGGTCTGGTCCCCTACGAGGAGGCCTGGGCGCAGCAGCGGGAACTGCACGAGCAGCGCGTCGCCGGCACCGGTCCGGACACGATGCTGCTGCTGGAGCACCCCCCGGTCTACACCGCGGGCAAGCGGACCGAACCGCAGGAGCGTCCCTTCGACGGCACCCCGGTCATCGACGTCGACCGCGGCGGCAAGATCACCTGGCACGGCCCCGGCCAGCTGGTCGGGTACCCGATCGTCGCGCTGCCGGACCCGGTCGACGTGGTCGCCCACGTCCGCCGGATGGAGCGGGCCCTGATGGAGGTCTGCGGGAGCTTCGGCCTGGCCACCGAGCAGGTCGAGGGGCGCAGCGGCGTCTGGGTCCGGGCCGACGAGCGCGGGCCCGACCGGAAGATCGCCGCGATCGGGGTCCGGGTCGCCCGTGGCGTGACGATGCACGGTTTCGCACTGAACTGCGACCCGGACATGGCCGCCTTCACCAACATGGTCCCGTGCGGCATCCCCGACGCCGGGGCCACCTCACTGAGCGTGGAGCTCGGCCGCGACGTGACCGTCGCCGAGGTCATCGACCCGGTCGAGGCCGCGATGCGCCGCGCGCTCACCCGCACCGCCGTCGGATGACCCGGCTGCCGACGAGCCGCTACGTCAGCCTCACCACCTTCCGGCGCACCGGTGAGGCCGTGCCCACCCCGGTCTGGGCCGCGCCCGACGGCGACGCCTTGGTCGTCTGGACCCGCGCGGACTCCGGCAAGGTGAAGCGGCTGCGGCACACCAGCCGGGTCACCGTGGCCCCGTGCGACATGCGCGGCCGGCTCGAGGGTCCGGCGGTCGACGGTGTCGCCGAGTTCCTCGACCGGTCCGAGTGGCCCCGTGCCCGAGCCGCCCTCGCCCGGCGCTACGGCTGGCAGTGGCGGATCAGCTACGGCACCTCCCGCATCGCGGCACGCATCACGCACCGCGGCCGGGAACGCCAGACGATGATCCGGATCACCCCCGCCGGCTGACCCGCCCGGCCCAACGCACGCCCGCGGGCACAGAGTGCGCCAGACGAAGACCGGGGTCACCCGCCGGTCGATCCGCTGCCCCGCCCGGGCACGCTCACCGTGCCGGAAGGCGTCCCCCCGCACCAACGACTGTCCTCCCGCACCAGCGTTGGTGCGGGAGGACAGTCTTCGATCAGGTCACCTGATCACTGCTGGGCCCGGCCGAGGGCGGTCAGCCGAGGACGAAGTTGACCAGCCGGCCCGGGACCGCGACGACCCGGCGCACGGTGGCGCCGGCGAGGTGTCCGGCGATCCGCTCGTCCGCCCGGGCCGCCGCCTCCAGCGCCGCGGCGTCCGCGTCCGCCGGCACGGCCACCTGGGCCCGCACCTTGCCGTTGACCTGCACGGCGACCTGGACGGTGTCGTCGACCAGCCACCGCTCCTCGGCGACCGGGAACGGCGCCCACGCCACGGAGTCGGCGTGCCCCAGCCGGGCCCACAGCTCCTCGGCCAGGTGCGGGGCCAGCGGGGCGACCAGCAGCACCAGCGGCTCGGCGACCGACCGGGGCACCGGCGTCCCCGGCGGGCAGGCCGAGGTCAGGTGGTTGGTCAGCTCGGTGATCCGGGCGATGGCGATGTTGAACCGCAGCGTCGTCATGCCGTCGCGCACGGCCTCGATCGCCCGGTGCAGGGCCCGCGAGGTCTCGTCGTCCGGCTCGACGTCGGCGGCGCGCACGGCGCCGGACTCCTCGTCGACCACCACCCGCCAGAGCCGCTGCAGCAGCCGCTGGGACCCGACCGCGGCCTTGGTCTCCCACGGCCGCGACTGGTCCAGCGGGCCGGTGGACATCTCGTACACCCGGAAGGTGTCCGCCCCGAACATCGCGATCATCTCGTCCGGCGTGACGACGTTCTTCAGGCTCTTGCCCATCTTCCCGTACTCACGGGTGACCGGTGCGCCCTCGTACAGGTACTGCCCGTCCCGCTCGACCACCTCGGCCGCCGGCACGTGGAAGCCGCGCTCGTCGGTGTACGCGTAGGCCGAGATGTAGCCCTGGTTCACCAGCCGGCGGAACGGCTCCTCGCTGGAGACGTGCCCCAGGTCGAACAGCACCTTGTGCCAGAACCGCGCGTACAGCAGGTGCAGCACGGCGTGCTCGACCCCACCGACGTACAGGTCGACGCCGCCGACGTCGCCGGGCTCCCGCGGGCCCATCCAGTAGGCCTCCAGCTCCGGGTCGACGAAGCGCTCGTCGTCCGCCGGGTCCAGGTAGCGCAGGTAGTACCAGCACGAGCCGGCCCAGTTGGGCATCGTGTTGGTCTCGCGCCGGTAGCTGCGCGGCCCGTCGCCCAGGTCCAGGGTGACCGTCGTCCACTCGGTGGCCCGGGACAGCGGCGGCTCGGGCTTGGAGTCGGCCTCGTCGTCGGCGAACGTCTTGGGCGAGTAGTCGTCGACGTCGGGCAGCAGCACCGGCAGCATCGACTCGGGGACGGCGATCGGCAGGTCGGCGTCCTCCCCGTCGGCGGCGTAGACGATCGGGAACGGCTCACCCCAGTAGCGCTGCCGGCTGAACAGCCAGTCGCGCAGCTTGTAGGTCGTCGTCGCCTCGCCGGAGCCGTTCGCGACCAGCCACTCGGTGACCCGCGCGATCGCGGCGGCCTTGTCCAGCCCGTCCAGCGACAGCTGCTCGTTCGAGCTGTTGATCATCGGACCGGTGCCGGTGTACGCACCGCCGTCGAAGTCGGCCGGCGGCTGCACGGTCCGGACGACGGGCAGCCCGAACTCCTGCGCGAAGTCCCAGTCGCGCGGGTCCTCGCCGGGGACCGCCATGATCGCGCCGGTGCCGTAGCCGGTCAGCACGTAGTCGGCGATGAACACCGGCAGGTCGGCCCCGGTCAGCGGGTTGCGGGCGGTGGCGCCCAGCCAGACCCCGGTCTTCTCCCGGCCCTCGGCCTGCCGGTCCAGCTCCGACCGGCGGGAGGCCTGCCGCTGGTAGGCGGCGACGGCCTCGGCGGGGGTGGCGGCACCGGCCGTCCACCGGGGGTCGGTGCCCTCGGGCCACTGGGCGGCGGTCAGCGCGCCGACCAGCGGGTGCTCGGGAGCGAGCACCAGGTAGGTGGCGCCGAACAGGGTGTCCGGCCGGGTGGTGAAGACCTCGACCGTCTCGCCCGCCACCGCGAAGCGGACGCGGGCGCCGGTCGAGCGGCCGATCCAGTTGCGCTGCATCTGCTTCAGCGAGTCCGACCAGTCCAGCCGGTCGAGGTCGGTCAGCAGCCGCTCGGCGTAGGAGGTGATCCGCATCATCCACTGGGTCAGCGGGCGGCGGAACACCGGGAAGTTGCCCCGCTCGGACCTGCCGTCCGGGGTGACCTCCTCGTTGGACAGCACGGTGCCCAGCCCGGGGCACCAGTTCACCGGCGCCTCGTGCCGGTAGGCCAGCCGGTGCGCGTCGACGACGCGACGGCGCTCCACGGGGGTCAGCTCCGCCCAGGTGCGCCCCTCGGGCAGCGTGCCGTCGGCCGGCTGCCGGGTGCCGGCGTCCAGCTCGGTGACCAGCTCGGTGATCGGGCGTGCCTTGCCCGCCTCCGGGTCGAACCAGGCCTCGAAGACCTGCCGGAAGATCCACTGGGTCCACTTGTAGTAGCCCGGGTCGATCGTGGCGAAGGTGCGGCGGGTGTCGTGGTCGACGCCGAGGCGCCGCAGCTGGGCGCTGATCGCGGCGATGTTGGCCTCGGTGGTGACCCGCGGGTGCTGCCCGGTCTGCACGGCGTACTGCTCGGCGGGCAGGCCGAAGGCGTCGTAGCCCATCGGGTGCAGCACGTTGTGCCCGTCCATCCGCAGGAAGCGGCTGGTCACGTCGGTGCCCAGGTAGCCCAGCGGGTGCCCGACGTGCAGCCCGGCGCCCGAGGGGTACGGGAACATGTCCATCAGGAAGGCCTTGGGCCGGTCGGCGACCCGGTCGAAGCCCTCGCTCAGCCGGCCGACCGGATTGGGCGTGTGGAACGTGCCCTCGGCCGCCCACCGGTCCTGCCAGGCGAGCTCGATCTGCTGCGCCAGGGCCGGCGTGTACCGGTGTGGCGGCACCCCGTCGGCGGTGGGTTCGGTGTTCTGGCTGGCCGTCTGGCTCATCGTCGGTGCTCCCACGGGAAGGATCTGGCGGCGGACAGAAAAAGACCCCTCACTCAGGAGGGGTCGCCGTGCTGGTCTGCTCGAGGTCAGATCAGCACGGCTCGGGAAGCAGGAGTCCGCCGGTCACGCAGCCGATCCTAGCGCGCGGCCGCACCCCCCACCTCGACGTCGGGGCCGATCAGCCCGTAGCCTGCACTGGCTCGACTGCGGACGGGCGAGGAACTCCCGCGGGGACGGCCCCAGCAGGACGACCACTGCCCGCACGCACCGGGACGTCGAGGTCCCCCGGAACCCAGCAGCGCCGCGCGGCACGCGGCAGCGCGGACCGGAGGACGGCCCCGGTGCCGGCCGGGTGCACGCCGCCCCACCCGTGCCGCTGCACCCGCGTGCAGCGCACGACCCCGGAGGCGGCCCGCAGGGGCAGCACCCGCCGCCGGCCGGTCGCCGAGCACACGCACGGTCGAGCCGACCGACGGAGGAGGAGCGAGCATGAGAGAACGCCCAGGACCCGACCGGGTCACGCGGTGCCCCCGGCACCGGGCGACCCTGCCCTCCGCCGTCCCGGCCCGCCGACGGTGAAGGTCGTCTTCAACAGCTTCGGCGGCCGGTACAACGACAACCCGCGGGCCATCTACGAGGCCCTCGTCGCCCGGGGCACCGAGATGGACGCCGTCTGGCTGGCCCGTCCGGACCTGCGGGCGGACTTCCCGGCCGGCGTGCAGACCGTGGAGACCTGGGGCCCCGACGCCCGGGCGGCCGTGGAGTCCGCCGACGTCATCGTCTCCAACGACGGCATCTCCCGGGAGTGGGACAAGCAGCCCACGACGACCTACCTGCAGACCTGGCACGGGACGCCGCTCAAGCGGCTGCACCGGGACGCGGTGTGGGCCCCGGAGGGCCGGCTGGAGCTGGTCATGCAGGACATCGCCCGGTGGGACCACCTGCTCTCCCCCAACGCGGCGAGCACCCCGCACCTGCGCAGCGCCTTCGGCTTCACCGGCCCGGTGCACGAGACGGGCTACCCGCGCAACGACGTGCTCAGCGCGCCCGACCGCGACCGCCGGCGGGCCCGGGTGCGCGCCGCGCTGGGGATCGCCGACCACGTCACCGCCGTGCTCTACGCCCCGACCTGGCGCGACGACCTCGTGCTCGCCGACGACGGCCCGGCGCACACGTTCCCGGTCGACCTCGGCGACCTCGCCCGCGGCCTGGGTCCGGACCACGTGCTGCTGGTCCGGCTGCACGCGATGGTGTCCGACCGGCTGGAGGTCCAGGGCACGGCCCCGTTGCTCGACGTCTCCCGGCACCCCGACATCAGCGAGCTGTACCTGGCCGCCGACGTCCTGGTCACCGACTACTCCTCGACGATGTTCGACTTCGCCGTCACCGGGAAGCCGATCGTCCACTTCACCTACGACCTCGAGCACTACCGCGACGACCTGCGCGGCTTCTACTTCGACCTGGCCGAGATCGCACCGGGCCCGCTGCTGACCACCAGCGAGCAGGTGCTGACGGCGATCGCCGGGCTCGGCGGGCGTCCATGGATGCCCACCGAGCGGTACAACCGGTTCCGGGAGCGCTTCTGCTCCCTGGAGGACGGCGCCGCCACCGAACGGGTCCTCCAGCTGTTCTTCCCCACCGACGGCCACCCCGGCCGGCCGGGCGACACCCCCGTGCCAACGAACGACGAACCGAGGAGATGAGCATGCGCACTGCTGACCCGATCCTGACCGGGGGCCGCGATCAGCGGTCGCGTCCCCGGGTCGCCGTCCGCCCCGCCGCACCGCAGGTGGTCGTGCTGGCCGCCGGCATGGGCACCCGGCTGGGCCGCAAGCTGCCCAAGCCGCTCACCCCGCTGATGGACGGCCGCAGCATCATGCAGCAGCAGCTGGACGGCATCCGCACCGTCTTCGGCGACGCCACCCCGATCACCGCGGTGGTGGGCTACCGGGCCAAGGCGGTCATGCGCGCCCAGCCGGACCTGCTGTTCGCGTTCAACCCCGACTTCGCCGTCACCAACACCTCACAGAGCCTGCTCCGCGCGCTGCGCACCTCGCAGCCCGGCGGCGTCCTCTGGCTGAACGGCGACGTGGTGTTCGACCCGGCGGTGCTCGACCACGCCGCCCCGCTGGTGCACGCCGACGAGAGCTTCGTGTGCGTGGACACCTCCACCGTCGCCGACGAGGAGGTCAAGTACACCCTCGACGCCGACGGGTTCGTCCGCGAGCTGTCCAAGACCGTGACCGGCGGCCTCGGCGAGGCGGTCGGGATCAACTACGTCTCCGGGTCGGACAAGGCCGCGCTGATCGAGCAGCTCACCGCGTGCGAGGCCGCCGACTACTTCGAGCGCGGCATGGAGCTGGCGATCCAGCGGTCGGGCGTCCGCTTCCGGCCGCTGGACATCTCCCGGTTCTCCGCGGTGGAGGTCGACTTCGACGACGACCTGCAGCGGGCGAACACCTGGCTGGGCTCCCGGGCGGCCCTCGAGCCGCTCGCCTCCGAGCTGCGCTGAGGCAACTGCGCTGAGACGACTGCGCTGAAGGGCCCGGCGCCCCGTCCGCCACGCGCGGGCGGGGCGCCGTGCCGTTCAGGTCAGCTGCGGGGCCACCTCGGCGGCCACCAGATCCAGGTGGTCCAGGTCGGCCAGGTCCAGCACCTGCAGGTAGACCCGGCCCGCCCCGGCCTCGGCGTACCGGCCCAGGATGTCGACCGCCTCGGCCGGCGTGCCGGCCACCCCGTGGGCCCGCAGGTCCGCGACGTCCCGGCCGATGGCCGCGGCCCGTCGGGCCAGCTCGGACTCGTCCCGGCCGACGCACAGCACCAGCGCGGAGCTGTAGACCAGCTCACCGGGGTCGCGGCCGGCCTCGGTGCAGGCCTCCCGGACACCGGCGAAGAGCCGGGCGTTCTCCTCCGCCGAGGCGAAGGGCACGTTGAACTCGGCCGCGTACCGCGCCGCCAGCCGCGGGGTGCGCTTCTTCCCGCTGCCGCCGATCAGGATGGGGACGCCGCCGGGCTGCACCGGCTTGGGCAGCGCCGGCGAGCCGGTCAGCTGGTAGTGCTCACCGGCGAAGTCGAAGGTCTCCCCCGCCGGGGTGTTCCACAGCCCGCTGATGACGGCGACCTGCTCCTCGTACCGGTCGAACCGCTCCCCCAGCTCCGGAAAAGGGATGCCGTAGGCGCGGTGCTCGGCGGCGAACCACCCCGAGCCGATGCCCAGCTCCACCCGCCCGCCGCTCATCTGGTCGACCTGCGCCACCGAGATGGCCAGCGGGCCGGGCAGCCGGAAGGTCGCCGCGGTCATCAGGGTGCCGAGCCGGATCCGGGACGTCTCCCGGGCCAGGCCGGCCAGGGTGACCCAGGCGTCGGTCGGGCCGGGCAGCCCGTCCCCGCCCATGGTCAGGTAGTGGTCGGAGCGGAAGAAGGCGTCGAAACCGGTCTCCTCGGTGCGCCGGGCCACCGCGAGCAGGTCGTCGTAGGTGGCGCCCATCTGGGGTTCGGTGAAGATCCGTAGCTGCACCCGGCCGAGTCTGCCAGCGGCGCGGCCGCTCGATCCGGGCCTCTCACCGACTGCGGAGGGGGTTCGGGGTGTGCCCGTGCTCGCCAGCGGGCAGGATGATCGCTGAAGCGATCAACTCGGAGGTGCTGGAGTGTTCCGCAAGAAGAGCTCGACAGAGGTCATCGGGACCGAGTTGCAAGAGGGGTTCGCCCACATCGGCGCGGCGGTCACCGAGGCCCGTCGGGCGACGGCGGAGCAGCTCGCCCCGCAGGTGGCGGCCGCGGCCAAGGCGGCGCAGACCACCTACGCCGCTGACGTCGCCCCCCGCGTCGAGGCGGCCGTGGCCGCCCTCGCCCCGCAGCTGGACGCCGCCCGGGAGGTGCTGGTCCCGCGGCTGGAGGCGGCACAGAAGAACCTCGCGCCCCGCATCGACGCGGCGCAGAAGGCCTACGAGAAGGACCTCGTCCCGCGTCTGGACGCGGCCAGCCGGGCCGCGCGGGCCAACCTGGAGATCGCGGTGGCCACCGCGATCCCACGGATCGAGGCCGCCCGTGAGGCGAGCGGTCCGGCGTTCGACGCCGCCGCCAAGTCCGCGCGGGCGAACCTGGAGGCGGCGATCGCCGCCGCGGCACCCCGGATCGAGGCCGCTCGCGGCGCAGCCGGCCCCGCGCTGGACAACGCCCGCGCCGGCCTGGTCGGCGGTGTGGAGGCGGCTCGGGCCCAGCTGGACGCCCGGAGCACGGAGCTCGCCGCCACCGCCGCGACCCTCGGTGCGGCCACCGCCAAGCAGGGCGACAAGGTCCGTCAGGACGCCGCTGCCGCCGCCGACGCCGCGCGGGCGCAGGCTGCGCTGCGGGTCGCCGCGATGCGCGCTGCGGCGGAGACCAACCGCAAGGCCGCCGGCAAGAAGGCCGACAAGCTCGGCAAGAAGGCCGACAAGCTGTCCAAGAAGGCGGCCAAGCGGCGCACCGAGCTGGAGAAGGCCGCCGCCCGGGCCCGCAAGGAGGCCGGCAAGCGCACGGCGAAGACCGTCACGACGGTCAAGCGGCGCGTCGGCGTCGAGCCGGAGCCCCGTCGCTGGCCGTGGGTGGTCGGCGTCCTCGCCGTCCTCGCCGCGGTCGCCGTGGTGCTGCGCAAGAAGAACGCGAGCGACCCCTGGACCCCGGCGCCCACCGGCGACGGCCCCGTGCCCAGTTACCGAGAGGACCCCGTGCCCACGTCCCCGAGCACCCCCGCAGGCGGAACCGAGAGCCCTGAGGCCCAGGGCAAGACGGTCTCCACGGCCGAGACGGCCCCCTCGGACTCCAGCCCCACCGACACCGACGTCGGCGCGCTGACCGCCCAGCCGGCCTCCGGGCCCGGTGAGCCGAGCAACCAGTCGACGCCGGAGCCGGCGAGCAGCACCCTGAACGACCCGGACACCCCGGTGGCCACCGCCGGGCCCGACGGTGAGAACACCGGCGGCCCGGACGGCACGCCCGGCAACACCCGCGGCTGATCCCAGCCGCACCGCCTCAGGAGGGGGCCCAGCCAGCCGGCTGGGCCCCCTCCGTCGTCCCGGGGCAGCCCGGCAGGGCGGGAGTACCGTGCTGGACATGAGCTTGGGCATGGAGGAGGCAGCCACGACTGCAGGGCCGGAGGCCCCGGCGACGTCCTCGCCGATCGAGCCGGCGGGCCGCAAGCTGTTGCGGCTGGAGGTCCGCAACAGCCAGACGCCGATCGAGCGCAAGCCCGAGTGGATCAAGACCAAGCTCAAGACGGGGCCGGAGTACACCGAGCTCAAGTCGCTGGTCAAGCGCGAGGGCCTGCACACGGTGTGCGAGGAGGCCGGCTGTCCCAACATCTACGAGTGCTGGGAGGACCGGGAGGCCACCTTCCTCATCGGCGGTGACCAGTGCACCCGGCGCTGCGACTTCTGCCAGATCGACACCGGCAAGCCGGCCGACTTCGACGCCGACGAGCCCCGCCGGGTCGCTGAGAGCGTGGCCACGATGGGCCTGCGCTACGCCACCATCACCGGCGTCGCCCGCGACGACCTGCCCGACGGCGGCGCGTGGCTGTACGCCGAGACGGTGCGCCAGATCCACGAGCAGATCCCCGGCTGCGGCGTCGAGCTCCTCATCCCCGACTTCAACGCCGAGCCCGACCAGCTGGCCGAGGTGTTCTCCTCCCGGCCGGAGGTGCTGGCCCACAACGTCGAGACGGTGCCGCGCATCTTCAAGCGGATCCGCCCCGGCTTCCGCTTCGAGCGCTCGCTGGCGGTGATCACCGCGGCCCGCGAGGCCGGCCTGGTCACCAAGTCCAACCTGATCCTGGGCATGGGCGAGGAGCCGCACGAGGTCGTGGAGACCATGCAGGCACTGCACGACGCCGGCTGCGACCTGCTGACCATCACCCAGTACCTGCGGCCCAGCGTCCGGCACCACCCGGTGGTCCGGTGGGTCAAGCCCGACGAGTTCGTCGGGTTCGCCGCCGAGGCCGAGCGGATCGGCTTCCCCGGCGTCCTGGCCGGTCCGCTGGTGCGCAGCTCCTACCGCGCCGGCCGGCTCTACCAGCAGGCCGCCGAGGCCCGCGGGCTCACCGTCACCACCGCCTGAGCCCGGCGGGCCGCTGCCGGCGGCCCGCCGAGTCCACGAGTGGCACGGGGGCAGCCGGTCCCGGCGACTATCGTGGGCGGCATGGCACGCAGCAGGTCCACCGACACCTCCGCCCCCGCCGGCGCCGCGGGGCGCGGTCCGGCCGGCGCCCCGCCCGGGCGCGGCAGCAAGGGCTCGACCGCGGTCGGCGCCGCTGCCGCAGGGGGCACGGGCCGGCGCAGCAAGGCACCGAAGGCCCCCAAGCTGGGCAAGGACGGCCAGCCGAAGGTCTCCCGGCTGGCCAAGCTGAAGGGCCAGGCCGGGATGATTCGGCAGGCCTACTCGATGACCTACCGGAACGACCCCAAGCTGCCCTGGGTGATGCTCATCGCCTTCGTGGTGGTGGCCGGCGTGGTCGAGCTGGTCGGCATCCTGCTCAGTTCCCCGTTCCTCTTCCTGCCCTTCGCCGTCCTGCTCGGTCTGCTGGCGGCGCTGATCGTCTTCGGCCGCCGGGCGCAGGGCTCGGCCTACCGGCAGGTCGAGGGTCGGCCGGGTGCTGCCTCGTGGGTCCTGGAGGGCATGCGCGGTGACTGGCGGGTCAGCTCCGGCGTCGCGGGCAACCGTGAGCTGGACTCCGTCCACCGGGTGCTCGGCCGCCCGGGCATCGTGCTGGTGGGCGAGGGCAACCCGCAGCGGGTCCGGAGCCTCATCGCGGCGGAGAAGCGCCGGATCGCCAAGGTCGTCGGGGATGCGCCGATCTACGACGTCACGGTCGGCGACGGCGAGGGCCAGGTTCCGCTGAAGAAGCTGAGCGCCCACGTGATGAAGCTGCCCCGCAACCTCTCCGGCGGTGAGGTGAACGCGCTGGGCAAGCGGATGTCGGCGCTGGGCGGCGCGCGCCCGCCGGTGCCCGGGGGTCCGCTCCCCGGTGGCCGGCAGATGTCGGTCAGCCAGCGCCAGGTCCGCCGCCGCTGACCGCACGCAGACCCCCCACGACGCCCCGGCCGCTGCCCAGCGGCCGGGGCGTCGTGCGTCCGGGGGTCGTGTGTCCTGGGTCGTGCGTCCGGGGCGGTGCGTCCTGGGGCGGTGCCGGCCGCTCGTGACCGGGGGTGCGGCCATGACCTGTGGGGTCATGGACGGCGGGCCGCGGAGGGGCGACGGTGGTCGTGGCCGGAGGACCGGCCTCGTCAGCTCCCTCGAGAGGACACCGCCATGACCACCACCACGCTCCCCCGGACCGGCTCGGCCCCGTCGGCACCGGCCCGCCTGCTCCAGCTCGACGGCGCCCTCTGCGCCACGGTGGGACTGGTCATGGGGACCGCCGCCGGCCCGGTCGCCGAGCTCCTCGGCACCGACGCGACCGGCGTCGTCCGCGCCGTGGGCATCGCCTTGGCGCTGTACGCCGCCGGCCTCCTCGTGAGCTCCCGCACCCGCTGGGCCCGACCGGTGCTGCGTGCCGTCGCGATCGGGAACCTCGGCTGGGAGGTGGCCAGCCTGGCCGTCGCCGTGCTCGCCGACCTGAGCACCACGGGGCGGGTCCTGGTCGCCGCCCAGGGCCTGGCCGTCGGCGCGCTCGCCCTCGTCCAGCTCCGGACCGGCCGACGGTGAGCGGGACGCCGGCCCCCGGGTCGACCGCGTCCTCCCCCGTCCCGCCGGGTCCTGGCTGCCTCCGGTGACGACGACCTCCCCGCCGTCCGCCGCCGGCGCGCTGCTCCGGGAGTGGCGGGAGCAGCGACGGCTGAGCCAGCTGGACCTGGCCGCCGTGACGGGGACGTCCACGCGGCACCTGTCCTGTGTCGAGACGGGGAGGTCCCGCCCGAGCCGTCAGCTGGTCCTCAGGCTCGGCGAGGGCCTGCAGATGCCGCTGTCGGAGCAGAACCGGGTCCTGCTCGCCGCCGGGTACGCGCCGGAGTACCAGGACGCCCGGCGCGACGCCGCGGCCACCCGGTACCTGCTCGAGGTCCTCGACCTGGCGCTGGCCGCGCACGACCCGTGGCCGGCGCTGGTCATCGACGCGCACTTCGACGTCGTCGCGATGAACGCCGCCGTCGAGCGGCTGATGACCCTGGTCGACCCGGAGCTGCTCGATCCGCCGGTCAACGTCGTCCGGGTGATGCTGCACCCGCGCGGGCTCGCGGACCGGGTGGTGAACTACGGCGCCTGGCGGGCGCACCTCCTGCGGCAGGTCCGGCGACATGCCGCAGCCGATCCGTCGGTCGACCTGCAGGCCCTGCTCACCGAGGCGTCCGGCTACCCGGACCGGGCCCCGGCCACGCCGGCGCACGCCGGTGCGACGTTCGCCCTGCCGCTCGAGCTGCGGGTCGACGGCGCCGTCCTGCGGACGTACAGCACCGTCGCCACGTTCGGCACCCCGCTGGACGTCGCCGCCAGCGAGCTCGCCATCGAGACGTTCCTGCCGGCGGACGAGACGACCCGGCGGTGGTTCGCCGAGGCGGCCGCCGGGACGTGAGGGTCAGCGGTCCCGGATGACCGCGGTGCCGGTCCACCGGTCGTGCAGGCCACGACCGTCGACGTCGACGACGAGCGCCGGCACCAGCAGCACGAGCAGCCCGGTGCGCGCGACCGCACGCCACAGGGCGACCCGCTGCTCCGGCTCCGGGTGGGCCAGCCGCAGGCCGAGCAGGCGCATGCCCGGCGTCTGACCGGCCAGCACCAGGAAGACCACGGTGATCAGCGCGAAGGACAGCAGGCTCCAGTTGCGGGGCAGCTCCGGCGCGGTGAACAGGCCGGCGACCAGCGCCGCGGCCAGCGCGTCGACGAGGAAGGCGACGACCCGCTGCCCGAAGGAGGCGAGTGAGCCGGGTCCGTCACCGGGCAGCCCCAGTGCCGCGCCGCGGGCGCGCTCCTGAGAGGGTTGAGCGTCGTCCCTGGCCACTCCACCAGCGTATGTCCTGTCCGACGCCGTGCGGTTCAGACGTCGGCCGTCCAGGCGCCCGCCGGTGGGGTGGGCAGCGGGCGACCGCCCTCTCCGCGACACGCCGGAGACGGTGTTACCGCGACGAAACACCGGAGACACCCCGGAGCAACTCCCCGCTCGTAACTTGCTGTCGAGCTGGCCGTCCATTCCCGGAGGATCGATGTTCAACAGTCCCGAAGAGGTCACCGCCTACATCCGCGACAACGACGTGAAGTTCGTCGACGTCCGGTTCTGCGATCTCCCTGGCGTCATGCAGCACTTCACCATCCCCGCGGAGACGTTCGGGCCTGACACCTTCGCCGACGGCCTGGGCTTCGACGGCTCGTCCATCCGCGGGTTCCAGGCGATCAACGAGTCCGACATGCTGCTGCTGCCCGACGCGAGCAGCGCGTACGTCGACCCGTTCCGCATCCACAAGACGCTGAACATCAACTTCTTCATCCACGACCCGATCACGCGTGAGGCCTACAGCCGCGACCCGCGCAACGTGGCGAAGAAGGCCGAGGCCTACCTGGCGGCCAGCGGCATCGCCGACACCGCGTACTTCGGCCCCGAGGCCGAGTTCTACGTGTTCGACTCGGTGCGGCACAACACCTCGATCAACGAGGGCTACTACCACATCGACGCGGTCGAGGGGTCCTGGAACTCGGGCTCGCTCACCGGCGAGAACGGCGGCCCCAACCTGGGCTACAAGACCCGGCCCAAGGGCGGGTACTTCCCGGTCGAGCCCTACGACCACCAGAGCGACCTGCGCTCGACGATGATGGTCAACCTGGCCAACGCCGGGCTCGAGCTCGAGCGCGGTCACCACGAGGTCGGCACCGGCGGCCAGGCCGAGATCAACTACAAGTTCGACACGCTGCTGCGCTCGGCCGACAGCCTGATGCTCTTCAAGTACATCGTGAAGAACACCGCGTGGGCGGCCGGCAAGTCCGCGACCTTCATGCCGAAGCCGCTCTACGGCGACAACGGCTCGGGCATGCACTGCCACCAGAGCCTCTGGAAGGACGGCGAGCCGCTCTTCCACGCCGAGACCGGTTACGCGGGGCTGTCCGACATGGCCCGGCACTACATCGGCGGCCTCCTGGCCCACGCCCCGTCGCTGCTGGCCTTCACCAACCCGACGGTGAACAGCTACCACCGTCTGGTGCCGGGCTACGAGGCGCCGATCAACCTGGTCTACTCCGCCCGCAACCGCTCGGCCTGCTGCCGCATCCCGATCTCCGGCGACAGCCCGAAGGCCAAGCGCATCGAGTTCCGCGTGCCCGACCCGTCGGCCAACCCCTACCTCGCCTTCTCGGCGATGATGATGGCCGGCCTCGACGGCATCAAGAACAAGATCGAGCCGCCGGCCCCGGTGGACAAGGACCTCTACGAGCTGCCGCCCGAGGAGGCCCTGGGCATCGAGAAGGTGCCGGCGTCCCTCGACGCGGTGCTCGACCGGCTCGAGGTCGACCACGACTACCTGCTCGACGGTGGCGTGTTCACCTCCGACCTGATCGAGACCTGGATCGAGTACAAGCGGGAGAACGAGATCGACCCGATCCGGCTCCGCCCGCACCCGCACGAGTTCGCGATGTACTACGACATCTGATCCGCGGGGCCGTTCGCGGCCCTGACCAGATCGAACAGCGCAGCCCCCGTCCGGTCTCCCGGACGGGGGCTGCGCTGTCCCAGGGTCATCCCCCGGGCGCTCACCCGGCCGGTGCGGGCACCGCCGGGTCCTCTGCCGCGGTGCGGGCGCGCGGGACCTGCACCGGCGGTGCGGCGACCGCGGCACCGGGGTGCTCCGGGCGGCCGAAGTGCCAGCCCTGCCCGAGGTCCACCCCGAGCCCGCGCAGCGCCGCGGCCTCCGGCGCCGTCTCGACGCCCTCGGCCACGACGCTGGCGCCGCAGCCGTGCCCGAACTCGACCAGGGACGAGACGAGCCGGGTCAGCACCGGGTCGACGTCGACGCCGGAGACGATGCTGCGGTCCAGCTTGATGACGTCCGGTGCGGTGATGACGATGTGCCGCAGCGAGGAGAACCCGGCGCCGACGTCGTCGATGGCCAGTCGCAACCCGCGGGCACGCATCGGGCCGAGCACCGCGGCCAACGCGTCGTAGTCGGCCACCTGGTCGTGTTCGGAGAGCTCCAGCAGCACCCGCTCCAGCGGCAACGTCGCCATCAGTGCCGCGAACTCCGGCTGCACCAGCGTCGCCGGGGAGATGTTCATGGCGACGTACCCCTCGACGACGTCCAGGTGCTCAGCCGCCCGGCGCAGCGCCAGCAGCTCCAGTTCGTGCCCCAGTCCGACGCTGTGCGCCTCCTCGAAGCAGACGTCCGGCGCCTTGCCCCACGACGCCGGGAACCGGCTGAGCGCCTCGGAGCCGACCCGGCGACCGGTGACCAGATCGACGATGGGCTGGAGGACGACGACCGGGCCACCGTCGGCGAGCACCGGTTCGAGCCGGCCGAGCAGCTCGCCCCGCCGCTCCCGCTCACGCACCGTGGGCTCGACGATGACCGCCGCGGCCGAGGCGAGGACGGTCATCAGCGACTGGTCCCGCTTGGTCAGCCCCTTGTCCGAGGTGAGGCCGGCGGCGCAGAAGGTGCCGTAGAGCTCGCCGTCGCTGAGCACCACGGGGACCGAGACGTAGCTGCGGATCCTCGGCAGCCGGGCCGCCGGCAGCGACATCGCCACCGGGTGCTGCCGGACGTCGGGGATGACCGCGGGCAGCCGGCCGTCGAGGACGGCCTGGCAGAAGGAGGTCTCCTGACGCTGCTGGTTGCCCTCCTGGAACAGGAAGGGCACCGAGGACTCGACGACCTCCAAGTGCTGGGTGGTGCCGTCCAGCCGGCTGAGGAACGCCACGGACAGCTGCAGCGAGTCCTTGGCGGTCCGCAGCAGCTCGGCGACCTGCTGGTCGGCGTCCGACCGTCTCTTCTTCACGCGCTCTCCTCGTGGCCTGTGCCGGTCCCATCGACAGGTCCCGGCCCGAGCTGAAGCGCCTCACCCGAATTCGTCACAGCGGTGCATGCCGACCCACCCGTGGCGGGCACTGGAGCCGTCATGGACCTGCCGATCGGAGAGACCCAGCTCGTCCCCGTGGGGGACACCGCCATGAACGTCTGGACCGCCGGGGACGACGGACCCACGGTCCTGCTCGTCCACGGCATCCCGACCAACCACCGCCTCTGGTGGGACGTCGTCCCGGCCGTGGCCGAGCGGGCCAGGGTGCTGGCCGTCGACATGGCCGGCTACGGCGACTCCCCCGCACCCGACGGGCAACCGGTGGACCTCGCTGCCCAGGCCGCGCGCCTGCTGGACCTGCTCGACGCCCTCGGCCTCGACCGGGTCGTCGTGGTGGGGCACGACCTCGGGGGCGGGGTGGCCCAGATCCTGGCCACGACGGCGAGCGACCGGGTCGCCGGCCTGGGGGTCGTGGACGGCGTCTGCTACGACGCGTGGCCGGTGCCGCTGGTGCGCGCGATGAAGGCCGGCTGGCCGCTGGTCCGGCAGCTGCCCCCTTCCGCCCTCGGCACGGCGTTGCGGCCGGCGTTGCGCACGCTGTTCGCCCACCAGGAGCGTGCGGCGCCCTTCCTGGACCGGTTCGTCGAGCCGTGGGAGCGACCGGACGGACCCCGGCTGCTGAGCCGGCACCTGCGCTCGCTCGACTCCGTCTACACCCAGACCGTCGCCCCGTTCCTGTCCCGTCTGACCGTCCCGGCCGAGGTGGTCTGGGGTCGGCAGGACCACCAGATGAAGCCCGAGCACGGCCAGCGGCTGGCCGACGACCTGCCGGGCGCGCGGCTCACCTGGGTCGACGACGCCAGCCACTTCGTGCCCGCCGACCGCCCCGACGTGGTCGCGGAGGCAGTGCTGCGGCTGGTCGACCGCGCGTGACCCGCTGAGGTCCTGGACTGCCCGGCCCGGCCCCGCGGGGACGGGCCGGGCGGGCGCCGGTCAGCCTCAGGACCCGGCCGTGATGTCCAGGGTGTGCACCATGTGGTCCATGACCCGGACGTTCCGCTCGTAGTCGAACTCCGGCAGCCCCACCGTGTTCACCACCAGCGTGGCCGGGCCGTCGGGTCCGTCCGCGCCCAGGTCGATCGCGTAGGTGGTGACCGGGGTGCCCTCCGGCCACAGGCCCTCGCCGCTCGAGGTGCGCTGGATCCGCACGCCCTGCCGCCCGTCGACGATGGTGCCGCTCCGGCTCTCCTCCGCGCCTTGACCAGGCGCGCTCACCCGGTCGTAGGGCACCGGCTCCACCGACGCGGCGATCGGGGCCGTCCGCACGTCGGTCCCGGAGACCAGCGTGAACGGCTCCGGTGCGAACCGCGAGCAGGGCGGCAGCACGTCACCGCTGTTGGTCGACCACGACCCCGGGTAGCTCAGCGCGAAGCCGTCGGGGTGCTCGCACCGGCTGCCGAGATCCACCGGCGGCCGCCCCTCCTGGGCCAGCACGTCGACGACGACCCGCTGCGGCGAGGACAGCCGGGAGACCGCGAACGGCCGCTCGGCGTCGAGCCCGGCGAAGAAGGTGTACTGGCCCTCGTACAGGGTGTCCTCCACCAGCGACTGCACGGTCGAGGCCCCGGGCAGCTGCCGGCGGTCGGGGCCGTCCCAGGGCTGCACACCGGCCGGGGCGTCGCCGGGCAGGACGATGTTGGTCAGCGTCATGCCGAGGACGGCCTCCCCCGGGACGTCGATCGGCGCACCCGAGCCCTGGGCCCGGGGGTCGTCGGTGTAGCCGATCCGCCAGCCGGCCTCCCCCTCACCGGCGACCTCGAAGACGATCCGGTCGAACCCGGGGTGGGCACCCAGCCGGACGTCGGTGACCACCACCGGGGCGCCCGCGCCGGCGACCACGGAGTCGGCGGTGTCCCCGGCCCCGATCGGCTCGACCCCCTGCGCCGGCTCGTGGAGCACGTCCACGACCAGCCGGGTCGGCTCCTCGAGCACCGCCACGCCGAAGGGCACGCGCTGCTGCAGCCCGATCGTCCAGGCCAGCTGCCCCTCGAAGTCGCCGGTCCGGACGACCTCCGTGACGACACCGTCCCCGGACGGGGCGACCCGGTCGGGCCCGGTGTAGGTCTCCCGGGGCTCGTCGCCGGACAGGTCCACGCCGCTGGCCGGTGCGGCCCGGACCTCCAGGAACGCGGCACCCGGCACCGGGACCTCGGCGCCGGAGCCGTCCTCGGTGATCGGCGGCTCGACGTAGGACACCCGGTAGCTGGGGACCCGGTCGCCCGCGAACTCCAGGACCACCCGGTCGAACCCGTCGTGCCGGGCCGTCCGGACGTCGGTCAGGTGGGCCGTCGGCCCGGTCACGGCCGGGAAGTCCCCCGCCTGCACCGGGCCGGTGCTGGGTGTCCCCACGGGGGTGAGGGCGGTCTGGGGTGCCGGCGAGGCAGCGAGTGGCACCGGGGCGGGTGGTCCGGCCGGCGGGGCGGCGGTGGCACCGCCGACCAGGCCGGTGGCCCCCAGCAACAGCGAGGACGAGAGTGCGAGGAAGGTGTTCACGAGGCAGACCCCGTTCCGGTCGCGCGTGTTCTCCTGGCCCTGTGACCCTTGCCACTGTCAGGGCCGTCAAACGTCCGTGGCCGAGTCGTCCGCCGCCGCAGTGAGCCGGCCGACCGGGGGTGCACGATCGGGTTGCCCGCTCGGCTCAACTGCCGCACCGCCGTGCCGATGTCCTCGGTGGACTGCGCCGACCGCTGCTGGGGCCGGGCAGCACAGCACGCCGGTCGCGTCCCCGCCGACCGGCGACGGCCGGCGATGGAGGACACGGATGAGGCGGCGCACCAGCACCCCGGTCGCGAGCACGATGGACACCGGGCAGATGCCCCGGGACGTCGAGGCGGTGGAGGCCGTGATCGCCCGGCTGGAGCAGGGCGTCACCGACGAGGCCCACGCGCACCGGCTCATCCTCGAGACGCTCGTCCAGGAGCTCGGCATCGGCTACGGCGGGGTGTGGCTGGCCGGCGACGGCGGCACCTTCCAGCTGACCCACGAGTCCGGTGCCCTGGCCCCCGCCATCGCCGCGCAGTTCGGGGCCCAGGCGCTGCAGATGACCGCCGCCGACGGCTACGGCGGCGAGGCGATCCGGAACAAGAGGACGCTGGTGACCGACGCCGGCAGCGACCCGCGGAAGTGCCTGCGCTGGGCCGCAGCGTCCAGCGCCGGCGCCACCGCCGGGTGCATCGTGCCGTTGGTGGAGAGCGGCCGGGTCGTCGCGCTCTACGAGTACTACAACGACGGCGAGCTGCCCTTCTTCGGTGCCCGCCAGGGCAAGTGGGACTCCCTGAGCCGCCTGCTCACCCACGCCCGCCGGTCCGCGCTGGGCAGGGCCGAGCTGCAGGAGACCCTCGACGACCGGGTCGCGGTCACCACGGTCGTCACCGAGCTGAGCGCGGCCCGCGACCAGCAGGCCGCCCTGCGGATCGCGCTGGACACCGTGCGGGAGGCCTTCGGCTGGGCGTACGGCTCCTACTGGGCACTCGACGAGAACGCGAAGGTGCTGCGCTTCCAGCAGGAGTCCGGTTCGGCCGGTGAGGAGTTCCGCAAGGTCACCCTGGCCGCGAGCTTCGCCGAGGGGGTCGGCCTGTCCGGGCGCACCTGGCGGTCCCGGGACCTCTTCTTCGTCCGCGACATCGGCGAGATGACCGACTGCGTCCGCGCCCCCGCGGCCCAGCGCGCCGGGGTCAGGTCCGGGGTGTGCTTCCCGCTGATGGTCGGCGGCCGGGTCATCGGCACGATGGACTTCTTCGTCACCAGGACGATCGAGCTGTCGGAGTCCCGCCGCTCGGCGCTGCGCAACGTCCAGCAGCTGGTCTCCCAGCGGCTGGACGTGCTGCGCCGCACGGAGGAGTCGGCCGAGAACGCCCGCGAGCTGCTGGACACGGTGTCCCGGCTCCGCGAGGCCGCCGGTGACGCCGGCCGGGTCGCCGAGAGCGCGGTCAGCCAGGCGTCCACGATGACCAGCGAGGTCGAGGCGCTGGACGAGGCCTCGGCAGCGGTCGGCGAGGTCATCCGGATCATCTCCGGCATCGCCGACCAGACCAACCTGCTCGCGCTGAACGCCACGATCGAGGCGGCCCGCGCCGGCGAGCTGGGCAAGGGCTTCGCGGTCGTGGCCAGCGAGGTCAAGGACCTCGCCCGGGAGACCGCCAACGCCACGCAGCGGGTGTCCGACCAGATCGCCGGGATCCAGGCGAGCAGCCGGGCGGTGGCCGACGGCATCCACACCACCGGGGAGATCATCGGCCAGCTGGACGCCGTCCAGGCCCGGATCGGTGAGGTGCTGGAGGAGCAGGCCCGGATGGCCTCCGCCTTCGACGAGCACGTCTGACCTCGCAGCGCCCCGGACCCCGCACCTCCCCGGAGGTGCGGGGTCCGTCAGCAGATGGCACACGACCCATCGGCTCTCGGAGGTTCCGGACGGCGTCCGGCTGGGCACGGTCCACCCCATGCGCCTACCCAAGCCCCGGGGCCCCGTCAGCGCCGCGCTGAGCGCGGACCTCCTCGCCGGGTCGACCCTGAGCACCCGCACGCTCGCCGCCGCCGAGGGGCTGGCGGCGTCGGCGACCGAGCCGCTGACCGACGACGACCTCCAGCTGACCCTCGCCATCTGCTACGAGCTGCACTACCGCGGCTTCGACGGGGTGGACGACGCCTGGGAGTGGGACCCGGAGCTGCTGCGGCTGCGTGCCCTGCTCGAGCAGCGGCACCTCGCGGCGCTGCGGGAGCTGGTCACCCCGGTCGAGGTCACCGACGAGCCGGTCGACCAGCAGCTCACCGCGGTGATCGCCGCCGACGACGGGCCGTCGCTGTCGAGGTACCTGGCCAAGCACGGCACCCGCGAGCAGTGGCGGGAGTACCTCACGCTGCGGTCGGTCTACCACCTCAAGGAGGGCGACCCGCACACCTGGGCCATCCCGCGGATCAGCGGTCGGGCCAAGGCGGCGATGGTGGAGATCCAGGCCGACGAGTACGGCGGCGGGTCGGCCGAGCGCATGCACAGCCAGCTGTTCGCCGGGATGATGGCCGACCTCGGCCTGGACACCGGCTACGGCGCGCTCTGGGACGACGCGCCCGCGGTGGCGTTCACCTCGGTCAACACCATGTCGCTGTTCGGGCTGCACCGCCGGTTCCGCGGGGCGTGCCTGGGCCACCTGACCGCAGTGGAGATGACCTCCTCGGAGCCC
Source organism: Modestobacter marinus (assembly GCF_011758655.1). Taxonomy (NCBI): domain Bacteria; kingdom Bacillati; phylum Actinomycetota; class Actinomycetes; order Geodermatophilales; family Geodermatophilaceae; genus Modestobacter; species Modestobacter marinus. The sequence goes on from NZ_JAAMPA010000002.1 coordinate 1,052,877, forward strand.
AGCCGCCGGTACTCCTCCGGGCTGCGGCGCCTCGGGTTCGGCGAGGGGACCAGCGTCTTCTACGACGAGCACGTGGAGGCCGACGCGGTGCACGAGCAGATCGCGTCGGTCGACATGTGCGGCTCGCTGGTCGCCGAGGACCCGTCGCTGGCCGCCGACGTCCTGTTCGGCGCCCAGTGCTCGCTGGCCCTGGACGGTCTGACCGCCGAGCACCTGCTCGGCGCGTGGGAGGCCGGCCGCTCGGGCCTCCGCCGGGACGAGCCGGTCGCCGCCTGAGGCAGGACCCCCCTCGCCGCGGCGAGGGGGTCCTGCGCTCAGCGCAGTCCGAAGACCGACAGGGTGCCGTCGTCCTCGTTGCTGGTCACGAACAGGCCACGCGAGGGGATGGCGAGCAGCCCCTCGGGTGCGTCTCCGACGGGCAGCACCTGGCGCAGCTCCGGGGCCGCGTCCCGGTCGGTGTCGTAGACCAGGACGGCGTCACCGCGCTCGGCGCCGATGAAGGTGTAGTCGACGCCCCGGATGCGGGCCACCTCGGCGCCCTCGAACTCCGCGCCCTTGTCGTCGCTGCGCCCGTCGGGGTACGCGCCGGCAGCGGCGAGCGCCCGCTCGGCGGAGCCGCCGCTGCTGTAGAGCACGGCGCCGTCCTGGGCGAACACCGTCCAGCCGCGGCCGCCGCTGGGCTCCTCGGCCAGGTCACCCTCGTCGGCGGTGACCAGGTTGCCGCGCAGCGTCCACTGCACCGTGTCCGGCTCGCGGGGTGCGACCAGCGGGTCGTCGAAGGCGACGACGTCGTCGTCGGCGGTGTCGGCGTCGGCGCGGGTGACCGTGCCGGCGGAGAAGGAGCTCACCACCCGGCGGCGGGCCAGGTCGACCAGCGCGACGGCGTTGTTCTCCTGGAGGGTGACGGCGGCGATGTCCCGGCCGTCGACGTCGACGTACTCCGGCTCCGGGTCCGCGGCGAACAGCGCGCCGGGCAGGCCGGTCAGCTCGACCCGGCCGACGGTCCACGCGCCGACCGGGCCACGGAGGTCGACCACGGAGAGGAAGCCGGCCGGCAGCTGCGGCAGGCCCCCCTCCACGTCGCCGACCTCGATGTCCTCGTCGCGCTGGTTCTCGATGGCGATGGCCGCGAAGACGCCGCTGGGGCCGATGTCGATCGAGTCGGGCTGCCCGCTCAGGTCGATGGTGCGCACGACGGCGCGCCGCGGCAGGTCGACGACCGCCAGGTGACCCGAGGGGCGGGTCAGGTCGGTGGTGGTGTCGACCGCGACCAGGGCGTACCGCGCGCTGGGCGTGATGGTCACCGAGGTCGGCGAGCCGCCCACGTCGACCACGCCGCGCTGGCGGGGTGCGCTGGGGTCGCTCAGGTCGACCAGCCCGACCCGGCCGAGCTCGGAGTCGGTGTAGACGACCGTCCGCCCGTCCGGCGTGGCGGAGATGATCTCGGCCACCTCGCCGGTCACCGCGAAGGTGGCCAGCGGCGCGAAGGTGCGCGGCGGGGCGGCGGCGGCGGGGCCCGCGGCGGCGAGCAGGGCCAGGGCGCCCAGGGAGAGCACGGCGGTGACGGGACGGAGCGGACGACGGAGCACGGGCCACCTCGGGTGTTCGGGTCAGGGTCTCCGATGACCTTGGTGCGCCCGGACGGCCGGCAGGTGGCCCGCCGGCGAACGCACCGTGACCCCGGGGTGGCGTCCGCTCAGGCCGGGGGCCGGTGCCCGTCGTCGGACTCGCGGCCGGCCTCCTGGAACAGCCGGGCAGCCGGCCGGGGGCGGGACGGCGCACTGCCGGAGTGGAAGCCGGCGCGCTTGTGGGTGCCGTCGCAGAAGGGCTTGATCCCCGACTTCCCGCACCGGCACAGCGCGACCGTCCGGCGGCCCGGGTCGATCTCCTGGCCGTCGGTGTCGACCAGCCGGAAGTCGCCGCGGACGATCAGCGGGCCGTCCCGATAGGGCGTGATGGTCGCCGTCGGCTCGTCGGCCGGGGGCTCCTCGCGCACCCGGGCGTCGGTCACGTCGGCGGGGTCGTCGGACACGGGGACCGGGCTCTCATCGGTGGGCACCGGTCGATGGTGCCCGGGACCGGTCGTGCTCAACCGACCGCCCCGCCCGCCGGGCGTCCAGCCGCTCGGCCCGGCCGACGGGCGGCTCCCCGCCCGGGCCCTCGCGGCCGGAGTGCTCAGCCCTCGTCGGTCCGGCCGTAGAAGACGTGCTCCACGACCGTGCGCGCGTGCCGGGTGACCCGCCGTACTCGTCCAGGAACTGCCCGGCGTCGGTCTCCGGCCCGTACCCGCAGGCCCGGGCCACCCCGCTCAGCTCCAGCCCCTGCCGGGGCAGCTGGTCACCCGGCCGGCCCCGGACCAGGAAGACGGCGTTGCGCGCCCGGCTGGCCAGCTCCCACGCCGCCCGCAGCGCGTCCCGCTGCTCGGTTCCAGCAGGCCCGCCTCCGCCAGCGCGGCCAGGGCCGGCACCGTGCCGGTGACCCGCAGCCCCGGGTGCGCCGCGGCGTGCTGGAGCTGCAGCAGCTGCGCGGTCCACTCCACGTCGGCCAGCCCGCCCCGGCCCAGCTTGGTGTGCGTGGCCGGGTCGGCGCCCCGGGGCAGCCGCTCGCTGTCCACCCGGGCCTTGACCCGGCGGATCTCGGCCACCTGCTCGGCCGACAGCCCCTCGCCGGGTACCGGAGCGGGTCGACCGAGGGCGACGAACTCCCGGCCCAGCGCCTCGTCGCCGGCCCACCGCTCGGCACGCAGCAGGGCCTGCACCTCCCAGGTGGACACCCAGTCGCTCGTAGTACTCGGCGAAGGCGCTGCAGGCTCCGCGACAATCGCGCCCTGCCGCCCTCGGGGCGCAGGTTGGCGTCCACCTCGAAGGGCCGGGTCGGGCGCGGGGTTCGCTCAGCAGCCGGCGCAGCGCGTGCGCGATGGCGGTGGCGGCCGAGGTGGCCCGCCCCTCGTCCCCGCCCGGCGACGACGGTGCACGAACAGGGACGTCGGCGGTCCGAGCCGTAGCCCATCTCCGGCGCCGCCCAGCCGGCCCATCCCGATGACCGCCACGTCGACCGGGACGTCGTTCCACCGCCAGCCCGGTCTCGGCGGCCCAGCTGCGCACGGCGGCGTCCAGACCGGCGCGCAGCGTGGCCACCGCGACGTCGTAGAGGGCCTGGCCGACCCGGAACACGTCGACGGCCGAGCGGTCGGCGCAGGCGATCCGCAGCAGCTCCTGGCGGCGCAGCGACCGCAGCACCTGGACACCGGCGCTCGGGTTGTCGGCCCGGGCCACCGCCTGCCGCCACGCCGAGGTGAGCGCCTCGGCGCTGCGCGGCTCCAGCTGCGCGTCGTCGGCCAGGATCCGCATCGCCTCCGGCGTGCGGGTCAGCAGGCCGGCGACGTACTGGCTCGACCGAGCAAGCACGGCCAGCCGCTCGGCGGCGTGGCCCTGGCTCGTCCCGCAGCAGCCGCAGGAACCACTGGTCGTTGCCCAGCGCCTCGCTGACCTTGCGGTAGGCCAGCAGGCCGGCGTCGGGGTCGGCGCAGGACGCGAAGGTCTGCAGCAGCACCGGCAGCAGGTAGCGCTGCATCGACGCCGACCGGCTCAGCCCACCGGTGAGCGCGGTGAGGTGCCGCAGCGCGCCGTCGGGGTCGGCGAAGCCCAGCGCCCGCAGCCACTCCCCCGCCGCCTTCGGGCCCAGCTGCAGCTGCTCGCCGGGCACCCGGGCGACCGAGGACAGCAGCGGCCGGA